>CAMCYI010000006.1 GCA_945883845.1 Bacteriovorax stolpii | reverse complement strand
CGGGTTTCACAGAGGGATAGCAACAAATATTTATCGTTTGACGGTTCATAGGGGGGATAAGTAACTTATAGGGCATGTTAGAAAAAAAGCTCAGCGTCCAGCACACTCACGATAATGATCTCACTCATTCGATGGTTCATTATCTCCTCGCCATTCATAAGCTTAAAGAAGCTAAGGGCTATGCACGTGTGACGGATATTGCTCACGAAATGGGTCTCACAAAAGGTTCAGTTTCAACTGCGCTCACAAATCTAAAAAAACGTGAACTCGTCATCGAAGACGAGAGCAAATTTCTCTCTCTTTCCCATTCTGGTCACGAAGCAGTTCACGGAATTTTATCATCCCGTACATTGTTGTTTTATTTCCTCAAAGACATCATCGGCGTAAACGAAGAAGTGGCCCATAAGGATTCATGCCTGATGGAACATTTGATGAGTTCAGAAACGCGCGAGAGATTTTTCAATTTCATGAAAGTTCTCTGCAGCGATAAAGTGAAAACATCACAATTCTCAACTTCTTTCGATTTCACTCAGTTCGAACATCAGCATGACTTCGAAGAAATTCAGAAAGGTGATTCTTACCTCAAATCTGAATGAAATTTTTCGAAGTCTTCAAGAATCGCGATCAAGCATTTAAGAAAAATCTCTGGTTCTTTCTCGTAGCCTATTTCATGGTGCTGTTCAATTACTCCATGGTACGAGCAGTATCGACGACACTTTTTTTTGAGGCTTTCGGAGCAAAGTCTTCACCGGCTGCACTTTTCTGGTCTGTCATTTTTCTCTCGATTTCAATTTTTACCTGTAACCATCTCCAGAAAAATCATCCGGTTCAAAAAGTCTTCCTCTGGACTTCGATATTTTCTGCAATGATTTTTTTGATATCCGGAATCGTTTTTCAGTCGGGATTGAAAGAAATTTCGTATTTAAGTTTTATCTGGAAAGAGATCTACATAGTCATTCAGGTCCACCTCCTGCTTGCTTATGCGAATGTCACTTTCTCCCGGGAAGATTTTAAAAGATTGGTGGGACCCGTGGGTGCGGCCGGAAGTATCGGTGGAATTCTGGGAGGTCTACTCACAAGCTCTCTGAGTGCCAGCGCAGGATTCATGTCTGTACTTTGGGTAGGGCTGGTCTTTGTTGTCATGCCTGCCATCTTCTTTCTCTCGACTCCGGCCCGCATAAAAGAAGCTTCAGAAAAAAAATCTCCTCTGGGAAGTCTCAATACTCCATCGATCAGAAAGTATGTATTTTGTATCGCCGCCATCGTGGCGCTGACTCAATTCATGATCAACATTCTCGATTTCAAATTCAATCTCGCGTTCGAAGCTGCGATTCCTGATACGGCAACCCGCACAGGGTACCTTGGAAGCATATATACATGGACTAACCTCATCACATTCTTCCTGCAGGTGATTATCCTACCTTTCCTGTTACCTCGTGTTTCTGAAAGAAATTATCATTTGTTTATTCCGGCATCCTATCTTGTCAGTGTCCTGATCATGATGATTTCCGGAGAGTCGGCCGCTGCAGGCGTGGCCCTATATTCGGTGGCCAGTGTTTATATTTACGTTAAAGCATCAGACTATTCTTTGTTTAGCGCCGGTAAGGAATTGCTCTATCAGCCGCTGCACAGTGAGCAAAAATACGGTGCTAAATATCTAACTGATATGCTCGTCTATCGTTCAGCGAAAGCTCTGGTGGCCGCCGTCTTGATTTATCTTCAGACCTCCTTCATCCTTAATGGAATGATGATTGCTCTCCTTCTAGTGTGGATGGTGATGGTAATCAGATTATTCCGTCTGCAACGATTTCTGTAAGAGGCACTATGAACAATCCTTTGCTCCAGACTCCAACTGCACCTCATGGTGCTTATCCTTTTGACCAGGTGAAGCCGGAACATTTTCTTCCGGCCCTGAAAGCTGCGATTGAAACAGCCAAAACTCAACTGGAAGAATTTAAGAAGAAACCTAATACCGATTTTCATCACGTCATGGTGGAAAAAGGTGAGATCACTCATCCGGTAGATTACATCGCCGGAATTTTCTTCAATCTTCATTCTGCTGAATGCTCTGAAGAGCTTGAGAAAATCTCAGCAGAGATCTCCGAGATTCTTACGAAGTTTGGAAATGACATTGCTTTAGATCCTGTGATCTTCGCCAAGATCAAGACTTGCTACGATTCTCGTCTCGATGGAAAGCTCGACACTGAAGAAATTAAGATCATCGAGCAAAACTATAAAGGATTTGTTCGCAACGGAGCTTTGCTTTCAGAGAGCGAAAAAGACGCTGTCCGTGTCATTGATGAGAAAATGTCGAAGCTGACTCTTACGTTCTCTCAGAATGTATTGAAAGCAACGAATGAATACGTTCTTGAAGTGACAAAGAAAGAAGATCTCGCTGGATTGCCGGAAGCCGTAGTTGAAGCTGCTGCGGAGTCCGCTGAGAAAAAAGGTAAGAAGGGAAGTTGGTGTTTCGGCCTTGATGCTCCTTCATGGCTTCCGTTCATGACCTACGCGAAGAATCGCGATCTCAGAAAAACGATGGCCCTCGCCAATGGTTCAAAAACTTTCAACAGTGCTTACGATAATCAGGAAACTCTCAAGGAGATCCTGCAGCTTCGTACAGACCGTGCAAAAATTCTTGGCTTTAATACTCACGCTGATTACGTTCTCGAAGAACGTATGGCCATGTCTCCTAAAAAAGTCATGGATTTCCTCGAAGAATTACTGACGAAAGCTAAGCCTCATGCGCTGAAAGATCTTGATCGCCTGAGGAATCTCGCCAAAGAGCTTGATGGGATTACAGATTTTCAGTCTTATGATTCTGCATACTATTCTGAAATCCTGAAGAAGCGTGAGCTTTCAATGGATGATGAGATGTTGCGGCCATATTTCAAGCTTGAGAACGTTGTTGATGGAGTTTTCAAAGTCGCAGGCCTTCTCTACGGTCTTGAGTTCAAAGAAGCTTTCAATATTCCGAAGTATCACGAAGACGTTCGAACATTTGAAGTTTTTGATGAAAGCAAAAAGTTCGTTGGTCTTTTCTATACTGATTTCTTCCCGAGGCCTACGAAGCGTCCGGGTGCCTGGATGTCAGGGATCCGCGAGCAGGGAATGCATAACGGTGAGATTGAGCGTCCGCATATCATGATCGTTTGTAATTTCACGAAGCCGACAAAAACAAAACCTTCACTTCTCACACTTGATGAAGTGCTGACTCTTTATCATGAGTTCGGCCATGCTCTTCACGGGCTCCTGTCGAACGTGAAGTACCGTGATCTGTCAGGAACAAATGTGTATTGGGACTTCGTTGAACTTCCATCACAAATTATGGAGAACTGGGTACTTGAAAAAGACTGCCTTGATCTCTTCGCTGTCCATTACGAAACCGGTGAGAAAATTTCCGCTGATCTCGTTCAGAAAATTAAAGCGAGTGGTAAATTCCTTGAAGGCCTGGGAACAACACGCCAGCTGTCGTTTGCATTCCTGGATATGGGGTATCATTCTGTTGATCCAAAAACGGTCACAGATGTTGCTGCCTTTGAATCAAAATTGATTGATCGTACATCGCTTTTACCGAAGCTTCCCGGTACGAGCATTTCGACTTCGTTTTCACATATTTTTGCGGGGGGGTACTCTGCAGGATATTACTCCTACAAATGGGCGGAAGTTCTTGATGCGGACGCCTTCGAATTCTTCCAGAGTTCGGGGATTTTTAATCGTGATGTTGCACGTAAATTCCGTGAAAACATCCTTGAAAAAGGTGGCACTGAGCACCCGATGGAGCTCTACAAGCGGTTTCGCGGACAGGAACCAGACGTGGGAGCACTTCTTCGCAGGGCCGGCCTTCATTAATTGGGTTCTTCGGGCGTTTTCCTTTAATTTTATTTAGTTTACGAGGATAACTCAACGAAGTTAGAATTTCGGACTCAGAGGATAGTTCTTCATGACCGAAAAACTCGAACGTTATCATATTGCACAAAGCTGGTTCGCAAGGAACACAGAGATTCACCGTTCCAGCAGATTTCAGGCGTTGAAAATAATCGCCGAGAAAATTGCTGAGACCATGGAACTTGAGCGCGTTGGTGTGTGGTTTTTTACGCTTGATCAGGAAGCCATGTACGAAGAGATGACTTACCGAAAAGGTGAAGAAAATTCTCACGGCATGATCATTAAAAAACTCGATTATCCGAAATATTATAAGGCCCTCGAAGAAGAGCGCGTGCTCTGTGTGAGCAATACATTTGCCAGCAAGGCAACTTCTGAATTCATTAACAGTTACATGAAGCCTCTCGATATCCAGGCACTCATTGATACGATGATCTACTCGGATGGCGAATTGATGGGAATCTTGTGTTGTGAGCAGACAAAGAAGCCACGCGATTGGGATATGGCCGACAGGACTTTCGCTGCGAACTGTGCCGATCTCATTGGTCGCCTCATTGAATCTGAAAAACGTCATACCTATGAAAAAGAACTTCGCCACCGTATTAATTATCTTGAAAACGATCTGAAGAGAAAGCTCGATGATCTCAATGAAGCTAAGCTCTCCCTCGATCTTGCTCTCGAGTCAGCTCACGTGGGTAAGTGGGACTGGGATATTCGTACAAATAAACTTTCATTGAACAAAACCTGGTATACCAAGCTTGGCTACGAATACAATGAGCTTCCACAGAACCTGGATACATTCAAGGGCCGTCTGCATCCGGATGATATCAGCCGTGTATTCGATGAACTCGATCGCCATCTTCGTGGTGAAACTCTTTTTTACGAATGTCGTTTTCGCATGTTAACGAAAACCGGTGAAGTCCAATGGTGTCTTGATCGCGGTTGTATTATCTACAGAAACAATGAAGGGAAACCGATTACATTTACAGGTGTGAATGTGAACATAACCGCGATGATCAAGTGGGAAGAGAGTCTCATTATTTCTGAGCAACAGCTGAAGACAATGATTCAGTCACTCCCCACACCTGTAGCGATGCTTGATAAGAACTTTAACTATCTCGCCACAAGTACAAGATGGTCTGAACAATGGCGTATGTTTTCTGCCAACGCTGAAGGCCAGAATGCCCGCGAACTTTTTCGTAACGAATGGATCTCTGACATGGATGAGGCCCTGAGAGGGAAGACCATTTCTCGTGATGAAACTCTCATTGAATTGTCTCCCGGTCAGGAAATGTGGCTCCGCTGGGTTATTCAGCCATGGAAAGACTCCAATCAGAAAATTGGTGGCATCGTCATCATGGCAGAAAACATCACTCCGAGAAAAGAAGCAGAGATGCGCCTGACTCAGGCCTCGAAACTTTCTGCTCTCGGGGAAATGGCCGGAGGTATTGCACACGAGATCAATAACCCTCTCTCCATTATTAAAGGATACATTGATCTCCTTCGTCGTCACTCGGGCCGTCAGTCCCTTAGTGCTGAGCTTCTGATTCAGTACATCGATAAGATGGATCAAACTGTTGGTCGTATCTCACGCATCGTAAACGGAATGAGAAGGTTCTCCCGTGAAACGTCGGCAGATGAGAAAATTAAATACTCCATCAGAAAGATTGTTGAAGAGACTCTCGATATCTGTCAGGAGAAGATTAATAACAACGGCACATCAATGGAAGTGCAGTTTCTCGATCACGATGCTTTTGTCAGCTGCCGTCCGGTTGAGATTTCACAGGTTCTCCTGAATTTGATTAATAACTCTTATCAGGCAACAATGAGCTTTGAGCATCCATGGATTAAGATCAAGACAGAAGAAGATCAGGAAAAATATAAAATTACGATCAGTGATTGTGGCCCTGGGATTTCTCCTGCAGTCAGAAGAAAACTCTTCCAGCCATTCTTTACAACGAAAGAGGTAGGCGTTGGTACAGGACTTGGTTTGAGTATTTCAAGAGGGATCGTGGAAAGTCACATGGGGAAATTGTATTATCAGGAAGAAGCGCCGAATACGACGTTTGTAATCGAACTACCTAAATTGAACACGGAAGATATTCAAATCCAGCCTTAAAGTCCCATCCTGGAAAATCTAAAACAGATTCAGCATCTTTCTCATCTTTACCGTTGAGGAAGGGAAAGAAATCAATTCCAGAAAGTTTTTCAACAGTATTGATGTCGACGGCGTAACCAGCAAGAAAGTTATGAGGAAGACTCGTCTGCATGATAAAGCCGATTCCTTTATACTTGCTGCCTTCTTTACGGATGATCACTTTGTAGAATTCTTCAGGAACAGAAACATCATTTACGCGACCGATTTTGGAAAGGCCTTTATGAAGAATGGGTCCTGTTACTATCCACACCTTTGAATATCTTAGGGCCCAGGCGCGTACAAGATTTTCGAGATTGGCCCAAAGGCCTCGATTAAATGCTGGAGGCTGTGGAGAGATGTTGCTGAGGTAGAAAGTATCTTTCATCGCCTGTTTTTCAAATTTCATGTCGCCAGCGGGAAGAAGGTGGCCGCGATCGTATCCGGTTGCTCTGTAGTCTTCGAGATCAGCTGAACCAGTGACCACCATCGGATCTGGTTTAAAACTATCATCTCTTTTGACGCAATTTTTAAGCTGTTTTGTTTCGAGCGTGTAATAAACCCAGTTCGCCTGTTCGTGCTCTTCGTTATAACTCAATTCGTAGTTTGCACGAGTGACAATAAGCTCATTGGCTTCCGCGTGAGCAACTTTGTGACTCACCTGAGCACATCCGAGGATGATGAGCAGGATCGTGTAAGGATATAGTCTGATGAGTGAAATCATTCCGGAAAGGCTATCGAAGAAACGATTACCCGACTACGTTTAATTCACTCATGAATTGTTAAGATCTTACTCAAAGCGAATATATTGCTTTGGAGCGAAATCAGTCGCGTTAAGTGTTCCAATTTTCAAGATAAAATCTTTCAAAATATCTGCGTCAACATGACCATATTTTTGAAATTCTAACTTCGGATAACGGTCTCCACCAGCCGCAATAAACTCAGGAAGGGCGATTCTGTAGAGCTTCGCGTCATCAATGTCAGTTCCTGCAATTTTTACGGATTTCAACTTACGCGAGGTTTGATCAGCAACAATTTCAACTCCTGAAAAATGAGGGAAGCTTCCGGAACCGGGGAGAAGATTGACGAGACAAAATTCCAGATAATCTTTGAGGGCCTTTCCATCTAGAGTCGAAGTCACAACTTCTCCGCCAAAAGGAAGAACAGTGAGAACAGTTTCATAAGTTATTTTACCTGGGGTGATTGAGTCTCTGACACTTCCGCCATTGAGCACGCTCAAGTCGGCCTGGAATTTTTCACGGTACGATCTCGTAATAAGATTTCCGAGATTTGTTTCCTGAGAACGAACCTGAGCACGATCGCCGATGTACAGCACATCTGCTTTTCCGATTTCAATGAGGAGAGTTGTGTCGCCTTTGTCCTTGAAGGGCTTGAGGAAACTTTCCATTTCCTGGTCCTGATCAATTCTCACAGAGGCATCTTTCAAATTCACAGGAATGAGTTTGTAATTTTTAACTGTGACTTTTCCGTCGAGGAATTCCAGATCAACACGTCCTACATACTTGCCCCATTCGAACGCCTGAACAATGGCCGTTCCATTCACAACATCAGCTTCAAAAAGAGGCTTCTGTGTGTGGCCTCCGACGATCAGATCAATTCCCTGAGTTTGTTTTGCGATGGTCACGTCCCCTGGAGCATCTGGGCCTTGAGATTCATTCGGGTAGTGACCTGTGTGTGTGAGAGCAATGAGAATATCTGTTTTCTTCCGAAGACCGGGTACTATTTTTTTTGCTTCTTCAACCGCAGGAGTAAAGCGAACATTCTTCGTGTTGATAGGATTGGACTTAAGGGGCGTATCCTCAGTTGTCAGACCAAAGATTGTCACTTTCAGATCTTCAATTTTTTTTATGATGTGTGACGGAAAAACGCGGCGGTTAGAATTTTTGTGATAGATGTTTGCCGAAATAAAAGGAAAGCCGGCCCACTGACGTTGTTTTTTAATAGTCGTCAGATCGTTATCGAACTCATGATTACCTATGGCCATAACATCGTAGCCCATTCTCTTCATCCCTTTGAAGTCTGGCTCAGCATCCAGCATGTCTGATTGAGGAACGCCTGTGTTCACGTCACCAGCATCAATCAAGAGAACGTGGCCACCTTCTTTCTGAATTTCCTCACGCAAGGATTTAATGAGTGTAGAGCGAGCGGACATCCCGTACTCACCTTCCTTGTTCTGCCAGAACCTACCGTGGTTATCATTCGTATGAAGAATGGAAACTTTGTAGGTCTTTCCGGGTGTATAGGCCCAAAGTGGGAGAGAAGAGAGGAAGATGCTTGCGAGTAAGATGTTTTTCATTCTTTTTCCTATTTTAAGAATGGTATCCCGAATAGGAATTCTGCAAAGGAGTAGGCAAAACTTGATAAGGTTTTGTTGGCAAATGAGGCGACGTTTGATACACCAAACACTCCTATGACATTAATGGACGCAAGCCTTCAAATAAAGCTCAAAGTTTTATCCTTTCCGGATCAGGATTTGAGGGAGTTGAACGATCTTGAATCTCGACTGATTCACTTGGGATTTCATCATGGCAGCATCATTCGCGTGATGAAGAAAGCACTACTTTTTCAGGAACCCATACTGGTTGAGGTGCGCGGGCGTATGGTGGCGATGTCAAAGTTAGAAGCAGAGATGATTCAAGTTGAGGTCGTCTCGTGAAAAAAGTCGCACTGGTCGGAATGCCCAACGTCGGCAAGACAGCTCTCTTCAATAAACTCACAGGTAGCTTTCAAAAAGTCGCAAACTTCCCAGGCGTGACGGTAGAAAAAAAATCAGGATGGATTTCAGAAAACGGCCATCGCGTGATAGAAGTCATCGATCTTCCCGGAATCTATTCTCTCGATGCAACGACTCTCGATGAAAAGGTTACAAAAGATTTTCTTCTGCGTAAGGAGAAAGAACCTTCGGCAGATTTATTCATTCTCGTTCTTGATGCTACGAACTTAGATAAATCATTATTTCTGGCACTCCAGTTGAAAGCAATGGGGTATCCACTTCTGATTGCACTCAACCTGATGGATGAAGCGAAAAAGAGAAAGTTTGAGATGGATCTCAAGCATTTTTCTGAACTGATGAATGCTGTGATTGTACCGACGAGTGCTGCAACTGGCATGGGCGTGAATGATCTGGTGAATGTCATCAAGGAAAAATTATCTCAACCTCAGGCCATTCAGATTGAGCTTCCTGAGAGTCCTCAGAAAACTTTCCGCTCGAGTTTGTATGTTAATGGTATTTTTCGCGAGATTGATCTGATTCTGAAAAAAATCACTCTGTCTCCTTTGAAGCCAGATACATTCAGCGAAAAGATTGATCACTTCATTCTGAATCCAGTTTGGGGTCCGTTGATTTTATTTTTTATTCTCCTCCTGATGTTTCAGACTCTCTTCAGTTGGGCCACTCCTCTCATGGATGGGATTGCTTACGTTTTCGGATTTATCGGCTCTCTAGCAGCTGAATATCTTTCTCCGCCCTTGCTCAGAAGTTTTGTTGTTGATGGCTTGATCAATGGAGTCGGCGGGGTTTTAGTTTTTCTACCGCAAATTCTGATTCTTTTTCTCTTTATTCAATTTCTCGAAGATCTTGGATATCTCGGTCGTGCTGCATTCCTGATGGATTCGTTAATGAGAAAGATCGGACTTCCTGGCAAAGCTGTCATTCCACTTCTTTCTTCACATGCGTGTGCGATTCCAGGAATACTTTCAACCCGCGTGATTGATAATCGTCGTGAGAGGCTCATTACGATGCTGGTGATTCCTTTAACGACATGTTCAGCTCGTTTGCCTGTCTACGCTGTGCTCATCGCTGCACTTATTCCGAACATACCGATTGCTGGAATTCCTGTTCTCCGGTTACCGGGACTTGTCTTGTTCTTTCTCTACGGCCTGGGTTTTTTCAGCGCACTCGTTATGTCACTGGTGTTTAAGAAAACTCTTCCGCAAAGTTCTCCTTCAGTGCTCCTGATGGAGCTTCCACCTTATCGTATACCGAGAATAAAGAACCTTGCGATTTCCCTCCTCAATAAAGCGAAAATTTTTTTGAAGAAGGCGGGTGGAATTATTCTCGTCTTAAGTCTGATCATCTGGGCACTCATCACTTTCCCTCAAAGCGAAAATGGTGTGCGCAACATTGAGAATTCATACGCTGCGACGATTGGGAAATTCATGGTACCTGTTTTCAGGCCGCTTGGTTTTGACTGGCGGATTACAACTGCACTGGTTCCGAGTATTGCCGCCCGTGAAGTCATGGTGAGTTCGTTATCACTGGTGATGTCAGTGGAAGAGGGCTCTCAGGGCTTCGAGGAAAATCTCTCTGGCAAACTTATTCAGGAGTTCGAGTTCGGAACACTGATGGCATTGCTCATCTGGTTTGTCTTTGCGCCTCAATGTATTTCAACTTTCGCTGTGATGAAACGTGAAACGGGTTCACTCCACTGGCCCCTCGTGATGGTGGCCTACACACTGACTCTCGCGTATGTCCTGGCGTGGCTCACCAATGTCGCTATATCTTCGTTTTAACTTTATCCCACGGCTTGAGCTGCCACGTCGTCGTAACAGTCGCCACTTCATTACCATTTTTATCTGAAATTTTTGTGATGAGTTTCTGAAGATACTGTCCGGTTTCGCGGAGAGCAGTGTGGATGGAGGCTTGATCAATCTGCTGAACCAGGCACACACCTTCAAGATCCATCTTCCCCTGATACGTATAGGTGACATGCATCTCTGACATGATCAGGCGATATTGGCTGATCCCGAATGACGAGAGAAGAGAAAGTCCTGCACAAAATTCGCCCACCGTTGCAATGGCACAAGCGTGAATTCCGGAAAGATGATTGTGATTCAACTTGCGATTCGGGAGAGTGATCCGGACTTTATCCTGATTCATTTCTACGATCTTGAAACCATGAGGAGCATTGAAGGGAATCCCAATTTTAAAAAGTTTATCAAGTGCGATGAGATTCATCTTACTTGGGTTCGCGATAAGTTTATCAATCAGTTTGAATGCCAGTTTCATTTTTTACCCCAGGGTAGTTATGAGAGCTTTATGAGCTTCATGAAATTCAGTTTTTAATTTCTCGGTAACTTGTTTTACAGACAGCATCTCATGGCTGAACTCGATGGAACTACCAGCGACCCAGATTGTATTGTAGGTTGCGGAGAATGCAGCTTTCTCCAGCATTTTCATTCCCCGATACGCCGTCAGCATCTTCGCGTATTTTTTCAGCTTGCGGTTATGATTGAGAAAAACTTCAACGGCATTCTGATCAGTGCCGATTTTTTTCATATACGGCGTATTGATGACTGTACAGGGAGTGCCGGAGATTTTATTAGTGGCAACAATGTCTTCAGCCCCGTATTGAATGCAGGCCTGCTTATATTCAGTATTAACTCCGGATTCGTGAGTCGGAATATAAGGCGAGCCGATGGAAACTCCATCTGCACCAAGGGCGAGCATGGAAAGAATACCGGACCCTGTTCCGACTCCACCTGCAGCAATCACCGGAATTTTACATTTTGACTTGAGCAGCGGAACCAGAACAGTCGCAGGAATTTCTCCGCGATGTCCGCCGGCGCCGGAATTAACGGCAACGACTCCATCAGCTCCCAGGTCTTCTACTTTTCTTGCATACTTCACATCAACAACATCACAGAAAACTTTCGCACCGGTTTTGCGTGATTCTCTAATCACTTCTTCCGGTGACCCAAGAGAGGTGAGAAAGTAATCAACCCCTGAATCGAGGCATTGATGAAGTTGCTTCTTCCAATGAATATTTGATTTATTTACAATGAGATTCACTCCAAGAGGCGCTTTCGAGCGATCTTTGATTTCTCTCAGGGCAACTTTCAGATCTTCAATCGTTCGGTAATTCAGGGCCGGAATGCACCCAGTGATTCCTGATTCTCCTGCGGCCACCATCATTTCGACGTTCGTAACGAGGAACATGGGCGCCATGATGACGGGAAATTCAATGTTGAGTAGCGTAGAGAGGGCAGTTTTCATCATCAACCTCAGGTTTGGCTGTTGTGTCATTGTAAGGCAAAGTCACGAACTTTACCTTTTCATCGAGTCTTTGACTGTGGGTTAATTGTAACAATCATTTTCATATCAAGGACGGAAAAAATGAAAAATCTTCTCGTGGTCAGCGCTCTGGTTCTATCGACCGCAGCAATTGCCTCACCAAAGACTCAATGGCTTACAGTGGACAATGAAGTCCTTGCCAGAGTTCAAAGCAAAATGCCGAATAAATCTGCCCAAGCTCTTTTCTCAAACTCGCACGCTTCAGTAGTTGAGCTGAATCAAGCTCAAATTGAACAACTCTCTGAAGTCATTCACCATGAACTTCATCGTTGTGGTGGTTTCATTACACATGAGACTTATGCAGAAGCAGAACTAGCTTTAACTGCTCAAGGTGATTCTCAATTTGCTCAGAAAGCACTTTTCTCTGACTATGACATTAATCAAAAGCAAATCGTTGTTCCCATGGTTGCGTCAGTTCAGGAAGCATCGATCCGTGAAATGATTATCAAGCTTTCTGATTTCAAAACTCGTCATTACAAAACTGATACGGGTGTCAAATCATCTGAATTTATCCGTGACACATGGGCCGCACTAGCAAAGAACCGTTCAGACGTTAAAGTCGAACTCGTTTCACACAAGGGCTGGCCGCAAGCTTCAATCGTCATGACGATTCAAGGTTCTGAAAAATCTGATGAAATTATTATCCTTGGCGGTCACGCGGATTCAATCGCGGGAATGTTCGGTGGACAAGGCCGTGCTCCTGGTGCTGATGACAACGCTTCTGGTATCGCAACTATTACTGAAGTCATCCGCATTCTTATGGAGCAAGACTTTAAACCGCGCCGGACGATCCAGTTCATGGGATACGCCGCTGAAGAAGCGGGCCTTCTTGGTTCAAAAGATATCGCCGCAGGTTATAAGGCCCGCGCTCAGAAAGTTATCGGAGTTGTTCAGTTCGATATGACTCTTTTCAAGGGTACAGCTGATAAAGACATCGTGTTCATGTCTGACTTCACGAATGCTGCTCAGAATGAATTCCTCGGAAAACTCATTGATGAATACGTGAAAGTTCCTTGGGGCTATTCTAAGTGCGGATACGGTTGTTCTGATCACGCTTCATGGACAGCAAACGGTTACCCGGCTTCGATCCCTTTTGAATCGACAATGGGAGACATTAACGGTAAAATCCACACTGACAAAGATACTTTGCAAAATGCCGGT
Source organism: Bacteriovorax stolpii (assembly GCA_945883845.1). Lineage (GTDB taxonomy): Bacteria > Bdellovibrionota > Bacteriovoracia > Bacteriovoracales > Bacteriovoracaceae > Peredibacter. The sequence goes on along the minus strand of CAMCYI010000006.1, from coordinate 151,017 downwards.
GGAGACGCTTCGCATGCAGCAAAATTCGCTAAGCTCGGCGTGGCCTTCATGGTGGAGATGGCGAATTAACCAGGAAGTTGGAATAAGTTGAACAATGAATTGCAGTCCCTTTACCAGGACATTCGATCAAATCTTGATATTTCTAGAAAAGCTCTTTTAACGACAAGTCTTTCGGAGGATGAAACCTCCGGAAGACGAAGTCTTTCAGAATCTGAAATCGTCCTCAACACTCTCGAATTTATCGCGCTGGAAACGAAGTCCCTCATGGATGCGCATCCGAGTCTTGAAACATTATTTGAAAAACAATTCGGAAAAGTCCGCGAAGTTTATGACCGCGAGGCGATTACTGAAACTGCGCTTATTGAAGATTTCATTTTTCCGATCACAGGTGTTTATCCTTTGCTCGTAGAAGGCACTTTCAGTCTGGAGCTCACAGAATCCTACAGAGATACTTACAAGGCCTGGGCCGATGACAAAGCAGCGAAGCACGTTGAAAGTCAGGAACTCCTTAAAACAAAATTTGATCTCAAACTCAGTGACCGTGATGTTCCCTGCCAGTGCGTGCAATGCCTCGGTGATTACCGCACACAAGTCCGTGAAGCAGTCTTCGCAACTCAGGCCACTCTCATCGACACAACCGAAGAAAAACTCTTCGACTGGATCCTGACGAGAAAGATCACCGACGTCTCAAACGCAGTGTTCGATCTCAAGCGAAATCTCGACAAGAACTTTCACAACATGCGCAACAAACTCAAGCGCTCTTCAGTGAACAAGCTTGAAAACGAAGTGAAGCACCACTTCCGCAGCAAATTCGGAACTAAATCAGAACTTGGAAAGCTCTACAAAGAAAAACTCAACGTCTTCTTCAATACCCTTCTGGTCGAGCAGGGCTACAAGCCTGAACTCGTTTCTCAGGATGAGTATGACCGTTTTTATATCCAGCTGGAAACCAACATCTGGAAAGGTGAACTCTTTCTCAAGAAAGAATTCGAACGCTTTACTCTGGCGATCCTGGCACTCAAGCGCAAAGATGTTTCAAGTACCATCCTTCGTGATTACCTCGGACAGTTCTGGCTTCACGCCGAATCCCGTCGTCTCAACCGTAAGATCATTTATCACATGGGCCCGACGAACTCGGGTAAAACTTATCACGCCATTGAGGCACTCGTTCAGGCAAAGAACGGCTGTTACCTTGCGCCACTTCGTCTTCTTGCTTCGGAACTCTACGATACGATGAACCAGAAAGGTGCGAAGACAACTCTTCTCACCGGTGAAGAAGTGATCGAAACTCCAGGTGCCACTCATTTTTCTTCAACCATCGAGATGGCAAAACTGCAGACGAAGTTCGACTGTGCGGTCATCGATGAGATTCAGATGCTCACAGATTCTCAGCGTGGATGGGCCTGGACCAGAGCACTCGTGAATCTTCAGGCCCAGGAAATTCACATCTGTGGAGATCCGTCGGTCCTTGAACTCGTGAAAAAAATTCTCGCCCTTTGTGGAGATACGTTAGAAGTGCGTGAGTACACCCGCATGACGGAACTGAATGTTCTCGATCATCAGTTGCCACTGACTTCGTTGAAGAAGAACGATGCTCTCATCGTATTCTCCAGAAGAAATGCTCTCAAATACAAAGCTGACCTTGAAGAACTCGATTTCAAAGTCTCCATCGTTTATGGCCGTCTCTCTCCGGAAGTCCGTCGCGAGCAGGCCCGTAAATTCGATGAAGGTGAAACTGATATCATGGTATCGACTGATGCCATCGCGATGGGAATGAACCTTCCTGTCCAGCGAATCGTGTTCTCAGCTCTTTCCAAATTTGTTGATGATAAAGAAAATCCTCTAACGTTCTCCGAGATCAAGCAGATCGCGGGACGCGCCGGACGATTCAAGCGATTCCCTGTTGGATACGTTACTACACTCAATAAAGTAGAAAACGGACTTCACACCCTTCACAGCGCTCTTCAACATAAGTTGAGCCAGAGTGATAAGGCGATGGTGGGTCCGGATCTTGATATTTTCACCAGAGTCAATAATGCCCTTACGGGCCACTCGTTACCAACGTTGAGTCTCTCTGAGTTCCTGCGTCTCTTCAACACCATGACATTTGAGAAGCCGTTTTACTGCGTGGACATGAAAGAGATGATTGAGCTCGCGGAGATGGTTGAAAGTGCCGACGAAGACAGAACACTTACGTACTCAGAAATTTTTGGTTTTGCCTGTGCGCCGGTCAACCTGGGTCTCGTCGAACACGTTCAATACTATCTCTGGATCCTCCAGCACTATGTTGGCAATCAAAGTATCTTCAACGAACCCATCGATGAGAAATCAGACAACATCGATTACCTCGAGACATCCATTAAATGTGTCGAACTCTATCAGTGGTTATCACGCCACTTCGCCCGTAAGAACTTCGAGTACGACGAGAAAGTACTTCTGGATAACAAGTCCCTTGCTATCGAGAGACTGAACGAACTCCTTTCAGAAAAAATTTCTAAAACATGCTCAAGCTGCGGCTGTAAAATGCCGGCCAATGCCCGTTTCAATATTTGTGATGAATGTTTCTCTAAACGTCGCTTCTCGAGAAAACCTGAAGGTGAATCTTCGCGTGATGGTGGAAGACCACGTCGCGGTTCTGGCCGTGGTCAGGGACGAGGTGGTGATCGTAACGACCGGAATGATCGCTCGGGGGGCCGTCCAGATCGCAATGAAAAAAGGGCCGACGATCGTCAGCCGTCTGGCGGACAGAGACCTGAGCGCAAACCTGAACAGAGAACTGATCGCCCTAATGATCAGAAACCAGCTCCTTCTACCGGAATCAGACGTCCGGGCGCTTCCCGCACTGCTGCTAAAAAGCCGACGAATAAAAACGCGGCCGACGCTTTCAGAAAACACAGATAGACATGAATTCGTATTCAGAGTTCGCCCAGCAAATCCTCTCCGGAACTACTCTTGAAGATAAGTATACTGATGTGCCCTTTGAGTGGAGTGATTGGCAGAATTTTGAACTCCCCAGATTACCTGGTCGGTCCGGGAAAATTATCTTCGTAGAAAAGAAAAGTAAATTTCCCAAGGCCAATCAACTGAATCAGACTCAGCAGAAGGCCATGGCGATTCATAGCTTTGCGAATCACGAACTACTTGCAATCGAAATGATGGCGGCAGCGATTCTGGTTTATCCGCATAAGACGGAAGAAGATATCCGGTTCAAAAAGGGGATTCTTGGTGCTCTCAAAGATGAGCAAAAACACCTCGCACTTTATATCAAACGACTTAACGAACTTGGTTTTGAGTTCGGTGATTTCCCCCTGAATGATTTCTTCTGGCGACAGATGGAGAAACTTCCAACCGCAGCTCACTATACCGCTGTGATGGCCTTGACCTTCGAAGCTGCAAATCTTGATTTCGCTCAATACTATTCCCAGGTCTTCCGCGAGTATGGCGATGAAGTTACCGCTTCGATCCTCGATACAGTTCTTGAGGACGAGATATCGCATGTCTCTTTTGGAGCGCACTGGATGAAGCGCTGGCGCCAGGACAAAAAGCTCTGGGATTATTATCAGGAATGTTTACCCTGGCCCATGACACCCGCTCGCAGCAGAGGACTTGGTTTCGATCCTGATTTGCATCAGAAGGCCGTACAGGACGCGGAGTTTGTGAAATTGCTTGATGCCTATGACGATGACTACCTTATTACGAAGCGACCCCGCCAGAAATGAAAAAAACTCCCGTTCGTGTCAATGCAGACTATGAATCTGTTCTTTTCACTGGGAATCCGATTTCTAAAATCAACGAGGCGATGGAATTTCTCGCGTTGTATTTAGAAGATGCTCCTCTCTATTCGCTGAAGACATATCCGGAAAACTTTCTGAACTATGTTGAAGAAGTCAGCGGCATCCGTCCTTCATTCGTGAACGCCGGGCCTTCCGAAAACTGGTGGGGCGAATTGAAGGATCTCGAGCTTGAGAAGTGGCAGAATAGTAAGCTCACGAGTACAAAACTTTCGTTATATCATAGCTGGCTACACGACACTTATATCCTGGAATCAACTGCAGACGTGGAAAGTCTACCTGAAATGGAGTTTCCACTTCTTGCTAAAAACCCTCATGAAATGTCCGGCCGTGGATTTAAATTCTATCAGCATGGTATCGGCGAAAAAGAAAAAGCTGAACTTTCCCTGATGGTTGCCAGAGCTCCTTTGATTCTTGAACCGTGGCTTCAAAGGAAATTTGATTTCTCCCACTGGGTTTTTCCCGATGGTAAAACGATCAGCTATGAAACGATTGTTGATAGTAGGTTTCAATACAAAGGGACGATCTTTAATAACTGGCGGGAGGCCAGTGTGGAAAATTTATCTTTCTATCAGAGCATAAGTCCAGAGAGGTGGAGCGAATTTCAAAGCCGGCTTCAGCAGATCAAAGATTTCTACTCAGTGAAAAAACCCTTTCAGGAATTAAAGTTTGGCTTCTCTGTAGATTCACTCGTTCATGAACTCGATTCCGAGTTGTCTATTCATCCTTTATGCGAAGTTAATTTTCGCCGTACGATGGGTAGAGTTGCCTATGATCTTTCTCGAAAATATGCTCAGGAATTTTCCTGGACGGCATTTCTGCTTCTGCCCGAGACAGCTGGCTCTTTCGATAAAACTCTTCCGCTTCGTTCGGAAAAACGTCTTATCCATCTCTCTCCGGAGGGAGGACGATTCTGCATGGTCTTTCTGATGGCAAAAGATAAGAGTGAAGCTTCAAATTTAATGGAAGAGTTGAAGGACTTACTGGCGCTCAGCGAGCTTCCGGTAAAGATCGAGTAAATTCTTTCCTGCTTCATCGGCATTAGCACCGTAGGAAATAATTCCGTCATCGTGACCTTTCATCACAAAAACTCCTGACGTTTTTCCACTGATAAGATTCTGAGTGGCCTGGGCCATTTCGATTGTTCCGTAGGTCAGTTCTTCGTCAACGGAATCGAAATTTCCTTCCATCATTTTTTTCCATAACAAAGGATGATGAACATGGAAGACGTGCTGGATGAGTGGGTTGGCCTCATAGATTCCAAAGTGAGTGAGAGATTCACTCGATGGTGGAATCAATCCTTCCGCTGTCACGACACCTTTTTTGAGGTCGCAATCAATGACTTTGGTATAATGGTGGGCCTGAAGATGAGGAAGGTGGCCGGTCTGACTGCCTGTAATGATGAAAATATTCTTCTGTAAGCGTGAAGAAAGATTACCATAGCCGATTTTTTCAGTTGGGTATTCGCCGACAAGTCCGAGCTTGAAAAAGAGCGCTCTCCACTTTTCGAGAGCGATAACCTGGTTCATCTCCGGGGCAGGTGCCCTCTTGAGAGTGAGCTTGAATTTGATGACACCTTCGTCGCGCGGGTGATTCACTGTTAAGTCCTTGAAGTCTTGAGAGAATTATTAGCAAATTTTCAAAGCCTCACCTATAATGAGAGTACCGGATAACTGTGGCTGAGTTCAAGCCAATTCACCTAGGAGTCGTTATCCTCGATAAATTGTTGAAAGATCTGCAGGCGAAGATTCCTTTACTCAGGAAAAAATCTGCCGCTTCAGAAGATGACGAAAACGCTGAGGACGAAACTGACGCATCAGGTACTGATGGGGAGACTGCTACGACCGCAGCTGAAGCCGATGGAGAAACTAAAAATGTCTCGATGCTGATGAAGCTCCGGGATAAAATTCTCAAGCGTAAAGATGTTGAAGAAAGTGACGGTGATCCACGCTTCAAGGCTGAAGACGATCTTATTAAGCCAAAACAAGATAAGAAAAAACTCATTGTTCGTGGTGTGATTATCACCGCCATTGTCCTCTTGATTGCTCAGGAGTTCATGCCTTCAGACACTCCTCCTGAAGGGACAGATCCTGATTCGAATCTCTCTGCAGAAGAAAAAAGAGTAAAAGATAAGATCGCAGCTAATAAAGCTAAGCGTGCAGCTGCCAAGCTCGCTGCTGAAGCTGCCGCAAAATTAGCTGCAGGTGCGGCGGCCGGTGCAGTTGGTGGTGCCGAAGCCGGCACAACTCCGGGTGAAGCAACTACGACGGGAACTCAAACAACTCAGACTCCTCCTGTTGATACAACTGGATCAACTCCATCTGAAACAACTGGTGGAACGACGACAACTCCAACTGAAACATCCGGTGGAACCGCGACAACGACCGAGCCGCCTGTTGATCCATCAACAGCGACGACCGGCGGAACAACAGTTACAGCACCTGAAGAAACTCCAACTAACGTCAGCGAAACAACGGCCAACGGAGCTCAGACCGGCGCAACTGTTGAAACTCCTCCGGACTCAACTGCAGGAGTAGGTGAAGGATCCACGACTGTGGGCATGGCCACTGGTGGAGATGCCGGCGGTGTAACTGGCACAGATCCAACCATTCCTGCCGAAACAACATCGGGTGAAGCAACGGGACTCGCTGAAGTGGGAAGTACAACTTCTTCTCCAGATCAGATCGATGGTGGTATATCCGGCGGTGATGCGGATATGACGGAACAGATGCTCAAAGAGCTCGAGAAACAAAACAAAGTTCCCAAGGCAAAGACCCAGGTTACAGAATACGCTTCGCCTCCAGATTATGAATTCAAAGGAAGAGGTCTTGTTTATAACTGTGTCGGAAAACATTGGGCTTGTGTAGATGGCCCGAGCTACCGTCGCTGTGAAGACAATTCTTCGTCACTCAAATTCCTGAAGAAGAAAACTGAATGTTATCCCTTCAATGTTTATGAAACACAACGTGGCTGCGAAAGCATGCAGAACCGTATGGTCTCTTCGAGTGCAAAAACTGAATTTTGTGATGAGCTTTAAGCTGCGTTCTTAGTGAACCTGCGGTCCATAAGCGGGATGAAGAATTCTTCTTCGTTTTTGAGAGCTTCTTTTCGCATTCCTTCAACGAACATACGAACAAGTTTTGGATCAAACTGCGTACCAGAGAACTGAATGAGTTCCGAGTAAGCAACTTCGTAAGGAAGCCCCTTACGATATGGACGCGTAGACGTCATTGCGTCGAAAGTATCAGCAATGAGAATGATACGTGCAGCGACCGGAATCTCTTCACCTTTTAGACCTATTGGATATCCCTTTCCGTCGAAACGTTCATGATGATATCTGGCATTCAGGGCGATTTTCTCGAAGTGAGGGAAGTCCTGGAGAATCTCGTAAGTTTTTTCAGGATGTTGTTTCATGACATGAAACTCTTCTTCTGAAAGACGTGAAGGCTTATTGAGAACTGCGTCTGGTGTTCCGATCTTTCCAATATCATGGAAAATCGCTGACAGTTCGAGTTCGTTCAGATCTTCACCGATCAAACCGAGTTCGCGACCAGTCACAAGAGAGAAATAGGCCACTCTCATACTATGACCGAATGTATAACTATCTTTGGCGTCCAGCGCTTTAAGAATAGTGCGAGCAGCTTGTTCAGAAATTTTCTTATTGTCTGACTTCAACGCTTCAACTTGTGAGGCCATCCCGATCAAAGATAGGGTTGTGCTCATCGAAGGAAGTTCAAAGACATTATTTTTTTTCATCCATGCCATCCATACTTATGAGGTGAACCAATTGGGGCCACCTGATAATTTCTCTTCGGTTGTTTTGGGGAAAAATAAACTGTAAAATAGAAGAAAGATTGTTTTCAATCTAACCGCCTGAAATAGCAGCTTTAAAACAGGGAAAAGGCTTCCGATGATCATCCTGGATGAACGTGATTACATTAAGAAAGAATTCGAAAGGCACGGCTTTGATGTTTTTGACTTCTACGATGCTTCCAAAGTCCTGACCGTCAAAGAAGTCTGTGAACTGACTCTTCAGCGCAGATCAGACATCCTTATCGTTGATACTGAATCACTATTGAAGAAGCCTGAACTTCACGAAAATTTCAAGATGGTTATGAATACATTTCTGGGAGTGATATTCATCCACGAGCATAGTAATGAGAAAGCTCAGAATTGGGTTCAGGATCAAGCCGCCTTTCTTACTAAGATTGTTGGTGAATACTCCCTTCCGATGGCCCAGCTTCAATGGACTATGCTCTCAAATCAACTTCAGTTTTTTTGGAACATCCTTTACGAACAGAAACAACTTCAGAAGCACATTGCAGAGTTCAGCAAGGAGCTCGACCAGGTTCTTCAGACAGCGGAAAGTGAAATGGCCCGTGCCAAGAAGATCCATGAAATCCTCATTCCTAAAAGAAGCGAAGAAATTAAAGGTGTTCAGTTCCATAATAAGTACGCATCTGGAGACGGTGGAGGGGGAGAGTTTTACGATCTCTATCACACCAGTAATAAGGTTTTTCAGATTCTCATTTCCAGTCAGTCCTATCTTATTTCCAGCTCACTTATGGGTGTACTGAACGCACATAAGAAAAGTGAATTCATTCCGGAGACTTTCCTGAAAGAGTGCCGAAATGAAGTGGCCACGATTAACAGTGCCAAAAAGAAGAAGTCCGAAGTGGATCTTCTCGTCGTAGAACTCGACCTGACAGAATTAAAACTGAAGGCCTATGGCCAGTCTAAAGCGGAGTTCTTTAGTCAGTTTAATGGTAAGATTGATCTCAATAGTGAATCTGCCTACCAATTGAATAAGGGAGAGAAATTCATTGTTTTCTCCCCGGGATTTATATTTAATTGGAAAGAGGCTCAAGTCAGGCAGGATATCCACACGTTCACGAAGAACCGCTCACAGAGCAATCAAGCGGAACTTCTGACGGAGTTTTTCTACCAGCTACGCCTGGATAAAGAGACTGAGTTTCTAAAAAAAGACGCAACGGTTTTCATGATGGAGGTACATCGCCATGGAATTCATGAAGTATAGCTTCCTCCTTCTTCTCACTTTTTCATCTGCGTTTGCGCAGACACGCTTCAGTCCGAAATCGTGTCTGAACGCTTCCTATAAAATGAAGATGAACCAGAAAGGACTTCTCTTTGGTCTTCTCACCAGAACTTTCATCATTGAAAAGAAAGACTGTATTGTTCACATCACTCATAAAAAATATCTGCCGAAAGAATGGATCATTGATGTCTGCCGCGAGCCGGTTCACATCAAAGTCACCTCCGCCACCGGAGTTGATGTAGCGAAGAAAGACAGTGACTGCATTAAAAAAGATAAGTCTCGCGACACCGGCGATTTCTGCTCTCAATACTTTGATGTTCTCGATGTTATTCAGGATGAAGGTTTGATCTTCGCTCAGGGCGACAGAGACAATCTCCAGTCAGACCACGGCAAAACATTTTGTGCGTATCTTCTCGTCCGGAAATATCTCAATGAGGGTGTGATTTTCAGTCGCTACACTGATGTTCCGGATATCTTTCTTGATCATCCGAAGCCGGTTCTTGAGGCCCCACCAGTCACGCCGGCAGGGCCTGCTCTTCCTGTTGAAGAAAAGAAACCTTAGACTTTAGCAAATCCCATTTCCAGATCTGCGATCAGATCATCGACATCCTCGATCCCGACGGAGAGTCGTATCAGGTTGTCGTAGATCCCCAGTTGTTCTCTGGTCGCTTTAGGAATTGAAGCATGGGTCATAATCGCCGGATGATCAACCAAGCTTTCTACGCCTCCAAGGGATTCGGCCAGTGCAAAAAGCTTCACGTTTTCAAGGAAGCGTCTTGATTCTGCAATTTCGCCTTTTAGGAAAAAAGTAATCATTCCTCCGAACCCTTTCATTTGTTCACGCGCAAGCTTGTGCTGAGGATGAGACTCTAGGCCGGGATAAATCACCCGCTCAACTTTAGGATGTTTCTCCAGAAATTTTGCCACTTTGATCGCATTTTCCTGATGGGCCTTCATGCGAACTGCCAGAGTCTTGATCCCGCGAAGGACAAGCCAGCTGTCGAAGGGAGACTGGGCAGGGCCGATAGCATTTTGATAGAAGAAAAGTTTATCGCGGATATCTTTTGAATTCATCATCAGTGCTCCACCCACAACGTCCGAGTGACCGTTGATGAATTTCGTCACGGAGTGAAGAACGATGTCAGCACCCAGATCGAGTGGGTTCTGAAAGAACGGACTCATGAAAGTGTTATCAACCACAGTCAGTGCATTCGTTTTTTTAGCGAGGTTCGAAATTGCCTTGATGTCGGAAATCTTCAGCAACGGATTCGTAGGAGTTTCCAGCCAGACCAATGCAGGCTTCAAACGCGCGATCTCTTCTTCGAGCTTTTTGAGATTTGTTGTGTCTACGAAAGTGTAGTTATGAATATCCGGAAAAACTTTTGAGAACAATCTGTATGTTCCGCCGTAGACATCGTCACCACAAATGATGTTCGATCCTTTCGGCAACATATGCATGATGAGAGTAGAGGCAGAAAGTCCTGAAGCAGTTACAAGACAGTGATTGGCATTTTCAAGAGAAGCAAGATTCTCTTCAAGTCTCGTACGGGTAGGGTTATGAGAACGTGTGTACTCGTAGCCTTTGTGTTCGCCCGGAGAACTCTGGACGTAAGTTGAGGTCTGATAAATCGGTGGCATAATCGCACCCGTTGTCGGGTCCGGCTCACCGCCAACGTGAATCACTTTAGTTTCAAATTTCATGTTCTTCGTACTCATGCTTGCTCCATTAATTCTTTCATTTCGTATGCACCGGCAAGAACTGAGAGTCTCGCGATCACGGAGTATACACCCTCTTTGATCTGATGGTCACAGTCCTGCTTAATATCTGAGATACAGAATTTCCTATAGATCATTCCCTGAGAATTCAGGTTTGCCTGAGTTCCCTTGAGAGGATTCGCTCTCATGAAGCCGCCGGAACTCTTACCATTGACGAGGTAAATCGTCACTTCAGCGGGAGCTTCATCGTACTTCACGATTGTTTCGACCCCTTCCTGAATCAGGACGGAGGTGAACTTAAGATTATTTTTTCCCACATCCATTTTATTCCGGCCCTTGCGGTTCATGGACCGGATTTCGTCGCCACTTGAAACGACAGAAATCCCCATTCCATAAGTTCCCTGAGATGCCTTGACGAAAACTGACGAGCCTTCTGGAAGAGTCTTGAGAAAATTATCAACTTCGTCGCCGAGGATATCGAGGCCTTCCTTAGTTTCAAAATCAACCTGCTCAATCTGCGAGAAATGCGCCTGTATGAGATCGGGATTGATGCCGAAATGAGTGGCAAACTCATTGGCCACTTTCCGGTAGTGCATAAAGTGATGAATCTTCTGGCGTTTGTACCAGCCAACGAACGGACTAGGGTGAACTGGTGTCTTGATAGATTTCCAGTCAACCTTCAGGGGCTCAGACTGATCATTATTTAAGACGACGACATCAAAATTGAATGTTACGTCGGGAATCGTACAGATGAACTGACCGTCCATCACCTGAGCTTTGAAAATTTCAATCTTGTGGCCTGATTGTGATTCCAGCTCTATTTTGTGTGCCCCGGTTTCAGCAAAAAGATTTTCATCCGGCGAAAAAATCTTCACGTCGGCATCTGTTGATTCAAGTGTGGTCTTCAGGTGGTGAAGATGATCGAGATAATATTTATTCTTGGTGTGAGATTCCGGAAGAAGCCCCACACGATTCAGTCCCGGCTTTATTTTATCAAACACTTCACGGAAACGATCTGCGCAGTGGAGAAGATCCTTACTGCAGACATTGTTGAAGCCGGCCGGATACATATTGTGATCAACAGGAGCAAACTTCGTTTTACTTTCGCGGACGTCCACACTAGAAGTCAGAGGCTGCGGAATTCCGGACTGCGCTTTATCGATCCACTCATTCACTGTATTCCAGTGATGGCAGATGAATTCCTCAAACTCCTGTTTCGTATTAACTTTGTGGGACATAGCTATTCCATTTGTGGGTGAGTTTCTGAATGTGGTCAAGCGGGGAGAGACTCATGATCTCTGGAAACTCAAGGATCGTGGGAAACGATTCCCTTAGGCGCTTTTTCAGTGTGACTTCTTTGATGAGGAGAGAATCACGAAGATTCTTCAGCTTAACTGTTTCCGCATTCCAGCTTTCGAGTTCTTTTTCAAGACACTTGTTGAGAACAAGAAAATGATCCTGATGAATGAAACTCGAAGCGTGAGACTTCATCTCGACAGCTTCCTGGGCCTTGCCTTGTTCAACAGAGGTCACAAGGAACCAGTTGCACTTTTCTTTCATCTTGAGTACGTCCTGAAGAGCGAGTCCCTTGAGGAATGCTTCCTTGGATTGATAAATAATCTGGATTGCTTCAATGAAGTCATCGATGAACTGCGCACCCGTCACGTTTTGCAAATATCCGAGAAGCTTTCTCACACCGGTTGAAATCACCCTGTTAATCAACCCGAAGCCAAAAACTTTTTTACCGGCCTTCGCAGTTTTCTGGCCGAGGTAGCTGAAAATTTCCACGAAATTCTGATCAAAGAAAGATTTTATTTTCGCAAGACCTTCCAGGAAGTCCAGAAAGTGCGCACCCGGAGGAGTATCCAGAACGATCACATCATATTTTCCGGATTCGAACTGCATTTCCATTTCCACGAGTGAGAGAATTTCATTCATCCCCCCGTAAGGCTTGGAGAGAATCTGAACGATGCGGTTATGGGCGAGATCAGGCGTCTGAAATTTTTCGGCCATGCGAAGGATGGTTTTTTCAGGTGACATGAGGAGCGCAGAAAGTTTCACACCCTCAATTTCCACAGACTGAACTTCACCGATCGAATCTCCCGAGAGTCCGAGAAGATCTTTAAGTCTGCGTGCTGGATCGATGGTGACAAGAAGAACCCGATTCCCAAGTCCGGCCAGAGAAAGTGCACGTGACGTCGCCAGAGTGGTTTTGCCCACTCCGCCGGTACCGCAGAAAATCTCGAATGATTTGGTGGTTAAGGCCACTCACTGATCCTTGAAAGATTCAGGATATTCTATATGAGTTTTGAGAGAGACCCAACTAATTCCGACTCGACTCCGCCTGAAGACGTCGATAGGGAATGAGGCAGAATGCACTGCATTTCGGAGGCATTTTCCTCGATTAATTTCTTTTCGTTTAAGGCCTTCTCTCTGATTGCTGCCGGGAGAGCATCAAAATCGTTCTCTACTAGGGGATAAAAGGCATTGTTGACGGTTATGGCCACATCCACAGGTGTGCGCTCACGCAGGCTCGCGCGAAGCTCTATGGCCTCCTGCCATGACATGAGGCTCGGCAAGCTGATAATCTCGATTTTTGTATACTCCGGGTCATTGAGGCGCGCGAGCATCTTGCCCGTATCTTCAAAAACAATTCCGCTCTCAAAAATCTTCTGAAAATTGCTCGTAGATTCAACCATCGTCAACGCATGTCCAGATGCCGGAGCATCGAGGATCACAATCAAATTTGGATCATCTTTTCCAAGCTCGAGAATTTTTCCAAGATAGATCAGATAGCTAAATCCAGGGACCATGTTGATGAGTGCGCGAAAGAAAGGTGCTTTCACAATCCAGCCGGCAATCATTTTTGAATTGAGCCGTTTCTCAACGTAACCGCGAGCGCAGTCTTCGAGATCGAGGGAAATCATTCTCAAACCATCTTTAACAGTGTCAGTGGTAGCGTGGTGTGTTTCTCCCAGGGATTGATTTTTGAACGTGAGGTAGACAGCTTTATGACCGCTATTATTCAGCTCGCGCGCGAAGGCGCGACTGAGTGTTGTCTTACCGACTCCGCCTTTACCAGTGAAGATGTACAGGCGGTGGGGTTTCTTGCTCATTAGAAGAGGTACATACCCGTGAGAAGAAGCTTGAAGTAGTAACCTTTTAGATCAGACTGATTGTCCTGGCTTACCTGGAATGGCCAGTGAAGCATACCCATGACACCTACAACGAATTCATCATTGAGGCGAAGGTCTACACCGGAACCAAGGTTAAGACCGAACGTGATTTTCTGTTCAGTCCACTTGTAGGTTGTGTTCACGCGACGACGTGCCTGAGGCGCGTAGAAACCAAGACCACCAAGGATGTACGGGGAGAAGTTATCAAACTCAACCATGCGGCCTTTAATCGAAGCTGAAAGGCCTCTCGTGCGCATGCGTTTCTTGTTATCTTTTTGTTCTGAGTTGTGAGCATCGATGAGGAGATCGAATGAGTGACTGGCAGCATACGTATAGAGAACATCTGCTGTGATTTTATCGTCGCCGTACTTACCGTAATTGCCGAGAAGGAAGTTCTGGCCGATACCCAGACCGAGACCATGCTGCTGCAGTTTTCTTTGTGCAGGCGATGATGGAGAGGACATGGAACTGCTGTCAGAAAGAGCTTCTTCAGCAACGTCCTGTTTAGGCGCCTCAGAAGGGGCCGACTTATCAACGAGTTCACTCTTGGTGTTAGGAGTTTTTATCCGGGGGGCATAGGGGTTCTTAGACTGTGCCCAGGAAGTTAGAGGAGTAGAAAAAGTAATGGCCGCAAGAGCGGCCATTACTGAAAGGCTAAATTTGTTTTTGCTCATGAACCTAGATTAGTTCAAAGTAGCAGAATTTTCCATAGAAGAGTTAAGACCTGCTACGAAAGCTGGCTTGAAATCTTCAGCAGCAACAGCTGGCATATCGAAAGTGAGGTTCAATTTACCTTCGAGAGCACCGATGTAACCAGTGAGTGTGCCTTCTTCAGAACGGATCACGCGCTTAAGAAGCTCAGTGTTACCTGGCTTGAGAGACTTGCGCTCTTGATCGAAAAGAAGCTGGATCTGAGTCATATATGTGATGTCATTTTTTGACTTGTTGTCGATCACTTGGATTTCGTGACCTTCGCGGATGATTTGCGCGATTTCTTCCAGAGTCACGTAGCAGCTTTGGAAAGTGTCATAGAGCTTACGGTTCTGGTAACGCTTGATGGTACGTACGTCTTTCATTTTCTTCCCCTAATTTAGTTATACCCAGTTAAATTCGTTTTATAGGTACAGTCGTTAATTGTTTAATAAGTTCATTGGTGGACCGAAATGCTCAAAGAACTTTGTTTTTGCGCAGGTCAGTTCACGGTTACGGGGGTGGTTCTACTAATAGCTGGCAAGCAAGTCAACCCAGATGGTCAAAAATAATCCTAAAGATAAAAATTATCTCATCCGGAGAGGTAAAAAGTTCCCTATAATTGCGACTCTTTTCTATGATTTTAAATGGTTGGGAGCGGCAAATGTATGCCGCAAGGAAACCTCAAATTTCTAATCTGGGGGCTTGAAAAACCGATAAAGCATGAAAGCTGAAGTCCATTGAAGGACTAGCACTTTACGGGATGCCCATGAAACTCATCGCTCGCGAGGCCCTGCTTTCTGCCCTCCTCCTCACTACTGCACTTTCTTGTGCTCACTGGAAGAGTGGAAGTAAACCACAAGAGTTTACAACGGCCCAGATTGAAGACATGAACCGGGAGGCCCTCTCCAGAGCATCCGAACAACTCGGCCTGATGGTTATCAAAGCAAAAAAGAATTCCTCTGAGACTACTTTTCTCGCCACTGATTTATTTTTAAAAGGGAACATGTCACTGCTTGAAGGTGACTTTCTCACGGCATCAGTTTTATTTAAACATCTTACGGATCTCGTTCCAGACGATGAGTTTCTTCAGAAAAAATATGCGATCAGTCTGATCCGCATGAATGATCTGGAAGCTGCGCAGGTTGTTCTCGAAAAACTTTACCAAACTTCGACAGACGAAAAAATTGGATTGATCCTTGCTGGTGTTTTGACTGGTATGGACAAAGAGAAAGACGCGCGCAAAATCTATCAGGCACTCCTCGTCAGAAATCCTAAAAATGAAGACGCCTGTATCTTCCTCGGAAAATCTTATGCGCTCGCAAAAGAAACAAAAACTTCGATAAATCTTCTTCAGAAATGTGCAATCAATGATCCGAAGAACGGGATGTACGATTATTATCTCGGAAAAATCTATCTGGATCAGGGAAAGCTGCCGCTCGCTATTTCTGCTTTTGAGAAATCACATCAGCGTCAGCCAAGTCTTTCACAGTCTGTGACAACTCTCGGCAGTATTTATGAAGAGAAAGAGCAGTATCAGAAAGCGATCTCTCTTTATTACGCTCACCTCAAAAAATTCCCTCTCGATGAAGAAGTTCTTCCGCACATGGTGCAGGTTCTTTTCCTGAAAGAGAGATACAGCGAAGTGATTCCATTTGCTGAAAAGCTCAGCGACCTTCAGCCGGAAAACCTGAATCTTAAAGTAAAGCTCGGGATTCTCTATACTGACGCGAAAAAATATCAGGAAGCAGTTTCTGTCTTCCGTGATCTTCTCGCAAACGCACCACAGTCAGATAAAATTCTCTATTACCTCGGTGCGATCTATCAGGAAATGAAACAGTACGAAGCTTCGGTTGAATACTTCAACCAAATCCCGCCTTCAAGTGCTCTCTATACGGATAGTTCAGTTCAGATGGCGAACATGCTCTCAAGCCTTGCCCAGGAAGAGCACCATAAGAAAACAGAAGTTGCGAAATGGAAGACAGTATTCCTGAAGCACGTGAATGCAAAGTTGGGCGAGTTTAAGGAACTCCAGGTTGAGTTCAATGTCATTAAGGCCGGCTACTTCGAAGGTGTTGGTGATTATAAGAATGCCGTGGACGCAGTTGCTGTTGTTCAGCACGAAAAAAGCTTCTCGATCCAGCACAAATATTATCTCGCGAACCTCTATGAGAAAGAGCATAAGTTTGAAGAATCAACGAATCTCATCATGGGAATCATCGAGAACGAACCTAAAAATGCACATGCATGGAACTTCCTTGGCTATTCTCTCCTTATGAGAGGCAAGGAAATGGATCTCGCTTACGAGTATATCCAGAAAGCACTGAAGATCAGCCCTGAAGATGGTTACATTCGTGATTCTCTCGGCTGGTACTACTATAAGAAAGGTGACGTGAAGCGTGCTCTGCAGGAATTGCAACTTGCTTTCTCTAAAGTTCCTGATGATATCGAGATTCTGAAGCACCTTGCAGCGATCTATCGCGATTTGAAAGAATTCAACAAGGCCAAAGTTTATCTTGAAACCGCTCTGAAACATGCGCGCTATTTCTCCGATAAGCAGGAAATTACCGGCCAGATCGCGGACATTGACAGCGATCGTGCTCCCGCAGCACAGGCCAAAAACGACTAATCTTTTTGTTGCGTTTCAAAGCAAAGGGCCTCAACATAAAATCCATGTTGAGGCCTTTTTTTATTTCCCTTTTTTTACTCACATCCTGCGGGACATTTAAGTCGCATACTTTTGACGTGAATCAGGAAATTGAAACTATCCTGAAATCTCTTCCCATGTCCGGTGAGGGGAGAGGGCGGGTAGGCATCAAAAGTCAGCAGTATATTTTCAGCTTTGATGCCATGGTTGAAGATAAAAACTGGATACTGAGTGCCACGATTCCTCTTCATGGCGAAGAACTCATGATTTTCCGCGATCTCGACCGGCCTGAAATAAGTGAGAGCGGTGAGTCTTTCGAACGTCGGATTGAAGCTCAGTTCAATCAGGATGTTGATTCTAAAACATCAGGCAAAGTCCTGGTGAGCGAATGGCGTCAGTTGATCCGATTTTTGCTGGCCCCACAAATTGGCCTGAACCGGGTATGCGAAAAGAGCGGAGCTGATGAGCGTTGTAAGATTCGTGAAGAAGGTGACAGGTTTTATACTGTCAAGAAGTCCTCAGAGAAAAAACTTGTGATTCAAAGAGACCTTTCATCCGGGGAATCCATATCCCTGGAAGGTGAAAATTTCGATAGCGGTTCATTCAAGCGAATGAACTTTTCATTCTTAAGAGAACGGGAAAAACTTTTCTCCCTGGAACTCTTCTGGAAATAATACCCGACGAAAATTGGTGGCAAATTGCACCAGTTTAGTTTTTGAAATGATTAGCTTACAATGTTCATACTTTAATACTCTGGAGTATGTATGAAATTCGCTTCCCTCTGCCTGATATTTGCTCTTCTTGTTTCTGGCTGTTCTAAAGAACAGAACTTTGACGAAAGAGAACTTCATCTTATCTCACTTGAAAAAATCTTTGGCTTTGATCCTATTCACGTTTCCGATCGTTACTCTGGAAATGAAAATGGAAAAGTGTACGAAGGCCTTTTTGAGTTTCACCCGCTCAAGCGTCCTTACGAGCTCGTTCCAAATCTCGCTGAAAGTCTTCCGACTGTTAGTGAAGATGGACTCACCTATGTTTTCAAACTGAAGAAGGGAGTGCTATTTCACGATAGCCCATGTTTCAAAGATGGCATCGGAAGAGAACTTATTGCAGATGACGTTATCTTCTCTCTGAAACGCCTTGCTGATCCGAAGCTTTCCGCAAAAGGCTGGTGGGTTCTCGATGGTAAGGTTGCAGGTCTCAATGAATGGCGTGAAAAGCACGCGGCTCTTGAGTCTTCTAATTATGAAGAAGAAATTTCAGGCCTGAAGAAAATTGATTCTCATTCCTTCCAGGTCACTTTAACAAAGCCTTTCCCTCAGTTCCAATACTCACTCGCGATGCCATACACTTTCATTGTGGCCAAAGAAGCTGTGACTCATTTTGGAAAAGAATTCCTGAACCATCCGGTGGGAACTGGACCTTTCCACCTGGAAAAGTTCGAGCAGGGGAACCAGATCATTTATACGAAGAATCCAAAATTCCGCGAAAAATTTTATCCAGCCGAAGGAGCTGAAGGCGACGATAAGCTTGGCCTTCTTGCTGATGCCGGTAAAAGAATTCCTCTCGTCGACAGAGTGGTCGTGGATATTCTTCCTGAAACTCAAACGCAGTGGCTGAATTTCCAGAAAGGTAAGGCAGACCTCCTCGAGCTCAAGTCAAACTATGAAAGAGCAATGGATAAGAAGAATGAAGTACACCAGGAACTGAAGAGCAAAGGGATTCGTCTCTTTACCGACCCGATGCTGGATGTGACGTTCTTTGCTTTCAACTACGAGAATCCGATTTTGAAAGACCGTAGAGTACGTCAGGCGATGTCTCTCGCTTATGATCGCGCCGAGGCGAACAAACTTTTCTACAACAACTCTGCGTTTGAAGCTCAGAGTGTGATTCCACCGGGCCTTAATGGTTATAGAAAAGAATTCAAAAATCCGTACACAAAACTTGATTTAAGTCAGGCCAGAAAACTTCTCGCTGATGCGGGGTACCCAAATGGAAAAGGGTTGCCAGAAATTACGGTCCAGACTCGCAGTGAAACTGTGGCACGTCAGCAGATCGAGCACTTTGCAAAATGCATGGAAAAAATTGGAATCAAAGTTCAGGCGGGCATGAACACATGGCCTGAGCTCATAAAAAAAGTAACAACGAAGCAGCACCAGCTTTACACGATGGCATGGGGAGCAGATTACCCGGATGCAGAAAATTTCCTTGGACTTGTATTCTGTCCAAACCAGTCGCCAGGTTCAAATGGTGCGAACTACTGTAATCCTGATTTTGATGCTCTCTTCAGGCAGGCAACAATTCTTCAGGATTCCCCTGAGAGAACTGCTTTCTACGAGAAGATGAATGAAATGGTGGCCATTGATGTTCCATGGGTGTTTGGATTCCACCGCACTGAAGTGAATGTGACTCAGGCTTGGTTAAAAAACTTCAAGCATATGGAGTTCAATCATACGCAGGTTCAGTACCTCGGTGTTGATCTTGAAGTGAAAAAAGAATTGAGTAAGAAATTCTAGGAAACTGATGACTAAGTATATCCTGCGACGACTCTTCTATATGATTCCCGTTTTGATGGGAGTCAGCCTGATTATTTTCCTGCTCTTCAACCTGATCGCAGGTGATCCGACCGCGGTTCTTCTCGGGAAGAATGCGACGGCAAGACAGATGGCTGAGCTTCGGGAGCAGCTGGGGCTGAATAAATCGTTATTTGCCCAGTACCTGGATGTTCTGAAATCAGCCTTCACTTTTGATTTCGGAAGATCGTGGGCCACAAAGCAGGAAATCACTTACATGATCAAGCAAGGTGCGTATCCTTCGCTTTGTCTGACGATTCCTGCGTTTGTGATCTCCACTGTATTATCGCTCCTGATTTCCCTCGTAGTGGCTTTCTACCGCGGTAAGGGAATCGATCTTTTCATCAGGTTTATGTGTATTGCAGGAATGAGTATTTCTGCTCTCGCTTACATCCTGGCATTCCAGTATTTCTTCGCCTTCAAGATGGGCTGGTTTGAAATTTCAGGCTTTGAATATGGATTCCCTGATTTCATTCCCTACATCGCTCTTCCCGCAATCATCTGGATTCTCCTTAGTCTCGGGCCTGATGTTCGTTTCTTCAGAACTGTAATCCTGGATGAGATTTATCAGGACTATGTTCGTACGGCACGTGCGAAGGGCCTTTCTGAAATCAGCATTCTCCTCAAACATGTACTCAGGAACGCGATGATTCCGATTATTACCTATGTTGTGATCCAGATTCCTTATCTGATCCTCGGCGCGCTTCTGTTGGAAAGTTTTTTCAGTATTCCCGGTCTTGGTGGAATTACCCTCAATGCTTTGAACTCATCAGATTTTCCGGTGATCAAGGCGATGGCCATTCTTTCGAGCGTTATTTATATCGTATTTAGTCTTGTCTCGGATGTTCTATATACGTTCGCAGATCCTCGTGTGAAATTAAAGTAGGCGTATGAAACAACATTCGTTATGGCGTGATTCATGGGGCAGATTATATCAGGACAAGTGGGCGATCCTTGCCCTTGCCATTGTCGTGGTTTATTCACTGACGGCGCTTCTTTCTTTTATGGGTATCATTGCCTCTGACTGGGCCCGTGAAGTAGGGGGATCTAACCTTCCACCAAGTGCTGACCACTGGTTTGGCACAGATATTTTTGGTCGAGATGTTCTTCAGAAAGTTATTCGCGGCACACGCGTAGCAATGTCTGTTGGACTCGCTACTTCACTCATCGCAATTCCTGTTGGGGTAGTTCTTGGAGCACTTGCCGGATACTTCGGTGGATGGATTGATGATTTAATCACTTGGCTTTACACAACTTTTTCTTCGATACCGAATATCATGCTTCTTATTTCGATTACGATGATTCTTGGTAAGGGTCTCTTTGCTGTTTATGTTGCCCTTGGGGCTACCAGTTGGGTTACTCTATGCCGTTTGATCCGCGGTGAAGTGATGAAGCACAAAGAACGCGAGTATGTTCAGGCAGCCAGTGCTATTGGTGGCGGACATATGCGAAAGCTCTTCCGTCATATCCTTCCCAACGTCACTCACATCATCATCATCAATACGTCTTTGCAGTTTCAGGTTGCGATCAAGTCCGAAGTTATTCTTTCGTACCTAGGCCTTGGTGTGCAGGGCGAGCCGAGCTGGGGTACGATGATTGATGATGCTAAACTTGAATTATCCCGCGGTGTCTGGTGGCAGCTTGCTGGTGCCACACTTGCGATGTTTATCATTGTTCTCGCTTTCAACATTCTGGGAGATGCATTACGTGACTCCCTCGACCCCAAGCTTAAAGGAAAAACATGACGTCACCCCTCCTGAGCGTAAAAAATCTCACCGTTGAATTTCATACTTCAGAAGGCAAGACCCGTGCCGTGAATAATGTTTCTTTCGATATTCCTGCCGGTAAAACAATCGGCATCGTGGGTGAGTCTGGATCCGGTAAGAGCGTTACCTCTCTGGCGATCATGGGTCTTCTGCAGAAGCCTGCGGCCCGTATTCCTCAGGGGGAAATTCTTTTTAACGGCCAGAATCTTCTGACATTTAATGATGACCAGATGAGAAAGGTAAGAGGGAATCAGATCTCGATGATTTTCCAGGAACCGATGACAAGTTTGAATCCGGTTTTCAAAGTCGGCGATCAGATCGCTGAAACTCTCAGACTGCATAGAAGACTTTCAGCGCGTGAAGCCTGGGAGAAAGCTGTGGACCTGATGAACCAAGTGGGAATTCCAAAGCCAAAGGAAAGTGCCCACAAGTATCCTCACGAAATGTCGGGCGGTCAAAAACAAAGGGTGATGATTGCCATGGCCATTGCCTGCGATCCGAAGCTCCTGATTGCCGATGAACCGACGACCGCTCTTGATGTTACGATTCAGAAGCAGGTGCTGGATCTCCTTTATAAGCTTCAGCAAGAATATAAAATGAGCATGCTCTTCATTACTCACGATTTGAGTGTGATCGGCGATATCGCGGATGACGTTGTTGTGATGTACCGCTCGAACGTTGTTGAACAGAACAACGCCGAAGCCATTTTTGCTCATGCTCACCATCCATACACGAAAGGCCTTCTCGCCTGTCGTCCTAAAATGGGCGCGAATCCGAAGAGGCTTCTTACGGTCAGTGATTTCATGGACAATGATGGAAAAGAAATTCCAATTGATCCAAGAAAGGTTGAGGTGTTCGACAAGGCACAGACTGAGCACAAATCTTCGGAGATACTTCTCGAAGTTAAAAATCTCGTCACTCAGTTTCCAATTAAAGGCGGTCTTTTCGGTAAGACAGTGGATCATTTTAAAGCTGTGAATGATGTGAGCTTTACCCTTAAGAAAGGCCAGACACTTGGTCTCGTAGGTGAGTCAGGTTGCGGTAAGACGACTCTCGGAAGAACGATACTTCGTCTCGTTGAGCCTGCTTCCGGCAGTATTATCTATAACGGCAAAGATATCACAAATGTTTATTCTGAAGAACTCCGCCTTCTTCGCCGTAAAATGCAGATTATTTTCCAGGATCCATACTCCTCTCTTAATCCGCGCATGACAGTGGCGGAAATTTTGACTGAACCTTTGAACATTCATAATGTGGGAACAGGGAAGAAAGAGCGTCTCGACATGGCGAAGGAACTGGTTCAGAAGGTTGGCCTGAATGTCGCACAGATGAACAGATATCCGCATGAGTTTTCTGGCGGACAGAGACAACGTATCTGTATTGCCCGTGCCCTTATGTTAAAGCCGGAATTTGTTGTTTGTGACGAATCCGTTTCGGCATTAGATGTCTCAATTCAGGCGCAGGTTTTAAATCTCCTCCTGGATCTCCAGCAGGAATTTGGTCTGACTTACATCTTCATTTCTCATGATCTTTCCGTGGTTAATTTCATCGCCGATGAAGTTGGAGTGATGTACGCCGGGAAGATTATCGAGATGGATAAGGCGAGCAACATCTATAAAAATCCGAAAGAGGAGTACACCCGTGCACTGCTTTCAGCGATTCCAAAAGGTGATGCGAAAGTTACGCTGTCTTCGCTGGTTTAATCGTCGCATAAATTTTAAGGAAGATAATTCCGAGAGTAAATCCCCAATAAACATTGAGGTTCCAGTTCCATTCCAGAACCATGACGTTCAGGTACACACCACTCATGCCGAAAACATACGCTCCGATCACACTTGCTGGTGTTAAGGCGTATCGGAAGTACTTTTTAAAGATAACTTTTGATGTGAAGAGTGCGAGAAGTGTTCCGCCAGTCCATGACTGTGCTTTAAGACCTAGGTAGAGGAGCCCATCATTCTTCGAGGCAACAAGCGCCACAGTCAAAATACAGCAACCAATAATAATCGAATCAATTAAGCCCCAGAATTCCATTTTCTTTGGATCCCTGTTCTTGAAAATATCGTTATACGAAGTGGCACAAAGGGCATTGATCGTTGAATCAAGCACACTCATCGTTGCAGCGAGCACACCGGCAACCATGACTCCTCTCAAGCCAAGAGGGAAGTAGTTCACAATAAAATGAGGGAAAATATGATCAGTCGTTGGAATGTCCGGCATCGGATGTGACTGATAGAAGGCCCATAGAAGGGACCCGACACTCAGGAATAAAAGACCCACAGAGATCGAAATGAAAGAAGAGAAGAAAATCGCATACTGTCCGTATCGTAATTTTTTATTCGCTGTCAGTCGCTGAGCAAAGTCCTGATCCACACCGTGGGTAGACATATCAAAAAGAAATCCTCCCATGATACCAAAGACAAAAGGCCATGGGTCTGTGAAGTTGAGGAAAGATGTTTTTCCAGCTGCCTGGGCCAATGACATCATCTCACCCCAGCTCTGTCCGCTGGTTTTGGGAATCATGTAGTGGGCAAGCACACCACCAATGATAAATAATGAAAGTTGAAGCATATCGGTGCGAACAACTGCTTTGAGCCCACCGATTTGAATATAGATCAAAGTAAGAAAAGTCACTGCGGAGAGACCGATATAAATATTCACACCGAAAAATGCAGATACCATGATCGAGCCTGAAAAAAGTCTGACTCCAACTGAAACCATCTTGCTGATAGAATAAAAAATCGCCACAGTTCTCTGGCCTGAAGGTAATCCAAGATCCTTTGCCATAACTTCGTAAATGGTCAGACCCTGATCATAAACTCGTGGAAGAAATACCAAAGCGATGATGAAACGGGCGGCGATAGCACCCATATAAATTTGAATGAAAGTATAGTCACCCTTGAAGGCAACAGCAGGAATTCCAATGAAAGTCAGAGCCGAAACTTCTGTGGCAATGATGGAACAAATACTCTCGAGAAAGGTGAGAGATTTGTTGGCCATGTACTTTTCCTGAGCGATCTCGTCAGGAGTTTTTAGGTCACTTTCATGCATGTCTTTGCGAGACCAGAATGCTAGTCCGAAAACGACAGCGAGGTAACCAATGATAAACACCCAATCAATCATCTGAAAGTTCATGAAACTGCTCCTTTAGGCCATGGAAAAACCATATCAGATAAGTCCGACAATGAGTTAATTTTTTTCGAACATTTAGTCAGTAACCGCCTCAGATTACGCCTCAAATGAACCGATATGTACTAAGAAGTATTGGATTATTTATGAAGACACAAAAAGATACGATGATCAAAATTCCGATAAAAGATTTCGCAAAAAAAATAATTTGCGACGGCCATCTTTATGTTTCAAATAAAGAAGGCAGAAAGTTTTATGTTATGAAACCTGGAATCCTTTTGGATTCTGATTTCATCAAAAAACATGCACTGGCAAACACCGTCTTTGATTTTGAACAAGTTTCAAATGATGCTGTTACACAAAAGTTTGCTCAATTATTCAGAGAGCTTCGTTACCTTCAATTCGAGAAAGATCTTCGCAGGAAAAGTCTTGAAATCATTACTGCCTTTCATGAAGCTTTTCGTGAACCGGAACATTTCCTCAGCTTCGCACTCGCCGCATATCAGGAATTTTACCATCTCCCTGCCTCTGTTGCTGGTCAGATGCATGAAACCGATGCACATCTTTTCCGCAAGTCACTTTACTCTGCCGGCTTTGCGATCATCATTGCTCTCTGCAATGACTTCTACCACTTCATGATGCTGAGAGATTTTTATAATCTTACTTTGTTCCTCGATTTTGGGCTTTGTGAAAGTCATTACAGTTATTACGTCGCTCAAGCGTGTAACCAGGAAAATCGCAAGCCCGGTTCTGGTCAGGCAACATTGATTGAAGAGAATGCAACCGAACTTGAAATCAGGAATTTCTATAATCATCCCAGAAAGAGCTACGAGTTTTTCAAATCTCCGGACGTACTTGCTCACGTTGAACTTGCAGAAGTCGCTCTTTACCAGCATGAACTAGCCGAAGGAAACGGATTTCCAAGAGGAATTCCCAAAGGGCAAATCTCAAGCTGGGAAGCTGTGGTTATCCTGGCCGACTCGATGGTTGAGATTCAGGACAAGTATGATTTTGAAAAAAAAATAGTCGAATATATCGTGAACTTTAAAAACGAAAAACTTTCTGATCTTCCCGTGGCACGGGTTTATCAGAGGATGTGTCTTTGCTTGAAGCACATTGAAGAAAACAGGGAGACGGGAAGCTAATGAGCGGGAATCGTACCCTCGCCATTCTGAACCTAGCAGGAGAGTTCCCAACGGAGCTCGCTAACTATTTTGCTTCCAGGGAAATACAGGTCATCAATCCTCTGATCGATTCAACTAAGCTTGAGTGGACACATATCTTTACAAAAGACGTTGCTGACTACTCAGTCATTGATGCAACCTACGAAGCCATTAAAAATGATATCGTGATTGTTTCATTGTCTAAAGTCGTTGATCTCCAGGACTTTGTTCTCAATAACGGTAAGATGGTTTTTGATGAGCAATGGCTGACAGGTTCCATGGGTGGATTTATCCTCGATAAATTCTTCCAGGAATACGCAGGAATCAGCCTTGAAGATAATTTTCCGAATTTCAAGGAAATTGGTTCTTTTAAAATCGCCAATCCATTTAGTACTGGTGAATACCTCGATCGCATGGTCTTTGAAGCATTCGAGAAAAATATCAGCGGTCTTTCTATCAAGACCTATTTCGATCATCTCCTGATGTATCTTGCCGGCCTTAAGAATAAGGGCAGGGTAGGACTTCCCATTGAAATCAGCTATGGAATGATGAACGAAGTTTTCGGCGTGCAGATGCACTTCTTCGCTCAGAATCTTACGATGGATGATGTGACCATGAGTCTTTCTGCTTCGTTTGCGAAGAGACCAGAGGAGTATCTCCTCAATGTCGCCATTCAATCTGCTGAGTTCTTTGATTTCACCATGCTTTCAGGCGTGAATAAAATTGTCATCACTGGTCTGTGGACCGCTGAGAATACAGTAAAAATTGAAAACCGCAGTCTCATGTTCACTAACCTGAGTCCGTCGGCGAGAATCAGTGCGTATCCAACTCAAGCAGCGGATTCCTTCGTCATTAAGGACGGAGAAATCGGCGACATGACAGCAAAGATCAATATTCCTGATCGTGAAGAAGAAATTCCAGAAATGGAAGTTACTCCAGCAGAAGTCATCGAAGAGCATCTTACCGTGATTGGCCCTTCTTCACCGGAAGAAGAAGTTGTGACAACCGTTGGTGGTGGAGAAGAAGAAGATGATTTCTCTAAGGTCGTAAAAGGGTCTAACAAGGAAAAAGATAACTTTGTTACAAAATTAGGTGGCAATAAAGAAGAGAAAGATAACTTTTCCATGAAGATCGGCGGTGGCGAAACTGACGATGGAAAAGGCAAATTCAACATGAAATCTCTCGGGGGCGGAAGTTCAAGCAAAGATAATGCAAATTCATTTTTTAAGAACATACCGTCTGAGAAAGAAAAAGAGCTCGAGGAACAACTTCGTTCGGCTTTCAATGATAATGAAAGACTGAAAACCAAAGTAAAAATTCTTGCGAGCGAAGTTGAAAACGTCAAAAATACCAAGAACAAGATGAACGAGCTTAAGGCCAGGGCCGAAGAAGTCGAGGGCCTCAAGGTAAAAAGTTTGAGTCCGGATGACGAACTTAAAAAACAAATGCAGCATAAGCTTTCTGAATCACGCCAGCTTTCACCTCAGGAAATGGCGAAACTCAATAGTCTGCTCGAACGCGAGACAAAATTCATAGAGGAAGCCAAACATAACGAGATCAAGCTCAAAAAACTTCAGCTTGAATTGTTGCAGAAAGATATGGTCTTTACTCAGGAGCTGGAAAAAGCCCAGCGCTCTTCGACTTCAAAAGATATCGTTCTCGTTAAGGCCAAAGAAGCCATGGTCAGAGTGACTGAAAAGAAAGATGCTGAGATTCAATCTCTGCGCGATCGTTTCGATCAGGTCAACAAGGTCCTCGCGAGCTCACCGAACCAGGTACTTCAGACAACGATTAAAGATCTTGAAAAACAGAACATCAATCTGAACAAGATGCTTGAAGTTTATAAGAATAAGGTGACAAGTCTTGCAACTGCGATTGAATCCACCAAGGGCGATGATGGTTCATTTAAAGATGAGGCCAGACGTCTCGGGATGATGACAACAACTTTAAAGAACCAGGCAGATTCGGCCAAGAAAGACCTCGATAAACTCAAAGAGAAAAACACCCAGGATACCATCCTGATAGGTGGCCTGAGACAGGAGAAGCTCAAGCTTGAGAGCATGCTCAAAAGAGCTTCCCAGGAAGCTCCAAAGGCCCAGGTCAACTTAAATGTGCAAGTAGAAAATGATCTTCTGAAGTTTAAGCAGCAAGCTCAAGGGCAGGAAGTGCAGATTCGAGAAATGAGTATGAAGATGCGTGATATGGAAAGGCGACTAGCAGAAGCCGTTAAGAATACGCGGACTAATACTAGTGCACTGGATGAAAATCCGAAGGCCAAAGTCAGTCATCTTGAAGCATCCTTGAAGAAAATTACCGGTGATCTTATGGCCGCCCAGAACCAGACTGGCGAAATGAAGAAAGAAACGAATAAATTGAGATCAGAAAACCAGTCACTCCAGAATCAGCTCGCGCAGACGAAGAAAGAGCTCGAAAAGTTAAAGCCTGCGACGCCCAAAAAGCCTGGAGAGGGCGGAAAAGCGGCCTGATCGTCTCCAAAGCTCTTGCCATTAAAACGGTGCTTCGCCATAATCAACGACTCTTGCAGGCCAATGCTCGGTTGGTGGAATTGGTAGACACGCTAGGCTTAGAACCTAGTGCGCGAGCGTGGGGGTTCGAGTCCCTCACCGAGCACCATCAGTCTGTAAGTTACAAAAGCCCCCGTCTCGCGCCGGGGGCTTTTTTTTTACTGAAGTTGTTTCTCAAAAAAATCAAAAATTCTCTTCTTCTGTTTTTTGCTCGTCTCAACGATGACGTCAAAATGATTTCCTTCTGTGCGAAGAATCCCATCTTCGCCTGCGGCCAGTAACTCCTGGTTTGCTGTAGGTACTGTGATATCCTTGGTTGCGATGATGAATGACGTTGGACGGTTCTGCACCTCCGACAAGCTGCAATTCGATCGTCTACGCTCATCGCAAGACTTGCAGAAATGGCACCGACACTCGTGCCGAGTATTCCTACCTGGCCTACACGTTCAGGATTGATGTAATCGAGAGTATTTCTCATCGCTGCGAGGGCACGGACCGTACCTCTATCATGCATCGTAGGAACGAGACTTGCTTCATCTTGAAAATCCCACTTCGTCAGCATCGTTACGCGATAACCGCGGTAGCAGAAGTGATTCGCGTAGACGTGATCGAGAATATTCTCTCCGCCATTGGGGGGAAGTAAAAACAGAGTTTTTCGGTCTTCCGTCTTTCCTTGAAGATGAGGAAAATAATCCTTGATGAAATTAGAACAGGGCATGTCCAGAAGATAGACACTTTTTCAGGTGAGGTTCCTAGAGATGCCCCAGATTATTCAGAAACGTCACGATGGGAAAATCATAAATTTAATGCCTTGAGCCTCCCAACCGATAAGGGAAAGGTGAGGAAACATATGAAAATTACGATTTTGGCAATCGCCCTGTTTATTTCTTTTTCTGCGCAGGCAAAACTTCTGAACTTCCAGAAATTCGCCACGCTCACACACAAGCAAAAAATAGAAGCGCTAATTGCTTACAAGAAATTCATTGCTGAAAGTCCTATGCCGTTAGGTACAGACAAGAAAGTAACGATGAATTTTTCTTTCCTCATTGATGAAGCCATAGCGGCCGGAGAATACGATTGTTTCTTCGCTGGCTGGCCCAGCAAATTAAGATCATCGGGTGGTCGTCGCTTCTGTACATCTCCAGCGAATGTAGAAAATGAAGAGTACAATGCTCTCGCTGCCAGTTGCAGATCCGGCCAGATGCCGTGTCAGCCCATTCTTTTCGGAGATGTTGGCTGTATTCCGGCTTCAACTCAAACCCAAAAAAATCTCGCGTTTGCTTCATGTGAGCAGAAATTTCGTGCTTCTGGAAAGTCGATTTCACAACTTGCTGCTGAATTGACCAACGTTGATAAGGCAGAACAAGCAAGTCAGATGTTCGATCTCGTTAATGAAGTCTGTACGAGCGGGTTCCAGAAAGTAAAACCAATGTGTAGAAACCTGGAAGCTAAGGTTGCTGCTATTCAGGCACTTCGACCTGAAGCTACACGCGGTATCACAAGCCGTGACGACCGGCCCACTGATGGTGATGGTGTTGTTGACGGCGCACGTGATGTACAAACAGACTTGGGAAATCGAGCTGAAGACAATGCTGTCAATGTCGCAGATGGTGCCCTTACCGCCGGGATTACTGCCATTGGAGACGGAGTGATCACAGTGAATCCGAATAACTGTGTTGAGGTAGGCTCAGATGGGGTTGAGAGGTTCAAAAGATTTAACTGCCCGAACGCTCCCGTTGAAGGATTGCCTGAAACGAAAGAAGCCCTTATTGCTGAACTCAGAGATACTTACGGCGTAGAAATAACTGAAGGTCACGATCCGTCGCTTGAAAACCTAAAACAGTTCCTTGCCGAACTTAAGAAATTCCCTCGTACTTTGTATGAAGAACTAAGAGCCAAAGGTTCTTTTATAAGACTAATCGTCGGTAATGGTGTCACAGCCGATTCCTCATTCCCGCTAGCACTTGCTCAGGCAGATCCAGCATACCTGGATAAAATTGCACATACGGATGGAAGTGAAGCGGCCTTGGCCTCTGTTTCTTGGGCCACGACAGTAGGTTCTGGCGGTTCTACCCTCGGCGAACCAAAACAACCAACTCGCATTGTTGTAAACCACCTTTATGATGATCACGGTTCTTCAAATCTTCTTCTTCATGAGCACGGTCATAACCTGGATTCCATCAACGGAGATCATAGTATATCCAACTCCAATACGTGGAAGGCCCTTCTCAATGGTGCTGATAAGGACAAAATTCAGACTTTATTAACTGGTCTCTGTACTAATGGATATTGTTCAACGAAAGATCGCACAGAGGCCAATGCCATTAAAGCTGCACAAGGCGAAGGCTTCGCAGAACTCTTCTCTTATTACCATTCTTGTCAGCAGGCCCGCGAATCGATGGAGTCTTATGTTCCCTCGATTGCTAATTTCTTTAAGGACTTCAGTTCCGGAGCTCGTTTTGCTCAACGTGAAGCTGATCCGGAAGCGGCAGCCCGCGAAGATGCGGCGATTGCTGAAGCTGCAAGAGTTGAAGCTGCCAGAATTGCGGCAGAAGCAGAAGCAGCCAGAATTGCAGCAGAAGCCGAAACGGCCAGAATTGCAGCAGAAGCAGAAACGGCCAGAATTGCAGCAGAAGCAGAAACGGCCAGAGTTGCGGCAGAAGCAGAAGCGGCCAGAGTTGCGGCAGAAGCAGAAGCGGCCAGAGTTGCAGCAGAAGCAGAATCAGCCAGAGTTGCAGCAGAAGCAGAAACGGCCAGAGTTGCTGCAGAAGCAGCCCGTGAAGCAGGTCGCCTTAGAGCTCAACAACTTCGGCTAATAGAAAGACCAGGAAGGATCCTTCCTCCTTAAGCAAAAAGCATTCACTCTTTTTCAATGATGAGCCTGGCCTCTCGCCTAAAGGTGAGATACATCCAGGCCCATTGAAAAATCACGAAGAGTCTGTTTTTGAATCCTATCAGATAATAAATGTGCACAACCAGCCAGCTCATCCAGGCGAGAAAGCCGTGCATCTCAATTCCCTTATACATGGCGACTGCCCGACCTCGACCTATGGTCGCCATCTGACCCTTATCAACGTATTTGAATTCATCAGGTAGGTTTTTGTTACGGGCCTTGAGATCAATTACCTGTGCAACGAAACGCCCTTGTTGCATGGCCACCGGGGCCAGTCCTGGAAGTGGAGTTTTTTCAGGACCCCATTCGTAACGGGCCTGATCTCCGATAACGTAAATGTCATCATGGCCCGGTAGTGAGAGCAAACGTGAGACGAAGAGTCTGCCTTGCTTATCGAGTTCTGTACCAAGACTTTTATTGATCGGATTGGCCGCAACTCCGGCTGCCCAGAGAATCGTGGAAGAAGGAATAAACTCCTCACCTATGCGAACACCCTCTGCGTTGATATCAGACACTCTCGTATTGAGCCGGACTTCAACGCCGAGTTCTCTCAATTCTTTCATCGCTTCTTCAGAAAGTTTTTCTGTCATGCTGGGTAGAATTCTGCTCCCTGCTTCTATGAGAATGATCTTGGCCTGTTTTGCGTTGATATGATCAAAGTCTTTATAAATATTGAAGGAAGTGATCTCTCCCAAACTTCCCGCGAGCTCCACTCCTGTGGGTCCACCTCCAATAACAATAAAGGTCAGATTGGCTTCGCGCTTCTTGAGATCAGCTTCCCGTTCTGCTTTTTCGAAAGCTAGAAACACTCTTCTTCTGATTTCTGTCGCCTGAGGTATCGTTTTAAGTCCCGGAGCAAATGGTTCCCATTGATCAGAACCAAAGTATGTATAGGTTGATCCACACGCCATGATCAGGGAATCAAATGGAACTTTGTTCGTTTCTGTACGAACCCATTTCTCGAATTTGTTAACTTCAATCACTTTACCTAGAAGAATCTTACAATTTTTCTTTCTCCCAATAAGTGCACGTAAAGGGTATGCAATTTCTGCAGGTGAAAGACCAGCCATGGCAACTTGATAGAGCAGAGGTTGGAAGAGATGGTAATTTCTCTGATCAATTAATGTAACTTTATGATTTTTCCTGAGAAGGATTCTGGCTGCAGAAAGGCCGCCGAATCCTCCGCCAACGATGACGATATTTTTTTGTGTCATGATTACCTCTGGAAAATTTTAGTACTCCCGACACCTTCACGAATGACTTCCGGAGCGCCCGAAGTCCAGTCGACGACCGTTGTCTGACCCAGAAAATTGTATTCACCTGGATCAAGGATGAGATCAATACTGTTGGAGAATGAATCTTCGATGAGTGCGCCGTAAATAGGGAGTGATTCATCTTCTTCGCCGAGCATCTGATGATTGAGATGAGTGCAGATCAGGACATCATCAAAATTCTCAAGCCATTTACGGAGAAGAACAGAGGGAGAGAATCTCACTCCGACTTCGTGATCCATCTTGGACGCCTTGAGATATTTCGATATTTTCTTCTGAGGCTCGAAAATAAAAGTATAGGGGCCCGGGACAATTTTTTTCATCACCGAATAAGCAGAGTCTTCAATAAATGCAATCTCCATCGCCTTTTTAAAACTGTTACAGAGAAGTGTGAAGTGTTTGTGGCGATCAACGTTACGGATCTGATAAAGCTTATCCAAACCTTTGTCGCTGAAAGGGGAGGCACAGATCACCCAGTTTGTTTCTGTGGGCAGCGAGACAAGTCCTCCGTCTCTCACAATCTGTGAAGCTCGGTTTAAAACTCTGTCATCTGGATTGGACTCGATCACGTATTCAATCATAGACATGACACTAATAAAAAAAGCCTTCCGGAGGAAGGCTTTTTGATGATTTGAACTTTAAAAGATTCTTTAGACTCCGCTGACTGTCATCTCACGTCCGAGAGATTTAGAGCGTCTCTCAAAGAAGTTTTGATTCTCTTCTCTTTCAGACTCTTCTTTGCAAAGAATGCACATCTCTGAAGTTGGACGAGCAATGAGGCGCTGATATGTGATGGGATCACCACAGTCGTCACACATGCCGTAGGCTTCTGTTTCGACCTTGCTTAGGGTCTTCATGATCTTCTTGTAATACAAGCTCTCACGATTGGAGAAACGCATATCTGCAGCAAGGAGAATACTGTCATTGGCAGTATCCACTTCGTCTTTAGCTCCGGTAATTGAGTTGTTCTCGTATTCAGCTTTCTTCAATTGAAAGTTAGTTCTGATACGCTCTGCTTCACTCAAAAGCTTGTCGCGAAGCATGGCACTCTGCTTATCTGACAAGTGACTGTTTAGTCGAACTGACATCCTTAGTTCTCCTTGTTACAGGGCGAGACTTTTTTACTGTCTCGCTTACGTGTGTTTGGTATTGAAAATTAAAACAGGGTTAAAAATAAAAGCCAATGTAAGTTTTTTGACAAAGCCTCGATTTAGCTAACATTTGCTTGCATAATTGAAGGCCAGGGTAAGGTTCTGACATTGCCTTTACAGAAAATAGGCAGATGGCCCTTAGAACTGAATCTCCGATAGGGGCAAAAGCGCCGTTTTTTTGACGGTGATTTTTTCGATGTTTCGGAAAAAGACTTCTATAATAATTTTAGTCAAACTCGCGAAGGATTTTTATGGAGCATGTTTCTCATTCCTTTTCCGGCATCTGCCTTCTGGTACTCACATTTATTGTCCCCTTATTTGTTCTTTTCGTTGCTCTTAAACGCACTCAGAACACGTCGAAGAAATCTTTATTCATCATTATCGGATTGCAGATGCTGTTATCTGGAGCTGGATACCTGACTCTTAAAACAGGTGAGCTCGACGAAGAAAGAGTAGAAGGTGTTGTAGAAAAAAAATTAATTCAGAAACATGAATCAACTGCTGAGATCATGACTGGTCTGAACACGATTGCGACAATTCTTTCGTTCACTGCAATTTTTATCACACTTCAATGGCAGTCTAAAGTACTGATAGCTGTAAGTACGCTTGGGCTTCTTGCCGGGAGCCTCGGCATTGCCGTTCGCTCTCAAGGGGTGGAGCTTGTACGGTCCAGGATCAAGGCACCTGCTTACGATATTAAATCCCAGGGCCATCTTCAAAAGCTGCCCGGAAACTTTTCGTCCCGGCCAAGTGAGAACGAAAGTCTCAAGCGTGATGATAATGATTACGAGGGTACGGAAGAGCTTGAGCAGAACGAAGATGACGAAAAACAGGAAGACTAATTATTTTTTGAAAACAAAATAGACTGCACCTACGAGGCACAGAGAAGCATAGAAGAAATTCCTGTTGAGTGGTTCTTTCATAAAGAAAAAAGCGAAACCTGAAAATACCACCATCGTGATAACTTCCTGGATGATTTTTAACTGGGCGAGGGAAAAGTATCCAAAGCCGATCCGATTGGCCGGAACCTGAAAACAATATTCGAAGAATGCCACTCCCCAACTGAGGAAAATGGCGATCCAAAGAGGCTTAGTAGAAAGTGTTTTCAGGTGACCATACCACGCATAGGTCATGAAAAGATTTGAGAGGATCAGCAATCCTATTGTTTTCAACATTATTTAAGTAATCCATCCACAGTCTGGTTAAACTCTTTTTTCCATTTTTCAAAGAACTCACCTGTGCCCGGACCTGTGAAACCAGCGTGAACTTTCACAACTTCGTGCTTTTTATTAAGGAAAATCGTTGTAGGGAAAGAGATGAAGTTCTTAATTCCGGGGATCCTATCTTTAGGTTTCTCTTCAGCAGTAGATCCCGCGATGAGCAGAGTGTAAGGGATTTGTTTCACTTTCTGGATTTTGCGAAGTTGCGTTTTTGCGAGTTCCTGATCGAGAGATCTTTCAAACGCCAGAGCAATGATATCTATTCCACGTTTGTGATTTTGCTTGTACCACGGAATCAGATAATTCATTTCGTCGATGCAGTTCGGGCACCAAGAACCGAAGAACTGAACAATCACAGGTCGACCGGCAAATTGTTTGCCCTGAAGAGAAATCATTTTCCCATTGAGATCTGGAAAAGCAAAATCGAGCTTCTCTAATTGTGTTTGTGCGTAAGCATCTGGCAAATCAGCTTTTGGATCAAGCTTTCCGGAAATTTTCAGTTTGTAGTTGGAAAGAAGTGAACCCTCGAAAACGTTTTCTTTTACGGTACCGTTGATGCGATAGTTAAACATTCCGTCAAAACTCACGCCTGAGATTTCGTTGCCTGAAACGAAGCCTTCAAAATACCTGTAATCACCAGTCGGCGTCAGCAGGCTTCCCGTTAAGGCAGACTCTTTTTGCTTAAGTACGAGAACACCCTGACTTTTAGCTCCGTCTTCGTCGAGAATTTCCACCCGGTATCTGCCCGTGTAGTCTTTCTCTGGTTTGATGCGGTTGCTGGGGAAGCGATGTTTCACTCCTTGTGTCGCCTTAACTGCTGTTTTGACGATTGGGTTCTTGTTATGCCGGATCAGGTAGCCGGAGTAAATTTTATCGTTCTGTTTGGACAGCTCCATGGTGATTTCATAGGTCTGAATAGGAATAATGATTTGATCATCCTTAACAGTAATGTCATGCAGAGCGATTTTCTCAAGTCCATTATCGAGCTCCCCAAGCAGTTTCTTTCCCTTCCACCTGAAATGAACGATGAAAGGAACCGTAGCGTTATTGGTATGCAGCTCAAAAAGCCATGGACCGGACTTAAATCTTTTAGCACTTGCCTCAAAGCTCAAAAAAAGGAGTCCAGTCAGCAGAATAGAGTAAATTTTTGTGATCATAGGCTTTAACCCCTCTTAGCGATTTGGTACTATGATGTTCCAGTCAGAAGAAATTGTCACGCCATCGGAGGATAAGATGAAGCAGTTCATCATGGGACAGCGCTGGATTTCTGAGTCAGAACCGGAGCTAGGTCTAGGGGTGATCATTGAGGTCGAAGGAAAGACTGTCACTTGTTTTTTTCCGGCCGCAAAAGTAGATCGCCGATATGGCGCTCAGACATCTCCATTACGCAGAATCAGGTTTGTCGAAGGTGACGAGATTAAGGCCCAGAATGGCGATTCTCTCATTGTTGAAAGTTCAACTGATATTGATGGCATTGTTACTTACGAGGGTCAGGGAAAAAAAATCATGGAGTCTCAGCTTGCTGACACTCTTTCTTTTTCCAAGCCTGAAGAAAGACTTTTTGCCGGGAATCTCGATTCAAATGAACTTTTCAGACTCAGATATGATGTCCTTCTGAATCAGAGAAAACTTTTTATTTCGCCTATTCGCGGATTTTCAGGCCCGCGATTATCGCTTATCCCTCACCAGATGTACGTCGCAAGCGAAGTATCCCGCCGTGCGCGTCCGCGGGTATTACTTGCAGATGAAGTCGGACTCGGTAAAACGATTGAAGCTGGATTGATTCTTCATCATCTTATACTTACAGGCCGGGTTGAACGTGCACTCATCCTTGTTCCTGATTCCCTGGTATACCAATGGTTCGTGGAAATGCTCCGCAAGTTCCAGATGAGTTTTATTACGATCAACCACGATTCGAAACTTGAAAAAGGCGATCGCCCTTTTGAAGATGCGCAGCTTTTCGTTGCTTCAACTAAATTTCTTATAAGAGAAGATTGGCTGATGGAACAGGCACTGGAATCAAAATGGGATCTCCTCGTTGTCGATGAAGCTCATCAATTAAGATGGTCGCCCGATAATTCATCACCAGAATATGATTTTGTAGCAGCTCTTGCTAAAGATGCTCCGGGAGTCCTTCTTTTATCCGGTACCCCGGAAATACTTGGTCTTGCCGGTCACTATGCGCGATTGCATCTTCTCGATCCAAACCGCTTTCACGACTTCAATACATTTGTTGAAGAGACTATGGCGTACAGGCCTGTATCAGAACTCGCGACGAAACTGATTTCTGAGAAACCGCTGACAGCAAGTGATAAAAAAACACTTAAAGAAAAACTGGGAATCGATGCAGACACCGTTGAAAAAGAGCGTGCTCTTCAAATGTTAGTCGACCGCCACGGAACCGGTCGCGTTTATTTCCGTAATACCCGTAAGACTATGGCGACCTATCAGGAATTCTTCCCGAAAAGAATTTTTACGAGTTACCCACTCGAAGTCGGGAAAACAAAAAACGTCGACAAGAAAATTTACGAGCTTAAGTCTGACTGGCTGGCGGGATTTGTCGAACAGCGCAAAGGTCAAAAAATCCTCCTTATTTGTCATGATAAAGACCTCGTCATTGAATTGGAAAAAACACTCAAAGAAAAATCGACAGCGAAAGTCGCATTCTTCCATTCCGGTATGAATCTCATGAATCGCGACAGACAGGCCGTATATTTTGCCGATCCCGAAGGCGCAGATATTCTTCTTTCAACAGAGATTGGATCCGAGGGAAGAAACTTTGAGTTTGCTCAGCATCTTATCCTTTTCGATCTTCCAAGACTTCCAGATCTCCTCGAACAACGGATCGGACGACTCGATCGAATCGGACAAAAGAACGATATTCGTATTCATGTTCCTTTCATCCGTCATTCAGCCGATGAGCTGCTGACCCGCTGGTATCACGAAGGCTTCAACGCTTTCGAATCATCACCTCGAGGCGCAACTGAATTGTACGCAACAGTCCGGGAAGAACTCCTGGCCCTTACGACAAAAATTGAAGAAGGCGAGTTTCCGGAAAAAGAGTTGCTGAAATTTCTTGAGACGACGAAGAGTCTTCATCAGGAAATTGAACAGAAACTTGAAGAAGGTCAGGATCTCCTGGTTGAGATCAATTCTTTTCATCACGGCAAAGCGATGGATTTTGTCAAAGAGCTCAAAGCCGTTGATGAATCAACAGACCTTCGCGATTTCATGGTGAACCTTTGGGCGCAACTGGGTGTTGATGTTGAGGACATGAACGATCCACATACATTCCTGATTCGTCCTGGTGATAATATGTATCTTCCTCATTTTCCGGGTCTGGACAGTGAGGGAATGACAGTGACCTTCAAACGAGAGAATGCTCTCAAGTTTGACGATATGACTTTCCTAACGTGGGATCATCCTATGGTGGTGGGTATTATGGATTTTATTTCTTCAAAGGAAATGGGAAACATAACGATCGCCAGCTGGAAGACTCCATCAAAAGAAAATTTTCTTTTCGAAGGATTCTATCTTTTGAGCTGTGTCGCTGAGAAAAAACTGCAAATGCAAAAATGGTTTCCCCCAACACCTCTTCGCGTTCTCCTTAATGGACAGATAGTGGATCAGACTTCCAAAATGCCGAAGAAGTTTATAGATGAGGGGACTCAGTCTCTTGATCAGGAAAAACGGGCGCAATTAAAAGAGCTACCGAAAGACTTCATCAAGGAGTGTATCAAGAAAGGAAAAGAACTTTGTATCGCCCGTGCCAAGCAGTACAAAGATAAATTCAAAGAAGACATGGAGAAGGCCATGAACGCAGAGATCGAGCGACTTGAGTCTCTTCGTAAGGTCAATCCAACAGTCTCTGAGACAGAGATTCTCATGCTCAGATTTAACAAAACACAAATGATCAAGGCCATGGAGAAAGCAGAATTGTCGCTTGATTCCATCCGTATTGTGATCAACTAGGAACTGATGAATATCATCGAGCTTGAAGACTCCACGATCTTCGAAATTATTGAAAGAGAACCCATTGTCTTTATCGACTTCTATGCCAGCTGGTGTGGAGCCTGTAGGATCGCTGCACCCATGTACGGCAGAGTTGCTCTGGAGGAAGGGGTAAAAATCTTTAAAATTGACGTTGAAAAAAATCCAAAGATTAAAGAGATGATCGAACTTCCGGGCCTTCCTTCAGTCGGATGTTTCAAAAACGGTGAACCTCAGGATCTGATTAGTGTGACGAAGGAAGAAGCTTTTCGCGAATTTGTTCAAAAGATGAAGAATTAATATGGACGTCAAATCTGTTAAAGACCTTGCCCAGAAATATACTGTTGAAGAACTTAATCGTTTCGCAGACACCTTTGAGTCCAGCGGAGTGGCCCCTGTTAAAACCCAGGAGGACGCCGGCGAACAAATGAGTGATTATCTCCAGGCCGCAGAACTCCGAATTTATCTTGATCAGGGTCTTGATATGACAACGGCCCTTCGTGAGTTTTCAAAACGCATACGGGGAGTTTTGACTTGAACATAAAAATCAGACCGGGACTTCTTTTCGACATTGATGTGATTGCTGACTATCAGGAAAAAATGGCCTGGGAGACTGAGAAAATGAAACTCGATCTGCCGACTGTGAAACTTGGAGTGGCCGCTGTTTTTGATGATCCATCCAAGGGCAAGTACTGGCTTGCTGAAAACGATGGTGCTGTTGTTGGATGTCTCCTGACAGTGCCTGAGTGGAGCGACTGGCGAAATGGGACTGTTCTTTGGATTCACTCAGTTTATGTTCGACCTGATTTCCGTCAACACGGAGTTTATAAATCTCTTTATCAGCACCTGAAAACGATGGTCGAATCGTCCAAAGATCTTCGAGGATTACGGCTCTATGTGGATAAGTCTAACGAGCGAGCCCAGAAAGTTTATGAGGCCCTCGGGATGTCGGGTGAGCATTATCACCTGTATGAATGGATGAAATAAAAAAGCCCCTCTGAAGAGGGGCTTTTTTTTGTTTCGAAAGTAAACCTTGAGCGAGGGGAGAACGGAGAATGGGGTGTGAATTTTTGTGAGAAATAATAAAGAGGTTTAGGCTTTATCTTTCGGTGAAAATTGGTGAACTTTTTTGAAGTTCTACACCCTCGGCTCAATACTATATGTGCAGAAACCGTGCCAACTTTCCAATTATGTAAGCTATCAATAGTAATGGACTGTACCGCTCGGGAATGGTGCCATTCAGGGCCTCCTTAATGCTGAGAGCCAGATTGCCACCGGTGCAGAATAAGACCTGTAGGAATTAAAAAAGCCCGGAAATCCGGGCTTTTTTAATAATTTTTATAACCTTGCAGGGGTGAGAACCTTGAGATTTTCTGGTGGGGAATTTGGGAGAAAAGTATGACTGGTTAGATCAAACTTCTCTGGGATATTTATTGAACTTTTGTGGAGTTCATTCCCCCTGCTTGAACTCCTTTAAAGCAACGTTCATGCCACTTAAGAAAATCAGATAAACATTCAAAAAGATGCAATGATTCTTTGGGCCAAAATAAAAAATGGTATAGTCATTTTTCCCCATAGAAATTTTTATCCCGGGTAAAAATGTGACAGAAGAAAAATGTGAGGATGTGTAAGTTCTGTGATGTCAAAAAGTTAACTCGTGTCAAAAACTCCAGATCACTGAAAGAATATTATTAAATTATTCTAAACTGAGGAAAACTTTCTCCGTATTCGCCCCACTGTCGATGGCGGCCTTTGCGCTAGGATCAATTTCTATTTCCGCATTTTTGTTTTTCAAATCCCTGATCAGGCTTCCGATTTCAATCCGATCACCTTGATTTAATTGCAGAGAAGTCCTTAATGAAGACGTTTGCTGCGGAGGTGGAAGTTGATCTGGCCTTAAGATGACGATTGTTCCCGGCGGGGCCAGAGGGCGAAGATCCTTTTTTACTTCTAAAGAGATTTCGTATCTCGTCGGTGTGATGAGCCTACATTGTCCTTTAATACCTTCGAAATTTACTGAGAGTTCAAAATCATTCAGCGTCACAATTTGCATCGTGTCCACACTGTTACTTTTCACTGTGGTTGATTCAAGCACACCCGACTGACTGTTGATTTCTCCTCTCGTTTTCTGAGCATCGAGTTCTCTAATCTTTTCAACTTTGATGCGACAAGGATCTCTTTTAATTTCTGCAGAAGAAAAACTAATCGCGACTTGATGGTTGAGACCACGCAAATAGGACTGAATGAGCTCTCTGCGGTGAGCTCGCATTTGTACGACCAAGCAGGCCCCATCCTCGGTCACCTGATCAGCAGGTACGAATACAGGTCTTGCACGCTGAAGATTCGCCTTCATTTCTGCAGGAGAGGAATAGCAATACCGTTCGACAGAATTCTCCTGCGCGAAAAGCATGGAAATAAAAAGCAAGTGCCACAAAAGCATGCTTCGATTATACTAAAGATCTATGGATAATGAACTTTCTTATGTGAATGAAAACGGACACACCGTTTTCACCTCTAAGTTCCTGAAGAACAGGGGAACTTGCTGTAAAACTGCATGCCTTCACTGCCCTTACGGCTTTACCCTTAAAAAATTAGGCCTGCAGTTCCGTGAGTACACTCAAGACGATGCCGGTCTTATTAAAACGATCCTCGAGGAAGCCGGACAGCCAGGATTCGACTGGGCGCCCTTCCCACCAGAACACATCCGATTTATTGAAATTAAAGGCCAGACCTGCGGATTTATGCTGAAAAACCACATTGTTGTGAAGCACTTTTTTCTCAAGAAACATTATTTAAAGCAAGACCTCTCAAAAGAGCTGATTGAGAGCTATTTCTTTATATAAAGTTTTCACCCCATCTCGCCACACACCCTGTTCATTGGTATCTCCGGTTTATCATTCTTAACGGAGGCCCTATGAAACTGATGCTCTCTCTCTTATGCGCTTTGTTCATGACTTCTGCTTTCGCTGTTGGTGAAAACTTATCGTGCGTTCAGCGCACTGACCGCACACCAGTTAAGCCTGGTAACGGCCTTCTTTCTGTCAAAATTAAAACTCTCGCTGACATAACTGCAAATTCGACTCTCGGTGGAAATTACGATGCAGTCTATAGAGTAAAAGTTGATGTCATCAGCACAAAACAGGGCAAGAAAACAGTTTTGAAATCATTCACTGCAACCGCAACAAGCTACGATGTTCAGTTCAACGTCTGGTCTAATAAAGCGAACGGCGTAGGAATCTACGTGTACCTTGATGAATTGGAAGAAGCAGGAATTCAGCTGACTGATGCTAACGGCAAGAAGACAAAAATCTCTCTCAATTGTTCAGGTACAAACTAATATCCGCCCCCTAAAATGATAAAACCGGTGATTGCAAGGCAATCACCGGTTCAAGTCCGGGCCTCTGTCATCCGAAGTCCGCAGGTAAAATGACGAGGACTTATTTACGAGCCTTTTTCTTCCTAAGATCGCAATCACCGGTTTGATTATTTGGAGAGGGGGAGTGTTTGGTTAACTTATCCCAACCACGCTAAAAACAATAAAACTACCAATCAAAATAAGGAAAGATTTGCTAATCCAAAGGTCTTGTTCCGTAATCATGTGTGTCTCCTGTGTGTGAGTATAAAAGACAAAGGTCCCCGGGCCCGTAATATTCATTACTGAGAGTGAATCCGTAGTTTTTATTTGTTAGCGTGAGAAAAATTATTGCAGGAAATATTTCTCGAAGATATCAATGTCGCTATCGACTGCTGACAATACGTCGATGAGATCCCAGGCCATTTCTGAGGCGAGGTGAGGGTCGACGGAGTAGCGGTTTACAAGCTGGAGCTGAATCTTCGCGAAAAGTTCTGTTTCTGTAAGTTCAATTGTTGTTGTTAGTGGGCGCGCGTGTGCCATCATAAACGTCCTCCTTGACGAGTTTGTTGGAAAGAAACTGTGTGTGTAACTTTTGTGTCTTAGTAAGTTCTGAGCAAACCCACAAGAAGACCCCGAATCTCGCACTCTTTATCTTTGATGATAATAGGCTTCATGGTCTTGTTAGCGGGATGCAATTCAATCTGTTTGGCTTTTTTAAAATAACGCTTGAGGGTTGTTTCATTATCAACCACAGCTACGACGATCTGCCCGTTCTGGGCATCGTTGGCATGTTTGATAATGGCGATATCACCACTTAAGATTCCTTCCTCGATCATGGACTCGCCCTTCACTTTGAGGGCGTAGTGTTTTCCACGTCCAAGCATTGAGACGGGGATGCTGATCATGTCGCTGTTCTCAATGGCCTCAATGGGAACACCTGCCGCGATTGAACCGAGGAGAGGGATCTCTTCAGTATTTTGCTGAACTGTGGATGGCATGAGGCCTCGGACTGAATGAGAGTCATTCAGAAGATAGCCTCCGTTAGTGAGATATTTAATATAATCCTGAACAGAACCCAGAGATTTAAATCCGAAATTTTCCTGGATTTCCTTCTGAGTCGGAGAGTAGCTGTTCTCACGAACGTACTCTGTGATGTAATCCAGAACTTCTTTTTGTTTCTTTGTAAGGGCCATGATTTTTACTCCGTAGTGTTTCCGTAGTTAAAACCAGTCTAAGCGTAATTTTTCCGTAAATCAACGAAAATTTCTCTTGAATTTAAAATTTTATACAGGGGCATTATCGGGGCGGGGACTCTTGTTATCAAAGCGCTTGATATACGTGCACTTACGACAAAGTTCTTCAGTGAGATGATGTTTTGCAAATCCGTCGCGCATGCGAGTGAGACGCGGATCGCTGAGAATTTCTGCGAAGCTTTTTTCGTGAATATTGCCCAAAGGAACTTTGGCTTCTTTATCCAGACAGCAGGGGACTATGGTGCCGTCGGCGTGGATTCCGATCTGTTGTGAGAGA
The DNA here is from genome assembly GCA_945883845.1 of Bacteriovorax stolpii. Taxonomy (GTDB): domain Bacteria; phylum Bdellovibrionota; class Bacteriovoracia; order Bacteriovoracales; family Bacteriovoracaceae; genus Peredibacter. Next base: position 107,378 of record CAMCYI010000006.1, on the reverse strand, counting down.
GCGTGGCAGAAACCTTTATCTCCCCGTTCTGGATCGCCGAGATTCGGCCATTCGAAGCGGGTGTCGAAATGAAAGTACACACGGCCTGTGATATTTTTACTTTTACGGAAACTAATGTCTGCACGTTCTCCAATGGGGACTTGGAAGAACTCGCAGATATGATCAATGAGTTCTTTGTTTTCATCATTAGATGATTTGAGAGTTTCCAGATTCCAGAATCGGTAGTTGATGTAGAGGTCTGGTCTCGCTTTCAATGCTTCTCTTGAAAACTGGAGGATGTCATAGAGATACGGTCTAACATCTTGCCCAGGGAAATTATCCTTGAAACTATGAAGTGAGAAATTGATTTGTCTGATGGCCTTTGTTTTAAAGAAAACATCAAAATCATACTTTGAGAGGAGTGTGCCGTTTGTAACGAGATGAATGACAGCTTTTTCATCTTCGCAGATCTGGAGAATTTCTTTGAATTCCGGATGCGCGAGGGGCTCGCCCATGAGGTGAAGACAAACTTGCTCTGTGTGAGGAAGAACCTGGACGAGTGTGTCTCTAAACTCTTTTGTCGTGAGAACTTTTTTCTCGCGTTCAACTTCAGGGCAGAAAGTGCACTGAAGGTTACAGATGTTGGAGATCTCAATGTAGGTTCTTAGAAAGCGCATAAATTAAAAAGGCCCCTCGAGGGGGCCTTCAAGGAAGTTTTAAGTTTAGTGAATGTTAGGATAACGGCAGTTCACCTGAACGTAAGAGTTCAGCGCTCTCACATACGCTGTTCCGAAGTAAGGTCTTTGCCACTGAGGAACTTGGTCCGGCCAGGTATCAACTTCGAGACGGAGTTCAGCACCTTCGTAAGTCATGCGGCGAGATCCACCCCATGGAGCACGGTAAGTAAGATTGTGACGAGTTCTTGTCACAACACCGGCAGAATCTGTAATGGCCAGAATTGCATCACGGAAATAGCTTCCGCCAAATCTACCATCAACTTCAATGACAACTCTCTTTCCAGACTGACGGCCGTCACAGATAACTTCCGTCATTGCAAACGCTGTCGCAGAAAAAATCATGAGAAACAGGAAAGATAGACTTTTCATGGGTCACCTCGTAATTGTTTTAAACTCTATACTTACTACGGAATACACTAGTTCACCTGCAGGGATATGAATAGTGACCTCGTCACCAATCTGTTTTCCAAGTAATGATCTGCCCACAGGTGACTGCCAGCTGTAATGGTTCTGCGATGTGTCTACCTCGTCAACCCCTACAATTGTAATGACTTTCGTCTGTCCTTCTTCGTCCTGGACCTTTACCGTTGCGCCAAACTGAATTTTTTCAGACGTGATAGTTGTTGGATCAACGACGACTGCGGCGTCTAATCTTTGAGAAAGAAATCGGATGCGACGATCGATTTCACGTAATCTTTTTTTTCCATAGATGTAGTCTGCATTCTCAGAACGGTCACCGTTACTGGCCGCCCATGAAACGAGTCTTGTGACTTCAGGTCTTTCTACTTTCATCAGCTGATCGAGTTCATCCGCAAGCTTCTTCTGACCCGCAGGGGTAATGTAATTATTTTTTTCCATCACCTTCCAGCTCGTTCAGCGCTTCCTTCATGACAGCGAGAAGTTCCACTGAGCCTTTCCCTTGTTTGATAAAATGCTGAATGATGGCCACAGGAGCTGATCCACTTTTATGATGTAGATAATCGTCGAGGACCTCTATCACAGGATCAAGATCTGGCGACGGATCTTCACCTCTTTCTGAAAGGCAACACTGGAGAATGTAGCCCATGAGCAACGGGCCTTTATCAGCTTCGTAACTGAGAATTTTTTTCCGCTGGTAAAAATAATAGAGAACTCCCAGCAGTACCAGTAGTCCGATTTCGAGCAGAATGTTGAACCAGAAATCACTCATGATAGAAACCCCAGGAAAGTAAGAATGGGAATATTAACAAATAAAGGAGCAGGAAGGAAGATCGCAAGCAACATGAATGTTTTTCTTATCCATGAAGGAGAGTGACGAAAAAATTTCTTGTCCATCCACAGAGCAACGGCCTGACAGAGGAAATAAGACATCATCGTTCCGAAATATGATTTTTTATAGATGATCCAGTAAGGAAGGTTCACCATTACTTCGTGGAAAAGTCCTGACAAAAGAAAAAATCCGGTAAGGCGAACAACTCTTTGGCGCGAAAACTTACTTCCAATATCCTTGAGCCAATCCTGAACCCAAAGGTTCCAGTGATTTCCCCAAAATTGACTAAGACTTGGACTCGAAAGAGGGTGGCCGTGAATGGGGTAAGACTCTGGATACCATGGAGAAAAAGTAAGTTGCCCGAGAGCTCCAATAGCTTCAGTCATAAAATATATAACAGGTGAGATGAGAATTATTTTGAGGTAATTAAATGGCATCAACATGTTTCTGCCCAATACAACCAGAATGACCGTGAGAAGTGTCGCCATTAAAAAAGTCTGCAGAATAGCGAATGGAGGCTGAGTACCCTTGAATCGTAAACTTCTTGGTGACAAATATGGAGTCAGAAAAAAAATACGCGCTGATACCGTGTGCTTGCTGAAAACAAAACTCAACATTTTCATCAGCAGATAGCTGGCCGCAAAGATGGAAAGAAAGGTGATTTGATAAGTCAGGTATGCGCCTTTTAAGCTGAGCTCCTTAGTCTTGCTTTCATTATAAACGTCCATTTTTATGTCGCAAAGTTATAAAAAATATTTTCTAACCTGTGCCATCAAAAAACCGATGAGAATACTGAAGGAAGTGGAATATGCATCCAGCAAAAAGTCTCAAAGATCTTCTCAAGACAGTCCCTCTAAACGAAGCATTTTTCGTTAATCTGGATCCATTTCATCTCAACTTCATTGATATGTGTTTTCGCAAATCTCTCGATGAGCAAATTGGCATGATGTCAGAAGTTGAATTCGGAAACTACCAGGTCTTTCTCAAGTACAAGAGTGAGTACGAGGAAGATTTCTATCCTGAATTAAAATCTCAGAAAAAATCCGCTTAACACCTTTTTCTTCGTACTGACCGATCACTGATGGTATGATTTTTCCAATCAACAAGGAAATTTCATGAAGACCATTCTCATCGCCGTTGCTCTGCTTCTTTCCGCATTTGCTCAGGCCGAAGAATCAAGAATCATCCCTGTTTTTCTGGAGGCTGCACGTCTTCATGTTGAGGGTGTCAAATCTTCTTCCATCCATCGTCCTCAGATTCAGGCAGTGCTTCAGGTACTTCGTGAGAAGAATGTCGATCCGGATCTTCTGGCACCTCTCCTGACCAGCACCAAGGGCCAGCGTTCGTTTACTCTTCCTCGTCCGGATCAATTCGATGCCTGGAAAAAAGCCGAGAAATTTGAAGGTGAAGTACCTGAAGTCTCACTTCATGCTTTCAAGATGGATGTAATCAAACGAAGCGAAATCATGTTCAAGGATGATATCTACGTTTATTTCTTTGTTACAGATGGTGTTATTCCAACGGGCAAGGTTTCTTCGATCTACAAAGGTGTTAATTCAGGCGATAGTTTCTTCCTCAATGAAATTGATCGCGCCATTTTTCCTCTCGTAGGGATTCCGGCAAAAAGACCTGACAGTCATTTGATCGTAGATTACGGGATCATTGAATCGGATGGCGACGATATTAAAAAGCTTCAAAAACTTTCGTCTATCATCATCGACATCGCCATTGCTGTTTACGGCAGCTACGATCCTCAGAGCGCTGAGATCCTTATTAAGCTCAGGCAGGAGATCAAAGCCCTTGCTGACCTTTTGATCGGGCTTAATTCTGATGACCGGCTGGTAACTTCAAGCTTTGGTTTTAAAGCAAAGGAAATCGCCGATCTTCTTAGAAAAGAATCTTACGTAGAGTTCAAGCAAAAACATTCCAAAGATGAGACGTTTGATTCTTTTGAGTACCATCTTAACTTCAGGCTCCTCAGGAAGTGACATGACTTTTTCTCATTGGCAAAGACCCCATTCTTTCTCCCTCCCGGGTTTCAGCACAGACGTTTTGATTCTCGGAGGAGGATTCGTAGGTCTTTCTACAGCTTGGTGGCTTAGCGAGATGGATCCTTCTCTAAAGATCACTGTTCTCGATCGACGCCAAGTGGGCGAAGGTGCGAGTGGCAGGAATGCCGGCTTTCTTACAAAAGGAAGCGCGCAATTCTACCGTGAACTCAACCGTCTCTACGGTAAAGAGATTGCTCTCAGCATCCTGAATTTTTCAGATACATCTATCCAGTTACTCCATCAAAATATTCTCCGCTCATCTCCGGAAATTAAAACTGAAAAAAGCCAGTCCATTACACTTCTCAAAAAAAATCAGACTTCAGATGCGTGGAAGGGAGACTTTTCACCTGAAGAGTTCAGCTTTGAGTGGATAGACTCGCCTCAGTTATTTCCTACATTAGGAACTGGTTTTTCAGGTGGATATGTAAATTCCATCCAGGAATATAAGATTAATCCGATGCAGATTATTCAGTCGCTCAAGATGAGTCTTGAGGCCCGGAAGATTCAGATTGTCGAAAATATTTCCGGTTTTGAACTCACTCCTGAAGGTTGTCGTACTGAAGTCCACACGATCAAGGCCAAGAAAATCGTTCTTGCACTTAATGGTTATCTTCCTCAATTTCATCCTTCTCTCAAGCCTTTCGTAACCGCCAGAAGAGCACAAATGCTTGCCGTGGAGTTCGAAGGAGAACTTGATAGTCCTTACCTGCATTATGATCCGGCTGATTTAGTGTACTGGAGAAAATCCGCAGATAATGTTCTTCTCATAGGTGGGAAACGTATGCTGGATGTTGATAATGAAGTTGGCGATTTCGACAGGCTCTCCGCTGTGATTCAGAATTCACTTGAAGATTACATTCGCGATACGATTGGCCTAAAATACAAAATTCTTCACCGCTGGGCAGGTACAATGGGTTTCACCGGAACTGACCTTCCCATCATTCAGGAAGTGCAAGCTCCCTTAACCACTTATATCGTTGGTGGCTTCAGCGGCCACGGTATGGGCATGGGATTTCACGCGGCAAAACAAACAGCATCACTCATCACCGGAGAGATTACAGAATCATTTTTTTCCGGCATCAAGAAAGAATCTATCCAGCTATGAATAAAAAAACTTTCGCCTTTGGTTTTCTCATTTTCCTTTTTGGTGTTGGTACATGGTGGACCTGGAAGCGCCTTAACCTTAAGCCTCTGGAGAAATCCACACTTAATCTTTCACTCGACAATAATATTGAAAGTCTCGATCCTGCTCGTGCATTTTCAGATGACTCTCTTGTTCTTTCGGCACAGGTTCATGAACCTCTCTATCAATATCACTATCTGAAGCGTCCCTATGAGATCGAGCCTCTCCTCGCAGAAAGTATGCCTACCATTGAGAAAGACGGAACCATCATCAAGATCAAGATCAAGCGTGGTGTATTCTTTCATGAACACGAAGCCTTTAAGGGCAAAAGAGAAATGCATGCTGATGACTTCGTCATGCAGTTCAAGCGCCTCGCAATGGATAGTGTTAAAAGTCCTGGTAAAAGCCTCTTCGCCGGATTAATTGAAGGCTTCGATAGTTACAATCAGGACATTGGTGACGACTGGAAAAAACTTCGCACCTTTCCTCTCAAGGGAGTGGAAGCACGGGACCGATGGACTCTCGTGATCAGTCTCAAAAAGCCAGAGCCCAATTTTATCTACTTACTCGCCATGAATTTCATCGTACCTGTTCCTTGGGAAATGATTGAGTTTTCGAAAAATGATCTTACAAATGTGATGATCGGCACCGGGCCATATGTCTACCGTGGATTCAGCAACAACTCTTACAAAATGAGCCGGAATTCGACTTACCGTGAAGATTTCTATCCGACTTCTGGTGACAGATACGCCAACGTTCAAAAACTTCTAACATCTTCCAAGGAAAAAATACCGTTCATTGATAGCGTCCGGTTTTACATTATTCCTGAAGCAGAGAGATGGGATAAATTTCTCGCCCGTGAAATAGATTTGCTTGGTGTTCCGAAAACGTTTATTTCTAAATTGTATGACGAGCAAGGAGAACTTGCTCCTGAGCTGAAATCTCTGGATCTTCGGCTCAAACATTTCCCAAATCTCGCTAACCGCTGGTACTCTTTCAACATGCGTGAACCGGTTCTTGGAAAGAACATTAATCTTCGTTTCGCCATTGCTTACGCTATCGATTACACAAAATATATTCAGATCATTTCTCAGAATACGAACCTTCGTGCGAACTCATTACTGGTTCCTGGCATCTCGGGATATATTCCTGCCGACGACTTTCGTTTTAATTTCAATCCTCAGCTCGCAAAAGAATATATGAAAAAGGCCGGTTTCGAAGATCCTTCAAAAATTCCGGAAATTATTTATTCTACTCGCGGAACGCAACCCATTCATCTCATGGAAGCAAATTTCATCAAGGAACATCTTGAAGCCATTGGTTTTCGCGTAAAAATCGAAGTCCTTGAGTTTTCTGAGTTCTTGCGGAAGGGGAGAGCAGGTGAGCTGATGTTCTTCACGGATAACTGGTTCTTCGATTATCCCGATGGAGAAAACATCGCTCAGCTTTTAATATCCAGAAACTCACCCGGGATTAATAAATCGGGTTACTCGAATGTCAAAGTGGACGACCTTTATGAGACGTTAAGAAAAACCTCCAATCAGGAAAAACGCGAAAAAATCCTTCACGAAAGTGAATCAATTGTTTTTGAAGAGCTTCCGTGGATACCGATGATGTATGAAAGTACATTTGTTCTCCATTATCCGGAGATCAAAAATTTCCGAAAATCCTCGCTCATCAGGAACTACGTTAAATATCTTAAAATTGAGAATTAGTTATGATCATCCAGGAAATCGCTGAACTTCGCAGATATTGGAATGAGAACGGCGGACTTGCCATTGATAAAAGAAAACATCTTTTAATAAACCTCTCGAACAGTATCCGAAAAAACGAAGCTTTGATTTCCAGTGCTCTGAAATCGGACCTTGGAAAGGGTTCGTTTGAGACCTATTCGTCGGAAGTTGGTTTTATACTTGGCGATCTCAAGCAAACGATCCGCCATCTGGAAAAGTGGACCCGGATCAGAAGAGTGGGAACACCACTCGCACTCTGGCCTGCTCGCAGTTTTATCGTCCCTGAACCGCTTGGCGTTGTTCTCGTCATTGCACCCTGGAATTATCCTTTCCAGCTTTGTCTCTCGCCTCTGATTGGTGCGATCGCTGCGGGGAACCGTGTCGTCCTTAAACCTTCAGAGATTTCAAGTGCCACATCTGAAGCCATCAGGACGGTTGTGAAAGAGGTTTTTTCGAAAGAAGAAGTTCTCCTCATTGAAGGTGGTGTTCAGGAAACCGAAGAAATTCTCAGACAACGATTCGATCATATCTTTTTCACGGGCAGCACCCATGTAGGTAAAGTTGTTATGAGGGCGGCAGCAGAATTTCTGACTCCGGTCACTCTGGAACTCGGAGGAAAATCTCCTTTCCTCGTCGAAGAAAGTGCAGATATTGATATAGCGGCCAAGCGCTGTGTCTGGGGAAAGTTTATGAACGCGGGCCAGACTTGTGTGGCGCCGGACTATGCGCTGGTTCCTAAGAAGATGGAAACTGAGTTTCTTTCGCGATTAACTTTTCATGTGGAAGCATTTTACGGAAATAATCCTGCTCAATCCGATGACTACGGGCGGATGATTTCTCCCCGTCACCACCAGCGTCTGATCGGATTAATTCCGAAAGATAAAGTTCACGCCGGTGGCAACAGTGATGAAGCTAGTCGTTTTCTTGCTCCGACAATTCTTAAAAATATTGCATGGGATGATCAGATCATGAAGGACGAGATCTTTGGTCCCATTCTTCCTGTACTCAGTTACGAGAAACTCGACGATGCTCTTGTTCATATCCAGAATCGTCCAAAGCCTCTCGCCTTTTATCTGTTTTCAGAGAACAATTCGGTGATCAAAAATATCCTCAACAGACTTTCATTTGGCGGCGGATGTATCAACGATACGATCGTTCACCTTGCAAACCATAATCTTCCATTTGGGGGAGTCGGGGAGAGCGGAATGGGGTCTTATCACGGCAAGAAAAGCTTCGACACATTCACTCATGAGAAATCAGTTCTCAGAAATACGACAAGAGTGGACATCCCTATAAGATATCCACCCTATAAAGGTAAACTTGGTTTACTTAGATTCTTTCTTGGCTAGAGCTTAAAGCTCGCGTCGTACCAAGGTGTCGCAATTTTTTTATCACTGGCGATTCCGCGGTATTGAGACGGAGTTTTTACGTAGGCAAAGTGCACTGCGAGGAAACAGCAAAACACCCAACCAAAACACAGAGTAAAGAAAGTATTAACTTGAGATGGCATATAAACTCCTTGTTATCAGCTACATCCTCATCGGAAGCCTCGGGGATAAAGTTAAGGATGGTTTGCTAAAGAGCTTTAAAATTAGTGGGTTAGCCTATGGAACCTTATTGCCGGGAGGCCCTCCCATGCATTATGATGAACCTATCAAAATTGAAAAACGAAGGTGTCCGTTGAAGTTCTTCATTAGCTTATTTTTTATCATGTGTTTCCTCCAGGGAGAGGCGCAGGCACAATTATTAAAAGACAAAATTCTTATCGGCCGTGTTGAGTGGGTTGAAATGCCTGATCTGAAAATCAAGCATAAGGCACGTATTGATACTGGAGCGAAGACAACCTCTCTTCACGCTGTAAACATCGAAGAAGTTGAACAACGTGGTGAACTCTTCGTGAAATTCCAGACTGTCGATAATGAAGGTAAAACGGTTGAAGTTGTACGCAAGGTCGATGCCACGCAGAAAGTTTCAAACACAGCAGGACATGTTTCCAAACGCTACGTCATCAAAGAAAAAATCAAGATCGGCCCGGTTGAACGGGAAATTCTCATCAATTTAAATAACCGGACCAACATGGATTATAAATTCTTGGTAGGCAGAAACCTGCTTCTGGGTCGCTTCATTGTCGACGTGGCCCGCTCACACGTGCTGGGCGATTAATCACATGAGAAAAATTACCTTCGCCATTACGACTATCCTCATCTTTGTTCCTTTGTTCATGCTCGCGTACAAAGTTCAGGTACTGAACATTTCCCTCATTCCACAGATGGTCGAAGACGTGTGGAACTTCCACATGAGTATGCGTCCCAAGGGCGAACAAAGAACGTTCTCTTATCCGATTCCAAAATCAGCTCCGGGTATCAAGCTTACTGATGACAAGATCAAGAGCCGTGACATGGAAGTCTTTATTGATGAATCTTCTGATTCAAGGATTGCGACTTGGACTGCGAAGGAACCTTTTAAGCGCAAGCTGACTTTCTCAGGCCGCATTGATCTGAAGCCGTTGGTATATAAAAATATTCCGAAAGATTTTTCTGACTCATATCCTAAAGGCCTCGATATATTCCTGAAAGTTCCGGATCTTCTACCTGAAGATGTGGCGGCTATTTCACTCCTTGAAAATGCGATTCTTGAAGGGACTGAAGATAAAACTTCTCTCGTTAGAAAAATCTACTATTACGTTGAAGAGGAAATTCAGCGTAACACCGCCATCAAAACGATTCACGAGACACTTAACACTGGCAAAGGCTCTCCGCTTATCAAAGCAAAGCTCTTTAATATTATGGTTCGAAGAAAAGGGATTCCTTCCCGGATTGTCGTTCAAGTGAGAATGCCCAACGTTCAGCAGCAGTTGGCAAAAAAGAAATCACGTTTTACGTTCGCCAATGAAGTCTTTCTGTCGAATCGTTGGGTTCCTATTGATACGAACCGTGGATACTTTGCTGAAAGACCTGATAGCGTTCTCGTGATCCATCACAATTATGATGAAGTTGAGAAATTAATTTCACGCAGGAATGCCTCTTACACGATCCAGATCGAGAGAGCAAAAATTAATAAGTACAACAAAACCGAGTTCAAGAAAACGATCCTTCGTTCGGATTCATTTTTCTCGAAATTCTCGCTTTACCGTCTGCCACTTCCTCTGCAGGCCATGTTCACCACCATTCTTTTGATTCCGCTGGGGACACTCGTTCTCTCTCTTGCACGTAACATTATTGGTATTCCAACATTCGGAATATTTACGCCGATCCTGCTCACTCTTTTCTTCAAAGAGACTTCGTTTGGATTTGGTCTGGTGTTCTTTATGATCGTTGTCCTTATCGGGATCGGAGAGAGATACGTCCTTGATAAGTTTTATCTCCTCGCAGTGCCGAGGCTATCGATCATTCTGACTCTCGTTATTCTCCTCATGATTACTTATACAGTGACGGCCAATGATGTTTCCTTCATTTCGCAGAATCATCTGGCATTCTTCCCGATCGTCATTGTGACGACCAACATCGAGCGCCTTTCGATCATGATCACGGAAGAAGGGATCATTAATACCCTCAAGACACTCCTGGGAACTCTGATGATTGCGATCCTTGGGTTCTCTCTCTACACGATCCCTGAACTTGAAATGTTCATGTTCTCGAATCCTGAACTTCTCTTCACGGTCATGGGTCTTTTGATTCTGATCGGGAAGTACAAAGGCTACCGTCTCTCTGAGTTCATCCGTTTCCGGGATCTCGTGAGACAGAAGAAAAAGCTCGAGGCGAAATGATTTTCAGTGAACTCCACGAGCTGGGAATTCTTGGAATCAATAACAGGGTAGGACGCTACATCCTCCGGTATAACAATCGTAAATTCTATCCGCTGGTAGATAATAAAGTTCTCACGGCAGAACGCGCTCTCGCCTGGGGAATCGCCATGCCGGATAATTATTTGGTGATTGAAAACTACGGGTCATTGAAGAACCTTCATTTCAAGCTCGCTCAGTATGATTCATTCGTTATCAAGCCTGCCAACGGCTCGCAAGGTAATGGCATTATCGTGATCAAAGAGATCATCAAAGAAGAAGTTAACGGTGAACCTCATCTCATGTTCCGTCGTTCGAACGACAAGATCATGAACATTGAAGAATTAAAGCATCATATTTCCGGCATTCTATCCGGACTTTATTCTCTGGCCGGCCAGTCAGACATTGCCATCATCCAGTCCAAGATTGATAAGCATCCTATCTTCGATGACTATTCGTTTGGAGGAATTCCTGACATTCGCGTGATTGTATTCGAAGGTTTTCCGGTGATGAGTATGGTTCGCTTGCCGACCAAATCATCGGATGGAAGAGCGAATCTTCACCAGGGTGCCATAGGTGCTGGCCTCGACATGAAAAACGGTTGGGTGAACAATGCTGTGATTCGAAATCAGGTTGTCGACGTACATCCGGATACAGGCCACAAAATCAAAGGACTCAAACTTCCGTTCTGGCCTGAAATTCTCGAACTCGCATCTCAGTGTTTCGATATGGTTGGTCTTGGTTATATTGGCGTGGATATTGTTCTCACACCTGATCGCGGGCCCATTATCCTCGAGCTCAATGCCCGTCCTGGCCTTGCTATTCAGATCGCGAATCTCTCCGGACTTGTTCCTCGCCTTGAGAAAATCCGCAATGAAGCTCCAAGAAACCTCATGGCAAAAGATCGTGCTGCATTTTCGATGAAAAATTTCTAGAGTCTCTCGAGAATTTCAAAAAACTCAGGGGCTGTCTGAGTCATGGTGAGTTCTCTTCGTTTGGCCGCCCCATCCTGAACATCTTCCAGCATGAACCTCGACACTGATTTACTTTGCTTCAATAATCCGCGCATGGAAATATTTTCGCTCTCTAATAGTGATTTATATTCAGTGAAGAAATGTTTTATTTTTTGCAATCTTTCAGCATCTGTTTCAGTGAATATACCGCGCTTGTAATCCTGGGCCATCCACGGAGATTTTAGGGCACCTCTGGCCACCATGACAGCATGGCAACGGGTGTATTCAAGCATGCGGTTAATGTCTGCGGTCTTCCATACATCCCCATTCCCCACGATCGGAACTTTAGAAATTTGTGCCGCTCTCGCAATGAAATCCCAAAGTGCAGGCTCTTTGTACATCATGTCCCGGGTTCTGCCGTGGACAGTGATCATTTCAATGCCTTCATCATTCAGGAGATGAATGGAGTCTTCGAATTCTTTTGTATCGTGATATCCGATGCGGATTTTTGCTGTAAATCTGCCTTTAAAATTCTCGCGGATGGTTTTCACGAGCGGCCGTAGTGCTGTGAGATCAGTCAGGAGAAATGATCCACCTTTGCTCTTGCAGACCGTCCCTGAGGGACACCCGAGATTTAAATCAAGCCATGGCACCTGGAGATACTCGAGATCCTTCACCAATTGCTCCGTGAATGAGCGATGGGATGTCAGGATCTGATACATCGTCTTTTCTTTTACCCAGGGAATTTCAAAAAGATCTTTGCCGAAATGGCGGATCAGATGCTTGATAGGATATTTTCCGGCCGCCGGTACACGTAAGAAATCGCAAGCGAGCACATCCCATTCGGGGTAAAGCTTCAGGATCGTTTTGCGAAACGATTCGTCAGTAATTCCTTCCATCGGCGCAAAAAAGAGCGAACCATGGGGTATTTCAGGAAGCTTTCTCATGAGAGTTTATCCTGAGATCTGTAAACGGTGAGTCCTATGAGAGTACTGAGAAAAATAAGCTTGATACTATCAAGAACAATATAAATCCTGTGGAAAAACTGATGTTCCTGCTGGGCATCTTTAATATCACCAATACCGACAACTCCCATTTCTTCCGCTTTCTTCCAGACTTCTGTGACATTGAGAATCTTGGGAATAAGATACGAAACATAGAAGACGGCAATGACCCAGCAGAGAACGGTGAGAGTGAGAGCAAAAGCTTGTTTATTTTTATGGTGGAAAGTAATCATCAGAGCGAGAAAAATACTGGCGAGAATTGCCTCAATGAACGTAACTTTCGAAAAGATGAGCAAGGCCAGATCGCCGGCATTAAAGAAATTCTCAATGACCGCGAAAATTGATGGTGCGATCAAAAAATCCGCGACGACACTCATGGTCCACCACGAACACAAGATCCAGAATGCGACCGGAATGGAATAACGTCTGAGCATGAGTTTAGGTATCAGGAAATAATAGTTAGGACAAGTTGCCGTGGAGTTGCATGATCGCGAAATTCACACAAATAGATGCCTTGCCAGGTGCCTAAGGCCATCTTGCCGGAACTCAATGGTACAGTAACTGAATTTCCCGTCAGGACTGACTTAATGTGAGCAGGCATATCATCAGCGCCTTCTGTTGTGTGCTGGTAAAATGGCGCATTTTCAGGGGCCAGGCGATCAAAACTCATGTCCAGGTCATGACGCACAGTCGGGTCGGCATTCTCATTAATCGCTAGTCCCGCAGAAGTGTGCTGGATAAAGATGTGTAAGACTCCCGTTTCTATTACGCCGGAAATCGCCGTCTGAACCTTATTCGTTATGAGATGAAAACCTTTTTTATGGACAGGGAGAGTAAGTAAAATTTGCCTGGTCATGATGCCGCCTTTTACAACCAATCACATTATACGATAACCGAAGAAAAATATTAAGGAGTACTTTATGAAAACGACTTTCGCATTTATTGCGATGGCGACAATGCTGAATAATGCTTTCGCCGTTAAACTTTCGGATTATAAACCCTTCGCTTTTGAGCCGCTCTTCACAAATCCAGTTTGTGAGACTTACAAATATGATCGTCCACTGATCACGAACTCAGGTAATACTGTAACGTCTAAGCCTGATGACGTTTACTGCAAACCAACCGATGAATCTGCTTCTGTCTCCCGTTCGACTTCTCCACAATACAGAATTAAAGAGTGGGTTTCTTCTCCGGATACGAAAGAACTTTATCTCGCTTATCTGAGCTTTAGCTCTAAAAATGTAGTGGCTGCACTTTGTGAAGCTGTTAAGCGCGGAGTGAACATCACGATGGTTCTCGACACTGGTGAAAAGAAAGAGCCGAATAAAGACGCAGAAAGCCTCAAAAACTGCGGAAGCGGAAAAGTTTCTGTGAACTACCGTGGTAGCACTGGTGGTCTTGGTTACGCCCATAACAAAATCATGATCGTGAACCCGGGTGCCTCAACTGTAAAAATTGTTTTCTCTTCAGGAAACATGACGAGTGGAACAAGTACCAACCATGAAAACTGGAACTTCATCACCACAAACGGCCAATCTTACTTCGCAGCGGCTCACAAATGTGTTGTTGAATCGATGATCAAAGGCGGAGATACAAAAGATAATTTCGCAGCAACTCTTAACGAGTGTCGCGGAAAAATCACGGCACTTCCCGAATCAGATATCAAAATTTTCTTCTCTCCAGTTGATGGAGCAAAAGCTCTCGATGCGGTTAAAGAAGCAGGGAATTCATCAGTCGGAATTGAGGCCATGTCTCACAGATTAAGTGGGGCCCTCGCTCGTCTTTTCGGAGACCTTCTTGCGAAAGGGAAACCTGTTAAGTTCATTCTCGATGACGATATCTTCTGGTCAAATAAACTGAACCAGGACATTGGCCGTAACTCAGCCGTAGAAGCTGGCAAAATCTTTAAAGACCTGATCAACAAGGGAATGAATACTCGCTTCCTTCAGACTAACCAGACTGTGTCCCAACTCCAGCACAACAAGTTCATGATCTTCACACAAGCAGATGGCCCAGGGTCTGTCTTCAACGGTGCCGGGAATTTTACTTCGGCAGCTTTCACGCAGAACTTTGAAAACTTCTACCTCATTTCAATTCCTGAAGTGGTTGCGGCTTACCGTCAGCAGTACAAGAAATATTTTGATGAGATGGCAACATCTGAAGACAACATGACAAGAGACTACGTTCTTCCTTAAATAAAAAAAAAGGCTCCTTTCGGAGCCTTTTTACTTTCAACTATTCCGGGCCGTTGTCCGGATCCATTTGTGACTGCATGAAATTCGGCTGACCAACTGCCTTGAGAAGATCTCTCTGGGTTTCCAGCCAGTCGATGTGATGCTCTTCTGATTTAAGAATTGAGAGGAAAAGATCACGAGTCGCATAGTCGTGCTCAGCTTCAGCTTGCTGAATGCATTTTTTAAGATGTGGAACTGCCTCGTACTCAACTTCCAGATCAGCTTCAATCACTTCCTTGATGTTCTGACCGACGCGAAGTTTTCCGAGCTTCTGGAGATTTGGAAGGCCTTCGAGAAAAAGAATACGCTTGATAACCATATCAGCGTGTTTCATTTCATCGATAGAAGCTGCGTACTCTAGTTTGCCGATTTTCTCGAGGCCCCAGTTCTGGAGCATACGGGCGTGTAGAAAATATTGGTTGATGGCCGTGAGTTCTTTCATAAGAACTGAATTGAGAGCTTCGATAATTGCTTTTGAACCTTTCATGATGACTCCTGCAGAAGAGCTAATATTAAAGCTATTCTAGAAAAGTGGAGATGAAGATGCAAAAGAGTTCAACTGACCTAAGATTTGTTTGAAGTGTCTTTCATTTCGATGGGAGTACGAGCAGATTGTTCGATGAGGGTTTTCACTGCATCTTCAACGCATGTACCACAATCAGTACCGACGCCAAGAGCTTTGAGAATTTCTTTGGGATTATTTGAATTGCGCGATGTGACCGCTTCGCGGACTTGCTTTTCTGTGATGCCTTTACAAATACAAACGTACATTCGTGACGCCCTCTCTGAGGTAAAGTATATATCTGTTCGGCATAACAAACAAATGTTTTAGATGAAAATGATCTGTACGGATAGTCGAACGTGTTTCTAAGGATTTAGCTCATCGTGTTAATGAGTTTTAATATTCCCAGGGTCGAATGTGACCACTTGATCTCGCCATTGCCCAGTTTTTCACGGATCTCGGCCGGAGTGTAGGCCTCGACCGACATAATAGTCTCTTCGCCATCCGGGTTGGGGAGCTTGGATTTAATGAGTCCACGGGCCACGAAATAGTGCTGAGTGGAGTTCACTGTTCCACTTCCTTTGATCTCCAACAGGCGCTCAAGAGTCTGTGCTTTGTAACCAATTTCTTCCTGCATTTCCCTCTGAGCATTTTCTTCCGGTGAACCCTTGTCTGACTCGAGAATTCCGGAAACAGGCTTGATTCTTACGGGCGGATTTTCATGAGGTCGTTTCTCTTTAACGAGAAGAATTTTGCCATCGTCTGTTACGGGAAGGACAATCACTCCATCGGGCAGGTAAACCCTCTCCCAGACGATGCCGTCAATCTTCTCCTCAGTCACCCTGATGATCTGACCGCGATACACTTCCGATTCCATAGACCTCCCCAAGAGAACGAATAAGTCAGGTAATCCTATAAACTTTTCAGAAATCAGCATGAAAAGTGCCAAGCCCACGACTTTGATTTATAAGAGTTTCACAGAGGTGTTTATGAAGTTCCAGAAATTTCTCATTTTGAACAGCAAACCAAATAACGGCGAGTCTGAAGTTGAAGTACTCTTCAATGTTGATCATATCGTTTCAATTAAGCCTATCCGCATATCAAGTCCTGATAAGCTCATGAATGGTTTCTGGATCAGAACGACGAATGGAAAAAAATATCGCGCTTCAAAGATACCTGACGAACTCCTCGGGATCATCGGCGAAAAGTATCAAGGAACGATTAACCTTGCGTCGGACTCTGAAGAGCAACCATTTCAGTAAGTGTTAAAAACTTAAAGCTATAGGCCCTGACGTTCGAAAAGAACTTTAAGAGGGCCAAGCATGTTCAATTTAATTCAAAGATTTTTTCAGAAAGATAATTTTAACCGTCAGCAGACCCGGGCCCAATTCAAGCAATATTTCTTTTCTCTTCCAGAACATCAGTGGATGAATCATCCTGAAACAACAAAGCACTTCGAAGAACTCTTCGCGTGCGTACCGGTTGGACTGCTGGATACGATGATGAAAAAACATCCTGTCGTGTTCATGCAGAGTGAGCGCTTGAATGATAAAGATGCGAGTTCAAGATCTCTCGTTAACAGCATTTATGTTTTTCCTGAATTTCAAAAACTCATCAAATCAGATCGCCGGAGTGCAGTTGCCTATCTTGCTCACGAGCTCGCACTCGTCATGTACGAACTTGAAGAGACGCAGGCCGATCCATTAATGGCCGAAGTCGAAGCAGATAAATTTGTTTGTGACATCGGGTTAACTTTTGAACTCGAAGAACTTCTTTTGATGCTCGATGAAACTGTCGAGAAGCGACTGCGTTTGACTTACCTCACCATCAATCATTTCACACAAGACGGCCAATAAGGCGCATCACAGCACACTATTTTTAGTCATTCTCAAGATTTTTATAGTTGAACAAAATCAATAAGCTCTCATAATAGAGAAGATGTTTTTTATTCAACAATGGAGTCCATGATGAAAAAGTTTTTTGTTGTTCTTGCTATCGCTATGATGTCTACAGCAGCTTTCGCCGGTAAATACGGTTCAGCTGGTTGCGGTCTTGGTTCTATGATTTTCGAAGGTGACCAGACTTGGTGGAAACAAGTTCTCGCTGCTACAACAAACGGAACAGGTCTACAGACGATCGGTATCACTCTCGGTACTTCTAACTGTGATTCTCCAGCTCCTTTGAAAGTTGGCCAGGCTGAAGCTTATATTGAAGCTAACAAAGTTGCTCTTGCTAACGATATCGCTCGTGGTAACGGCGAAACAATTGTTGGTCTTTCAAAAGTTTACGGTTGTTCTAACTCTATGGAGTTCGGAAAAGCTCTTAAATCAAACTACAACACGATCTTCACAAGTGCTCAGGCTTCTTCAGCTGAAATCACTCACAACATCAATGGTGTAGCTTCTACTTCTTGCAACACTACGATCTAATTCTCTATAATGGGACCTGTTTAATCTAAGCAGGTCCCATGTATTTCCTGGCCCTCTCCATTCTGAGTCTCCTTCTGTCTTCCCAGGCCTACTCCTTTAATGACCAGCAACTCGAAACACTTTCACGCTCTCCTAAATGGATAAAACTTCTTCATTATCAACGTACAATTTTTGGTGGATACAATAGTCAGGCAGATGGCCCGAGGTTCTTTCTTCATCCGGAAGGGAAGACGAGTCCGCTGGATGAGCTGAAGTCGGCTGTGAAAGCGTTTGAAGGCGAAACAAGACCTCATAACGGGCATGAGATCTGCCGTTTTCCTTTGCGTTATAAGTGGCTCAACCGCGAACTTGGGATGCCGTGGAAAGCAGATTTTTCAGGATGTACCACGTACATAGATTTTTTCTCGAAACTTGCCGCTAAACGAGCAAGCATTGTTTTCTCATCTTATTATCTCAGCAATCCAAACTCAGCATTCGGACATACGTTCATGCGCCTCTCACGATTCGATGATCGTGACGAGACGGAGATGCTCGACTACGGGATTAATTATTCTGCTCAATCAACAGCGACGAATCCATTTTCCTATGCTGTCATGGGACTTCTCGGTGGATTCAAAGGCAAGTTTGCGGCGATTCCCTATTACTACAAGGTTCGTGAGTACAGTAATTCTGAGTTTCGTGATCTCTGGTCTTATGACCTGAACCTGACTCTTCCTCAGGTCCTCGAGATGGTTGATCATATCTGGGAGCTTGGTGATACATGGTTTGATTATTTTTATTTCCAGGAAAACTGCTCTTACCATCTCTTGAGTGTCATCGATGTGGCCGTACCTGAAGCTAACCTGACTTCACATTATCCGTTGTTCACAATTCCTGCCGATACTGTCCGGGGACTCAAGAAAGCGGGACTTATTACTGATGGTCGCCGGAGAGAATCGACGTATTCAAAACTTGTTCGCCTTTCAGATGGGCTGACGGAAAAGTCACTTGTCATTGCCAAGGAAGTGGCCGGGAATCCGAAAGATACGCTCAGGATAATTGAGGGAACTGAGGATAAAAAAGCATCTGAAATTCTGGATGTTTCACTTGAGGCCTTTGATTATTACAACTCCCGAAAAATTCTCTCTGATGATAAAAAAGTAAAAGCACTGAAAGAAAATATCCTGCGTGCTCGTGCTGTGAATCCCGTGATCACTGAGGACAAATTCATGTTCGGCACTGATCAGGAAGAGTCGCCGGCCTTAAGTCACGCGCCTACGCGTTTCGGATTCTATCAAGGTTATGAAAAATTTCGCGGAAACTATACGCGCCTCGAAATGCGCACATCGTTTCATGATTTGCTTGATCCTCCTCGTGGATCGCTGAAAAATGCCCAGATTGAGATGGGTAATTTCGCGGTTAAGTTCATCGAGAAAAATTATCGTGATCCGCAGTTTGTTTTCAATCATCTCTCTGTGGTGTCGATCCGGAATTTTCAAGAACAGAACTTCTGGGCCTCACCTTTCTCATGGGAGATTGATATCGGTGCGACTCAGATGAGAGAGATGGCTTGCCGTGATTGTCCGGGAGGATATCTCCTGGGATCAGTAGGGAACAGCATCAACGTTCTGAATAAGAGACTTCTTTTTGCGTTTCTTATGAATGGTGAGGCCAACTGGCAGAACCTTTATCAGGATGGATACAGAGTGGGCGTAGGTCCCAAAATCTACACGCGCTTTAAGTTCAATGACCGCATCCTCACTGCTTTAGAAGTACTCTATCAGTGGGATACATTCCGCCCTTCTGAGTCCTTTATTTCCCATAGGACAATCGCTGATTGGGAGCTACGTTACCATTTTCACAAGGACTTGAGCCTCGCCCTGAAGACCGGGGTGTTAGAGCAAAAGAGTATCTGGATGGGAAGATCTGAGATAGGCTTGCAGTACTTTTACTAAAAAGGGACACTATGAAAAACTGGTTACTTTTATCCCTCTTCGTTTCAGGTATCAGTATGAGTATCGCAAAACCAAATTTCGTCTCACTTGAAGAATATTGTCCGGGAATCATTATTCACGCGAACTACGCGACTGAAGATAATTTCACCGGTGCCGTAGTCCCGGGTTACAAAGCGATCAAGGCACTAACTGCTTTGAAGACGGCCGATGCTCTTTGCAGAGTTCATGTAAAAGCTTCGAAGAAAGGTTACGCGATAAAGATTTTTGATGCCTATAGACCGGTGAAAGCTGTGAAGCACTTCGAGAACTGGGCGAAGCTTCCTGAGAACAATCCTGAAGTGAAGGCGAAGTACTATCCAACATTCAAGCGCGCTGATCTTTTCATTGAAGGCTATATCGCGAAGAAGTCCAGCCACTCACGCGGTAGTGCTCTTGATCTCACGATTTTTGATCTTGAAAAGAATGCAGACGTTGATATGGGCGGTATTTTTGATTTCTTCCACGTCATCTCGAGCACAGAATCGAACCTGATCACGAAAGCTCAGCAGCAGAACCGCTTTATTCTGAGAGATTTAATGGAATCGGAAGGTTTTAAGAATTTTTCGGGAGAATGGTGGCACTACTCATTGAAACCGGAGCAGTATCCGGATGAGTATTTCGACTTCGACGTAGAGTAGTTACTCCTGGTAACCAAGCTCCACATGGGCATGCAAATTGTCTAATTCCCTCATTGAATTGCGCCAGTAGATGACACAAAGAACGGGGGTAAAGAAAATGAGCATAAATTTAAGTACCACTTGCATATATTCTCCTTGAGGCCATTCTGACACAGAATCCGAGTTTGGATTTTTAAAGATCGGTTAAGAACGTCAGGACTTTATGAAGATTTCTCAAAAACTAGGCCTAATTTTTTTCCTCCTCTTTTTCTCAGGTTGCAGCCACGTCTTTTATCAGCCAACACGTAAACACTTTTTGGATCCCCGGAAGCAATTTAAGCTCGAATACGATGACATCACTTTCAAATCGAAGGACGGAACCCGTCTTCACGGTTGGTTTTTCAAGGCGAAGGCTAAAGAGGTGAAGGGCACCATTGTCCAGTTTCACGGAAATGCTGAGAATATCTCGACACATTTTTTCAGCCTGGTATGGCTCATTGATCATGGCTACAACCTGTTTACGTTCGATTATCGTGGATATGGTAAGTCTGATGGTTATGCCTTTCAGGAAGGCGTTTATGAAGATGCCCTAGCGGCCCTTGATCAGGGTTTAGACCTCAGAAATAACAATGGAGGAGGGAAGTTTGTTGTTTATGGGCAGAGCTTAGGTGGAAACATTGCCCTTCGAGCGTTGCCGGATTGGAAAGAACAGAAAAAAGTTTCTCTTTTTGTGCTCGATTCAACGTTTGCTTCTTATCAAGACGTCGCTTTTCATAAAATTTCCCACAGCTGGTTGCTCTTCTGGTTGAGTCCGTTAACTTTTGTTGTTATTTCTGATAAATATGCAGCTGACGAAGTGATGGATAAAGTTAGAAATCCTGTGCTCGTTATCGTCGGACAGAAAGATGAAGTCATTCCACAAAAATTTGGAAAAATAATCTATAAAGGCTTGAAGACAGAGAAGAAATGGCTGTGGAAACTTCCTGACGGGAGACACATCGATGCCTATCATCATGCAGGTGGTATGTACCGTGGGCCCTTTTTGAAATTACTGGATCAATTACCTCCGACATAAACATTTTTGCCTACCACATTTTTTTTGTCAGTCTTCCGCCCCGACCCGTATACTTAAATTAAGAATTTTGTTTAGAACCTTATCAAGGACGATTCGAGGCAATGAACCAAATCAATAAAAATCCGGTACGTGAAACCGGTAAACGTCTTTACCCAATGCTTTCCAGAATTAATGGGGAGCATCCTTTTAAGACTCAAGTGCCAGGGGGCAGAGTTGAATATAAGGCGCGTTATCGCAAGGGTGGGAAAGTTTCATTCTTCAATTACTCTCTCGCCAGGGAAATGGGTCTAATACCCAAAACTCACGTCGAGCAAATGTCACCTGAGCTAGAGAAAGAACTTCTCGAAACTTTCAGTCTCGTGATCATCAACGAATACGATGTCATGAACGATATCAAATTTCCTGAAAACGAAATTCATCAGAACACATACATGGCGACACGTTATCTTCAGCTTCAACATCCGGATAAAACCGGCCGTACATCTGGAGATGGTCGTACGATCTGGAACGGAACTGTTCGTCACAATGGTCTTAGTTGGGATATTTCCAGCTGTGGAACCGGAGCAACGAAACTTTCTCCAGCGTGCAGTATCAACAAGAAATTTTATCAGACCGGCGATCCTTCTATCTCTTATGGATGTGGGCTCTCTGAAGTTGCTGAAGGCCTTGAGACTTTATTCTTCTCTGAAGTCTTGGGTAATAACGGTTTGCGTACAGAGAGAGTTCTTGCGATCATTGAGTACGATAAAGGTATTTCAATCAACGTTCGTGCGAATCCAAATCTTATGCGTCCAAGCCATTTCTTCGGTCACTTGAAGCAGGGGAATTACGACACGCTCAAGCAGGTTGCGGACTACTACATCTCAAGACAGATTGAGAACAAGGCCTGGGAACAAACTACATTTAAGTCAGACAAAGATAAATATTTCTATCTCGCTCAGCAGGTCGCAAAATGTTTCTCTGAAACATCGGCCAAGTTCGAAGACGAATACATTTTCTGTTGGCTCGACTGGGATGGAGACAATATTCTCATGGATGGAGGAATTATTGACTACGGGTCAATCCGTCAGTTCGGCCTCTTCCATAGAGAATATCGCTTTGATGACGTTGAAAGATTTTCAACGAACATCCTCGAGCAGAGACACAAGGCCCGCTACATTGCCCAGTGTTTTATCCAGATCGCAGATTTCCTGAGTACGAAGAAAAAGAAATCACTTTCTTCGTTTAAAAAACATGCTTACCTTGATCTCTTTGATAATCATTTCTTTGCCTGTAAGAATAAAAATCTTCTTCAGAGAGTTGGCCTTAAGAAAAACCACCAGGAATTTCTTTTGAAAGAGCACGGCAAGCTTGTAGAGAAATTCCGTAAGTCATTCAGCTATTTTGAAAAGGCCCGATCAAAAAAGGGCGTTTACAAAGTTGCCGATGGAATCAACCGCGATGCCGTTTTCTGCATGCGTGACATTCTGAGAGAACTTCCGCAGATTTATCTCTCCCGCGAGTCCATCATTGAGCCAGAAGAGTTTATTGAAATTATCAAGTCGTCGTATGCGAAGCGTGCTGACCTTAAAGTCACCGATCAGCGTCGCCGTCAGATCAACCGTTTCCAGACTCTCTATGCGTCTCTCATGAAGCACATTCAGAAAGATTTTCAGATGACGAGAAATCAGATTCTCCTCGAGATCACGATGCGCTCTTCAGTGATTAATCGCT
The DNA here is from genome assembly GCA_945883845.1 of Bacteriovorax stolpii. Taxonomy (GTDB): domain Bacteria; phylum Bdellovibrionota; class Bacteriovoracia; order Bacteriovoracales; family Bacteriovoracaceae; genus Peredibacter. Next base: position 84,225 of record CAMCYI010000006.1, on the reverse strand, counting down.
ATGAGAGAGTGACGGGTAACTCCATTACCTTCATTGTTCAGAAGGTTCAAAAAGTCAGACCGAAGCTTTCGGCCGATAATCTCTACAGACTTTCTTCTGAGTTTGCTAACTATCAGACTCTGGATCCGGACAAGAAATTTATCCCTGTTCCTCAGCCGATACAGACTCCTATACTGAAAGGTCTCAATAGCATTGTCCGGGAATGTCGTGAGGGGTTATGAAGCTTGTCCTCTACAGTGGAGGGGATGAAAAACAGAATCTTCACCTGGACCGAACTTTCGTAAAACTTCTCTCCAAGAAGAATCCTGTTATTACACTGATTCCTTCTTCTTCTTATCTTTCGGAACACGAGTTCAAATCCTTCGTTAAGCACTATTCTAAGTTCAGAATCACAAGGTTCATTCATTTCCCTGTGGATGTTCCGTTCGATAAAATTCTTTTTCAGGAAGTGATGAAGAGTGACGCCATTCATCTTGGTGGCGGGAATACGTTCTACTTCCTGAATAGTCTGAGAAAGGCCAAGCTTCTTCCGGACTTGCGTAAATTCGTTGAAAGAGGTGGCGTCCTGACCGGTTTATCGGCCGGGGCAATCATGATGACCGAGAATATTGAAATGGCCGCATACCCTGAATTTGACCGCGATGAGAACACGGTGAAAATTACCAATCTCTTGGCCCTGAATCTTGTCGATTTTCTTTTCTTTCCTCACTTCAAGAATTCTTCACGATACGATGCCTTTTTTAAAAAATACTCACGCCTGAAAAATAAAGTGATCTATGCCTGCCCTGATGGTGCCGGGATTGTCGTTAACGGTGAGGAGTTGAGTTTCTTTGGAAAGGTATTCGCGTTTTCTGAAGGTAATAAGTTCGCTATTAATTAGTTCTTTTTGATTTTTTTCACACCAACTTCGACATACAGAGGCAAGTGATCCGAGAGTGCGCGCCAGTGATCGTCAGTCAATGCGTGCGCTTCGAGAGCTTCTAGTTTATGGATGAAAACGCGGTCGAGTGAAAGCATCGGCATGAAAGAAGGGAAAGTGGCCGGATATCTTCCATGGAGAGTCTTGAAGATTTCCTTGGCACCAAGCTCAGCTTCAATTTTCGGTGAAACTTTTTTATTCCAGTCGTTGAAGTCACCCACGAGGACGAAGGGAAGATCTTTGTCCGGCAGGAGATGTTCAATGATCATCTTCGTCTGACGGTCACGCCCTTTCTGAGTCAGGTCAAGGTGAGTATTAGCAAGAATGATTTCCTGGTCGAGTTCCGGAATATGGATCTTGGTTTTGAGAAGTCCTCGATGCTCGAGTTTGTTGGTCGAGATGACGTGGTTTGACCAGTCCACAATAGGAAATTTGCTGAGGATCGCATTCCCATGATGTCCTTCAGGATAAACAGCATTCTTTCCATAGGCAAAATGAGGCCAGACTGTATCTGCCAGATACTCAAACTGAATGGCCGTTTTCCAGTCAGGGATTTTACATTTCTCATCCAGATGGTCGCCCACGACTTCCTGGAGGAAAAGAACATCGGCATTCATCTCTCTCAAGGCATTACGAATCTCACGAAGGATAAAATCCCTGTTCCCGATCGTGAAGCCCTTGTGAATGTTGTATGAAAGAATTCTCAATTTCATGCTATAGCCAGTAGCGGAAGATAAAGAAAATTTTCGCCAATAACTGGTCCATCAGACTTCTTTGTTTCAGGTCTTCAAGCGTGAGTGGTTTAAGCAGAGAAATTGTCTTCTCAAAATCCACTTCAATGACCTTATGATTTTGCTCTGACTGGATGATTAAATCAACTTCCAGATCATGCATGAGACTACGATGATTAAGATTTGAGGAGCCCACTGTCATCCATTGATCGAATATATATGCCTTTGCGTGGAGCACACTTTCCTGATAGAGGTAGATTTTTACTCCTGATTTAATCAGGAATGGATAATAAAATGTCTGGAGAGTGCGGAAGATACCGACATCGGATTTCAGGGACAGAATCAGCTTAACATCAATGCCCCTTCGTGACGCCTTTGCCAACGACTTGATTAAGGCGCGCTTTGGGATGAAGTAGGGAGTCATGAGCCAGGCACGAACCGTGGCCGTATTTAACTTGTTCAGGAATTGTTTCTGAAAAAAAATCTTCATGAAGATAGTGCTGTTAAGCCTTATCGGACTATGTTTCCAGTTGAGAATATTTTTATTCTTATTCTTCTTTTTATATTGATAGTGAAGACGTAGTCGCCAGGATTTTAAAAAATTAAAGACAGCAAATTTAACATGCTCTCCTTCAACTCTTATTCCCATATCTTTCCATGGATGGCCTGGCAGTAGGGACGTGTGCTCAGCTGTGATATTAAAACTTCCAGTGTAGAGAATTTCTTCATCAATGGTGATGATCTTACGGTGGTCTCTTTTGTTCATCCTCAACATACGAATGCCAAGGGTCTGAAGTTTTCCGTAGAAACTGAGTTTTCCATAGTAAGGATGAAGGAAAGGGAGTGGATTATAAACTTTGATAGGTATTTTCTCTTTGATGAACAAAGGATAAAGCACTTGGAAGAATCGGTGACTACCAACACCGTCGACCATGATCTGCACGGTTACATTTCTTCGGGCGGCCTCAATCAAGGCCTCAGCAACTTTCAATCCTAGAATGTCATCGTTGAAAATGTACATCTCGACAGTCACCCAGTGAGTGGCAGACCTGATATCCTGAATCATGCGATCGAAGTAATCTTCCCCGGAGAGAAAGACCTCTTCTTTTTTCCAAAACCTAAACATTAAGGAAGTATCGGTAACATCAGGGTTTTGCAAAAGTTGATGGTCTTTGTCGGAAATGCGAATTAATTAAATTTTCGATGGTTTATCACGATACGATGTTATCACCACAATTGAACTGGATGGATATGGCTATCACGAAAGAAGGTTTCTACAATCTTGTTAAATCAGCGAGTGTCTCGGGTGTGAGTGATATTCACCTTCGTACTGATGAACGACCAAGCTTTCGATTAAAGGGAGATCTTGTTCAGGTTAAGCATGACCTGATTACGAACGAAGACATCAGACTCATTTGTAATATCATCATAAAAGATGATGATATACTCGCGAAAATCGATAAATTAAAAGAGCACGATGGTTCTTACGCTGTCCCGAAGGTTTGTCGTGTACGTTACAACTTTATGCGCTATCAGGGGAAGATGGGTCTTATTCTCCGTCTCATCAGCGATAAAGTTCCTACGACTGAAGAGCTAAAACTTCCCAAGGTACTAGATAAAATTGCCAGTGCCAACGCAGGTCTTGTTCTCGTGACTGGTGCTACAGGGTCGGGAAAAAGTTCGACTCTGGCAGCGATGATAAACTTCATCAACCGTACTTCTGCTGTTCACGTGCTCACACTGGAAGATCCTGTCGAGTATGTTCACCAGCCTATTAAAGCTCGTATTACTCAGAGAGAAATCGGAACAGATACTGAGGACTTTAGCGGTGCCTTGAGATCAGCGCTCCGTCAGGATCCGGATATCATCCTCATCGGAGAGATGCGGGATGCTGAAACCATTTCCATCGCCCTGAAGGCTGCCGAGACTGGTCACCTTGTGTTTGGTACAGTTCACACGACAGATGCCTTGAGCACAATCGGTCGATTGATTTCTATGTTTCCTCCTGAAGAGCAGAACGTAGTCCGAACACGTATCGCTGATAACCTATATGCGACGATTTCCCAGCGACTGATTAAGACGACAGATGGAAAAGGACGGGTCGCTGCCCAGGAAATCATGATAAATAATCCAGGTATCCGTGAATCGATCCTCGACCCGATGAAGATAAAAGAAATCTACACCTACATTGAGAAAGGTAAAAATACCTCAGGCGCCATGAGCTTCGATCAGCACATTACGAAACTCTACAAAGACGGCATCATCTCCATGGAAGAGGCCAAGTCCAATGCGACGAAGCCGGAAGACTTCGAGCGTAACCTGATGTTTGGTGACAACACAGAAGACTAGTGTCATGATTTTCTGAAGGTTACCTATGAAACTTTCTCTCCGCCATTATTACGGGCGCTGGTTGAAGAATCTTATTCTTCTCTTCGTTATTTCCGCTTTGGTGATGACGATTGCCCGCCTCGGATTTATTTTCCATTTTGGTTCATGGCAAAGTCTCAAGGCTGACTTTCCTGATTTTTTACGTGCTATGTTTCTCGGCCTTCGTTACGACCTCATGCCTCTCGCTTATATTTTCACAATACCATTTCTCTTCCTTCACCTCGGATACGCCGTTCGCGGTCGAGCAGTTATCAAAATTACCAGATTTGGCCTGATCACTTTTCTCACTTTCTGCCATTTTGTTCTTCTATGGCTTTACGTTTTTGATTACGGTTTCTATTCTTATTTTCAGGACCACCTCAATATCCTCTTCTTTGGGTTTTATGAAGACGATACTGTCGCTACTTTGATTTCTATCTGGAAGAACTACAATGTTCCTCTGTGGCTCGCTTTTGTTTTTGTCATTCACTATGGCATTTACCGAATCATTAAACTTATGTTCTCCATGTTCGACTTTGACCTGAGGGCACCACGACTTCACTGGAAATTCTCAGGTCTTCTTTTTGCAGGAGTGATTCTCCTGGCATTTCTGGGCCGCGGTAACTTCGGACGTATTCCCCTTACCCTTGAAGACGCCCATATTTCCAGAAATGAGTTTATCAATGAACTTTCTCTCAATGGTGCGATCACGCTGAACCGTGCCATCAAAATTCGCAAAACTTTTGGCAAAGGTGAATTTAACTATCTTAAGAAATTCGGATTCATTTCGTGGGATGAAGCTTACCAAGCTGCTTTCAGTAAAAAACGCCAGGGGGTAACACTTTTGGAGTCACTGACAGCGAAAACAACTGCGCCGGAATTCGTGAAACAAAATCCTCCACATGTCGTGATGGTTGTGATGGAAAGTTTTGGTTCGTATTGGAATGATCAGAACCGGGAGGATTTCCAGATTCTGGGTGAACTTGGAAAGCACTTCAAAAATGGCATACTTTATAAAAACTTTTTATCTGCGGAGAACGGAACTATTGGTAGCATTGTCTCTGTCGCCACCTCAACAGTCATAAGACCTGGATCGCGTTTTCTTTCCGAATCTGAGTTTATGCGATTGCCTCTCTCTTCAGCAGGGCATATTCCTTTTAAAGATGCGGGCTACGACACTCATTTTATCTACGGTGGGAAACTCGGTTGGCGGGAACTCGGGAAATATCTGGCGACTCAAAAATATGATTATCTCTGGGGTGCAGAGGAAATTAAGGACGCTATGCCTGAGCTTGCCAACGTCCCTGAGAGGGATCTTGGCAACGAGTGGGGCATCTTTGATGAGTATCTTTATTCATTCATTGAGGATCAGCTTAGAACCGCGATGAAGCCGCAGTTGTTTGTTGTCCTCACGACTTCAAATCACCCGCCTTTTGAATATCCCTCATCCTACAAGGAACAGCCATTAACTTTGAGTGAAGAATTCATGCGTAGACTGACGACTTCTGAGGAACTCACGAGAAAGAGATTTCTTGGTATGCAGTATGCGAATCAAAAGGTGGGAGAGTTTATCACCCGAACACGAAGCTCTACTCACAAAGATCATATGATTATTGGACTCACGGGCGACCACAGTTTCTGGATTGCCAATGAAGTGGGACTGGATCAGGAATTCCGCAGATATTCTGTTCCGTTTTTTCTCTCTGTACCAGATTCCTACAAACCTTTTCATGTTGATACGACGAAGTTCGGATCACACGAAGATATTTTTCCGACTCTCTACCATGTGGCTGTCTCCGGACAAAAGTATACTAAGCTTGGGGAGAACATGTTCATCGATGAATCACACGCGATGAACAGTTCTGGTCTGGTGGCCAACAAGCACGGAGCCTTTCACAATGGTAAGTTTTGGAAGTGGAAAGATCGTGAAAGACAATTGCTGGAAGAGACTGCAGAAACGCCGGAGCTTCTTGAGTTGAAGCAACATTCACTGGGTCTGATCAGTATTACGGATCTTTATCTTAAGGAAGAAAAGTCGAGTAAGCAGCCTGTCGAAGATAGTGATCGGCCATAACAATTTTTGCCATGGCCTCTACCACAGGTACAACCCGTGGAAGAATGCAAGGATCGTGTCTACCATTTAATGCTTTCTCACCGACCGTTGAAGGTGCCTTGAAAACCATCTTCAAGAGAATGTCGTCACCGTTAGAAATGCCGCCTTCCATACCACCGAAATTTTTTCTATCTTTCGAAATCTCTGAACCAGGTTTGTGAGCAAAATTCCACCCTTCACCGATGGAGAATCCTACACAAGCAGGGAGAGAGATCATGGCCTTGGCAAAGTCTGCTTTCAGTTTATCAAACACTGGCTCCCCGAGTGAAGCAGGTGCTGCCTTAATTGAAAGAGTCACGGTGCCACCAGCAGATTCACCGGTATCTTTGCATCTTTTGAGAAAGGTGACGACCTCGTCACTCATCTTTTTATCAGGAATATTAATCTCACCGCGGTCAAAAGAGTGATCAGCGGGAGCATTCGAAAGTTTGAAGTTACCAACCTGTTCAATGTAAGCGTAGAAGCTTGTCTCAGGAAGAATGAGACCGGCAAAGTAACCTGCAATCACGCGGGAAACTGTTTCACGACCGGAAGCTCTTCCACCGCCTCGATGATCGCGGATACCAAACTTATCCAAGGTCGTTTTATCAGCATGACCGGGACGATAAGAGTCTTTCAGTTGATCATAGTCCTGACTACGTTGATTTGTGTTACGTACAAGTACGGTTATCGGAGTGCCCAGAGTTTTATTTTCAAAAACGCCGGATACGATTTCAGGCAAATCTTCTTCTTTACGTCCGGTATGCACAGCGTGCTGACCAGGGGCCCTGCGCCTAAGTTCGGATTTTAATGCTTCCATATCAACTGTGAGGCCACCAGGCATTCCATCTATGACGACACCGAGAGCTTCTCCGTGAGATTCTCCGAAAGTTGTACAACGGAACATATGACCGAAGCTATTTCCAGGCATGATTTATCCTTTGAATGAAAGCATCGGTGAAAGCTTCCAGAGACAGTGTCTTATCAGGCAAAACCTGATCAACTGATGTATATGTTGTAGCAGACAGGCCGCAAGGATTGAGTTTTTTCAAAGCATCCATCATGGGCCTATCTTCAAAAATATTCAGTGCCATCCCATGAAACGTTGTGAGCTTTTCTATGGCAATGCCCATCGATGCGAGTTTTTGATTTCCCTTCCAGATACCCATCAAAACGTTCTCTGTCGAAAGATCAGTAACTCCCCAGTCAATGAGAATGGTTTTCGTAACTGAGAAGATTTCATCAATCATCTGACCCAGGGAAAGTTTTAGGGGACTTAGTTTGAGAATCGGATAAAAGATAAATTGTCCTGGGTGATGAAAAGTTAATCCACCACCGCGCTCGATTTGGAATAGAGGATAGGGAAGTTCTCTGGAGAGAGCAGGATTAAATTCTACAAGGTCTAACACCTGGCCTTTGCGAGGCTTTTGAAGACCCCGGCCATTAGTAAAAACCCTTGGATGATTGCACACGATCAAAACTTTCTTTCGAGGGCTACTATCGAGTTTTTTAAGACAAAATCGCTGGAAGGAATGGGCCTTTTCATAATCCCAGTTCCATTTTTTTACCCAGACGAGATCGCCTTGTTCAAAAACATCCTCCGGGGAAAGATTGAATGGAAGTAGGTCGGATGCCGTGAACATGGTCAGACCTTTTGTTCTACGTAATCCAGGAAGTCAGCCGCTTTATAAGAACTGCGAACGAGAGGACCGCTGGCAACAAACTTAAAGCCCATTTTGAGGGCCATGCGCTTGAGTTCATCAAATTCGGCAGGAGTATAAAATTTTTCTACGTTCAGATGACGCTTGCTGGGTTGAAGATATTGCCCGAATGTTATGATGTCGACACCTGCAGCACGAACGTCTACAAGAGTTTCTTGAAGCTCGTTCCATGTTTCACCGAGACCCACCATCACTGATGTTTTTGTCTGGATTTGCGGGTAATGAGTTTTATAAAACTTTAAACAATCGAGCGTCTTTTCATAGCCGGCCCGTATATCCCGAACCGGATGAGTAAGACGACGAACCGTTTCAATATTTTGGGCAATCACAAAAGGTGCAGACTTTGCGAGATGGTGCATGCGAGTTTCATCGCCGGCAAAATCCGGAATAAGAACTTCAACTTTCGTTTCCGGATGATCAAGATGGACCCTGTCGATGACGGCTGCGAAATGGCCTGCACCGTGATCAGGAAGATCATCGCGGTCAACACTTGTGATCACAACATAACGAAGGTTCATGAGTTCAACCATCTTCGAGGTGTTCTCAACTTCGAGATGATTCACAAATCCTTTGGGATTTCCGGTTTTCACGTTACAGAATTTGCAGGCGCGTGTGCAGGTATCACCTAGGATCATTACCGTTGCTGTCCGGGCACTCCAGCACTCAGAAATATTCGGACACTTGGCCTCTTCACAAACGGTGGAAAGACCCTTCTCACGAAGGTTATTCCGAATGTCCTTGAAGTCATCACCCTGAGGGAGATTGACCTTCAGCCACTCCGGCTTACGCTGGTATTTTTCTTTGTCAAAATAAGTCACGGCCATAGAATGCTTTTATCATAATTGAAAAGGTTTGGCCTTTAAGAAGCTGCACCGTTGAACACATGTTCAACTGACTGAAATTGCTGACAACTCTGGACTACCAGGCGATGAGAAACGAACGTCTCAGGTTAGGAGTGAGCGTAAGTGGCTTCTTGAAATCCGGTAACTGATCAATTGGGAAGAGGGCCGTAAATATCCGATCAAGGCCTTCGAAATCGCAAAAAATTCCCGAAGCGGAAGGATATGTTCGAAGGACTAGAAATTCTGGTCCGTCCGAAGTCTCTGACCATGATTCAGGCATCACAAGTATGGCTTCTGATTTTTCACCTGCAGGAAGATCTAAAATTCCCCACGGAGTTATCCAACCCTGATCATATTTCACACTCAGAAAATTTTTGTAACCAAGAAATTGAGCAGCAAAAAGAGTACGGGGTAAACGAATTATGTCAGCTGGAACACCAATCTGTTCCCATTTTCCAAAATTCATAATGCCGATACGGTCACTGTATTTAAAAGCTTCCTCTCTATCGTGAGTTACCCAGAGAACAGACATATTATGACGACGAATGTACTTGAAGAGAGAGCGAAGAATTTCATCACGACTGATGGGATCCATATGTGAAAATGGTTCATCCATCAGAAGAATTTTCGGCCTCTGAATGAGTTCCGCAGCAACGAGAATTTTTTGTCTTTGACCGGCAGAAAGCTGATGAATTTTATGTCTGAATTGAGAAGTGAATTCAAAAAGGTCGGCTAGATCCCTGGCGAGTTGAGTTTTCTTTTCATCGTCTGAGAAGTCGTTGATTTTTGAAATCAGAAAGTCCTGTACACTCACGTCATCAAGAGGCTCAGTCATTTTAAAAAAATGTGTCTGACCATCAAGACTAAGATCTCCGCTTGCCTGAATCTCGCGATGAATGATTCTCAGTAGTGTGGTTTTTCCTGACCCATTTGGCCCGAGGATAGAGATGACTTCTCCCGGCTTCAGACTGAGGTCAATGCCGTGGATTCCTGCGATGCCGCGGGAGTCAAAGACCATCTTGATATTCTTGAGCTCTAGCATGATTTTCTTCTATCATTTCCCCTAGGGGAGTCAAAGGAAAAACAACTCTTGGGATTCGACCTTCAAAGCAAAATATGGTTCAATAAATTATGACCCTAACACAATTAAACTACATCATTGCCGTTGATCGTTGCCGTAACTTTGCTCAGGCCGCACGTGAGTGTTTTGTTACGCAGCCAACACTCAGCATGCAGATTCATAAACTTGAAGATTATCTTCAGATTACTGTTTTTGACCGTAATAAAACTCCTGTAGAGCCTACGCCACTTGGTAAACAAGTTTTGGAACACGCCCGCAAAGTCATGCACGGTGCCCAGGCACTTGAACAACTTTCCAAATCTCTGAGAGGGGACGTGGGCGGAGAGTATATTCTTGGAGTGATACCGACTCTTGCTCCCTATCTTCTTCCAATGTTCGTCCAGAAATTTGTTAAAGATTATCCTGAAGTAGATTTGAAAATTTATGAGTATCAGACAGAAGAAATTATCAAACATCTCAAAGATGGGAAAATAGACGGGGGCCTTCTTGCTACTCCACTGGAAATTAAAGAGCTGAAAGAAGATGTTCTCTTTCTTGAGCCTTTTGAAGTTTTTCTCTCTCCTAATCATCCTTTGCTTAAAAAGAAAATTCTCGATGAAAAAGATCTTGATCTAAGCGAAGCCTGGCTTTTAAAAGAAGGTCATTGTCTGCGTTCACAGGTTCTTCAGCTTTGCCAGAATAGGGCGTTGTCTGGACAGCATTTATATTTTGAGGCGGGCAGCCTTGAAACACTTGTGAACATGGTGAAATCTTCACAGGGATTCACTGTTCTTCCGTATCTCTCTTCTCATAATCTCAGTGCTATTGATCAGAAATCAATCCGCATGCTCAAGCAGTTTCCGGTTAGAGAGATCAGTTTTGTGACCGGCCCTCATTCCCTGAAGAGCTCAATTGAAACGGCTTTGAAATTGGCGATTGATAAATCACTTCCACCTGCTTTGAAAAAGAAATCCTCAAAGAGTGATATTATTCCTATTCACTAAGCACCTGAGGTCTCGACCTGTTCGTTCTGGCGTTCATGAACGATTCGATCGTATACCAAAGAAGTGCAATCCAGATCAGTGAAAACGAAATCAACCTCTGCTGTGTCAGTGTTTCGTGAAAAATCAACCATCCGCAAATAAACTTCAGGCTTGGAGACAGATATTGGATAAAACCAAGAGTCTGGAGCGGTAATCTCTTTGCACTATAAGCAAAGAGGATGAGCGGAATACATGTCACAAGACCGGAAAGACTCAGTAGCCACAGCTTCCATCCAGGAACGACACCTAGAATTGTCAGTGGTGTTGTCGGCTGGTAACACCAAATCACCATCAGAGGAATGATCAACAAAAAAGTTTCAAACGTCAGCCCTTCAAGAGCATGCACATTCGCCATTTTTCGGATCAATCCATAGAGGGCAAAGGTAATCGAAAGAGTAAGTGCGAGCCACGGAAAATGAGTAAAATTTCCTACGGCGATGAGGATGATGGCCACGAGGGCGAGTATGATCGCAGGCCACTGACCCTTTCTGATCTTCTCTTTAAGAATCAGCCATCCCATAAAGACATTGATTAATGGGTTCAGGAAATATCCCATGCTCGCTTCAAGAATCTGGCCTGAGTTCACAGCATAAATATAGAGAAGCCAGTTGGTCGAAATCAGAATGCCAGAAATCACCAGCATGATCCGGCTCTTGGGATCGTCCCAGATTTTTCTCATGGACCTGAGATTTTTTCGAAAGAATGCGATTAGGAATAGAGTAATAAAAGAAAACATGAGGCGATGGGCGAAAAGGTCCCAAGAGTTCACTTCCTGAAACATCTTCCAGTAGATTGGAAAAAGGCCCCAGAGCGAGAACGCGAGGATAGCCGCAAGATGTGCTTGAGAAATGTTCATGGTCAGCGCAGGTTGAATTTATTCTTGAGAACACGAGCGATCAGGATCGCGAAGATAGTTCCGAGAATACAAATGTATCCAACCACATTGTAGTTTGTGAGTTCACCGGCTGCACCGGCACCAATAATCAGGCCCGCTATTTGTGAGGCAAATCCAGAGCTCAGTTGTCGGGCTGCGTTCTCGAGACTCATGAATGTTCCTCTGTCCTGAGGCTTCACGACTGCACTGACCAGGGTCATTGCGGGGATAAACCTGGTGGAACCGAACATCGTGAACAATGAAGTCACTATCAAAGCATAGACGAGGGAAACTTGCGGAAGGTTGGTGAGCAGGAAAATAGGGATGATGGAAATCCCTGCAACCGTCGCAAACATTGTAAAACTTCCGAGTTTGTCAGAGAGCTTTCCAATCACTCTGGCCATTACGATCGTACAAATCCCGCCAAAAAGATAAATGTAGGGAAGTTGTAATTCTGTGAGGCCTACATTCCTGACCATATAAGCTGAGATAAACGGAATCACGGTAAAGACTCCGAACGCGAGCATGCTCGTGAAGCTGAAGGCCAGGAGATAATCCGTTTGAGTCAGAATTTTTTTAAAGTTTTTGAGATTGTCCTTAAGTGATCTCTTCTGTGGAGGCGTGTTCGCTTTTGGAAGAATAACTAGGGACATGATCCAGAAGATAGCACCTAGAAGCCAGATCAGGTGGAACGTCCAGTGCCAGTCAAATGTGTTGGCCACGTAAAGCCCGAGTGGGATCCCGGCTATACTGGCAATGCTGAACGATGACATCACTACACCCATCGCATTTCCGCGACGGCTGAATGGAATGAGGTCAGCTACAAGAGATAATACGGCAGCGTTTACAATCCCACCAAATGCACCAGCGATGACGCGGGCAATGAGAAGGTAGGTGAAATTCGTCGAGATCGCACAAAGAAAAGTTCCAATGATAAATCCGGCGAAGTTAAACAGAAGAAACTTTTTACGGTCGAAGTGATCTGCATAAAGGGCTGCAGTGAACCCAACGATCCCGGCACTGAAGGTATAAGCCGAAACAAGAGTTGAAAATTCAACTGGTGAGATGGAAAAAACGCGCATGAAACGTGGACCAAGTGGCATCATGATCACAAAGTCGAGAATATGGGCAACTTGAATGGCCGCAAGAATGAGAACGTACATACGTTCTTTCTTCAGCGTTTCCTTCAAATTGATTTCCGTTTCAGTAGGGTTCATGAATCCTTGAGGCCAACAACATCACTAAGACTAGAACTGCTATCATCCAGAGTTTCAAGTGAAGAGACGGGGCTCACACAGTGATCAATCATGGATACAGCTGCAGGGTGATGGTTCCCTGAATTTTTTGTACCACCGAATGGAAGTCGGGCAGTTGCTCCGACTGTTGAACGATTCAGGTTAATAAGTCCTGCATCTATATCTCTCAGGCAAAGCTCATAAATCTTTGGATCACGTGTAAAGACAGAAGCAGCAAGACCGTATTCCGTAGAATTAGCTATTGAGATTGCTTCTTCAATCGTGTCGTAGGGAATGAAGCAGCTGTTCGGCCCGAAAATTTCTTCCTGGATAAATTTCCCCTGGAGATTTGGCTTTGCTGAGTAGTGAATCGAAGGAGAAACATAATATCCCTCGTAACCGACATCCAGCTTCAGAGGAGCGAGAATTTCTTCGGCGCCTTCTTTCATCCCTATGGCACAAAAATCAAAGTACAGTTTCTGAGCGTGCTCATCGATCAACGGGCCCATGAAGGCTTCAGGCTTTGAGTGAATGGGATGGCCCACACGGATTCTTTGCGTGACTTCCTTGAAGCGGGAAATGAATTGTTGTTCGATTTTACGATGAACAAGAATCATCGAAGTTGACGTGCAACGCTGACCAGTTGTCAGGAAGCATGAGCGGAGAAGTTCCGGCAAAGCATGATCGATGTTCGTGTCGTGATGAATGATGGTGGAATTTTTTCCACCAAGTTCCAGGGCAACGAGCTTGTTCAGGTCTTTATAAGTGTTATCCAGGATGCGCATTCCTACACCACGGGAGCCAGTGAAGAAGACACCTTTAATTCGTTTGTCAGAAGTAATCTTCGAGGCAGTATGGCCGGTGCCGTTGATGAAGTTGATCACACCATCGGGGAATCCTGCTTCGTGAAAACATTCCATCATCAGCTGTGCCGAATAAATTGTTTTCTCAGATGGCTTGAAGATGACAGAGTTTCCCCCAAGAAGAGCAGAGAGAATCTGTCCATTGGCTAGGTGACAAGGAAAGTTAAATGGGCCAATCACAAAGCATGGGCCCAGGGGTTTATAGACGACGTGGCCGTCAATCTTCGGCATCACATCTTTTATCGTCTCAGTTTCAATTCTTTTGAGTGAGTCTGTGATTGTGACAGTAACTTTGGAATCAAGGGCCGCTGCTTCTGTAAGAGCTTCCCAGTAGGGCTTTCCAACCTCAAGTGCGAGTGCCGTTGCAATTTCATTTTTGCGCGCGCGAACTCTCTCTTGATATTTTTTCAGATATCCTGCACGTTCAGTGAAAGTGAGCTTTCTCCAACTTTCAAAACCTCTCTGAGCAGACTCTAAAACGGCATCGACATGATCGTAAAAAACATGACAATCCCAAAGCTTCTGGGTCAGGTCTGCAGGAGACGTTTTAGAAATTTTTTCCTGAGCATTTGAGGTTGGCCCTGTTCCATTTTCATGGGAGAAACGACCGTTAAAATAGTCACCTTTTAATGTCATCTGCATAAGTACCCTCGCCTCTGTGTTTGCGCTGCTATAATACTCCCATTAAGATAAACTTCCCATCTTTATACGGAGAGTTAATCGGGTTGCCCTCTGCCTTTCCGGAGAACTGTCTGTTAAGATGTTCTAAAGGAGTTTTTTATGGCCGAAACTTTACCGGGTTTGTTGGATAAGATGTGGAAGGATTATGTCCTGATTAATCCCATGGCACAGAAGATCCACGACCTCCTTGTAAGTACCGATGGTAATGAACTTCACAATGACCATATCGCCCTACGTACTTTCAATCATCCACGGGTTTCAATTGATGTCCTGGCAAAACCCTTTATCAAGTCGGGCTACACCTATAAAGGTGATTATCATTTTCCTGAAAAAAAACTCTACGCGAAACACTATGAACATTCTGATGAAACGCAGCCGAAGATTTTTATCTCGGAGCTTAAACTTGAAGAATTCTCACAGGCCCTGAGAGATAAAGTTCATTCACTCATCGCGCAGATTCCTGCAGGAAGTGAGGAGAAATTCGATTTCGTTTCCATGGGTAGACCATGGATGGCAACAATTCCTGAATACAATGCTCTTCTGAAAGAAAGCGACTACGCAGCATGGGTGCTTGCCTTTGGTTATCGACCCAACCACTTCACTGTTTTCATTAACCGGATGAAGAATTTTTCAGACATCCATATCCTTAATGATTTCCTGAAAGGAAATGGATTCAAGCTGAACGCGAGCGGTGGAGAAGTGAAAGGGACGAAAGAAGTTTTCCTGGAACAATCTTCGACTCTGGCCAATAACATTGAAGTGAAATTTGATGATGGAACTCTTACGATCCCGGCCTGTTACTATGAATTTGCGAAAAGATATCCATTACCAGATGGAAGACTCTATCAGGGATTTGTAGCGGCTTCAGCGGATAAAATTTTTGAGAGTACGTCTAAGGGGCAGTAGGGGACTTGTGCATTTTTTGAAATGTACCTTGCTCTTCTTCCAGTTTCGCTGCGAATTCAACCAGGACATAATCGTCGTTTTCCTTGATCGTCTCCTGCGGTCTTGAGCAACTCACCAGAATGAATCCCAGAAAAATAAGTTTCTTCACTTGAGCTTATCCCGCAGATCGTTCACCACAGGTATCATGTCCTGAAAAAAATCTTTCTCGCGGGTTTTGTAATCCGGAGAAGTGTTTCTCAGGTTCTGAAGATGGTGACGAAGCTTGTACAATGGTCCTGCAATCCTGTGGGAGAGAATGAAACCTACTCCGAGGAGAAGGACGAGATTTAAACCTGCGAGACCGATAAAGAGGAGATCGAGATCACTCTTCTGATTTTGAAGGAACTGGTAGAAGACATGCCCGTCAGGAATTCCGACTTCCTGGCCTTTCTTCTTCATATTCCAGAAGAATAAAAATGTCGTGGAATAGAGGCATGTCGTTGTGAGAAGAAACAAAACAACAAAGTAACTCATGAGTCTGAGTTGAAATCCGGGATTGATAAAAATATTTTTCAGGTGTCGTGTTTTTTCGGCCATATCAGTATGTGTATCCTACGCCCAATCCCCAGAAAGTGGATTCTTTCGAGATGTATTTTCCGAATTCAGTCTGGAAGTACCAGCGATTAAATTGCCAGCGGGAATAAAGTGACGTGATGATTGATAAAGGAGCTTCGTTGAGAGCTTCATATCCTTTACTGGCCGGAGGATCATCAAGAGTCTGTTTACTATAGATCACAGGTATCCTGAAACCGATACGGGATTTTGTCGTTGAAACTATCATCGAGGCACCTGGACTGATCTTCACACCGTAAGCAGGTACGTTTGATTGCTGGTAATCAATTTCCGATTTGTTCGGCAATGCCTGAATACCCCCGGACCCCATCAGGAAACAACTGTCGACATAGAAATGGAAAAGGTAGTTCTCGACTCCGACGTCACCACCGGCGCAGAAGCCTTTGTTTGTGACGAGAAGAGCGATGTCCTGGCCCTGACCGTGAAGCTTGGCCTCGGACTGCCAGCTTACATAGCTCAATGAAAAGCTTGTCGACCATTGGTAAACTTTTTTATCTAGATACTCGAGATGCGCCAGAACCTGGTCATTGATTTTATCAACTTTTCCTTCGCGGAATTCCAGTTCAGAGAGGATCTTGCTGAACGAATTGAAGAATTTTCTGTCACTTTCAAGGATAGGCGATTTTTCGTCATATCCCAGGATGATGTGACTGAAATCCATCAGAAGGTTCCAATACAGGACCTTCAAAGGTTCAGGATAACCATCGCCGTCGAGTGAATCACCCTGTCTGATGGCAGCGAGAATTTTCGTGTGACGGTCTTTGAACTTCTGATTAATCAATCGCACGTTGAGCTTGATGTCCTGGCGATAAAATTCCATTTGTCTCAGTGAGTAGGAGATAAGGACAAGTTCCTGACGAGTGTAAGTGTCGTTAGGTGCTGCCTTAAAGGTATCGCTGATGGTGTGATAGTCCTTACGCTTAAATGCATTAATGATGTCGCTCGCGCCGATGGCTAGTGACTGAAAGGCCAGCATAAGGATAAATATTTTCACTATAACCATATGTGTGTCTGGAGCAAGTAGCTCCACCTGTCTTTCGTGGATGAATCCGGTGAGAAGTTTCTTTCGTTGTAGATATCAAACCGAAACTCAAAACGTTGAATAGGGAAGTATTGAATTCCCGGGCCCCATCTCACCGTGTAGTCTTCCATATTCACATCGTCTTTTTTGTACTCGATGTTAGTCAGGACATATAAACCGCGCACAGGTCGAAGATAAGTCTGGAGAAGTCCCCAACGTGAAACCTCTTCTGTATTTCCGTTCTTGGAATCTTTCGAAGTCTGGCCGATTTCTCCGAGAAGAGCTGAGCCTTCTTTCAGATTGAACTTAGCGTGAGCCGAATAAGACATAAGAGTCAGGAAAGTGTTTTCTGATCTCGTAAGCGAAGTACCGATCCGGTGGATGTCGAAAATTGTTCTCTCGATCATTCCAGTCGCCCCTTTCATCCTAAGATTTTCATCCTGAGCAAGGTTACCAACAAAGTACTGACCGAACATTTCCCACTTCTCACCCAGATAGTGTCCCTTCAGCCCATGGACCTGATCATTCTGTGCCATTTGCGGAATAGATCTCGAGTAAGCAATATGTTCAATCGTTCTTAGTCCAAAAACCTTGTCCATGAGTCCGGCATAAACACCAAACTTTGGCGTGAATCGATAGCCGAGGTAGTGCTCTCTGCTTCGCCATTCAGTCTGGTTTTTCACTCCCTGAATTTTCGGGCCTGGAGGAAGGGGAGCATATCCGTAGTTGAGAACGGAAACGAATTTATCGTTTTCGCCGAACTTGAGAATCACACGCCCATCAAGCTGCATGTTGATCCAGCGTTCAGTCTGATTTGCCTCGGAGCCCGGACTCTGTACGAGTTGAAAACCACGATAATTAATCTGAGTCCGTAACCAGTTCTGTTTTGGTTTACGGAAAAGAAAGCCGGAAGTGTATGCCACTTTTTCTTCGTTCCAGTCTTTCGGATAAAGAGCACCAGAAGAAATCGCAGTTGCGCCCACCACACGACCGTAATCGTTCAAAGGACCCCCACCAGCAGGGTTGTAGTGACAGTTAAGACAAGACGTATATCCGTGACCAATGAAGTTCACGTAGGCGCTGGCCGTCGTTGTGATCGTCAGAAGAATGAAAAAGGTGAGGAATTTCATGGAATGTTATCAATCCATTCCGTGAGTAGAGTGTACTCACTATCAGGAAGAGCACTTCCACCCTGGGGCATATCTGAATCTGTGTTTCCGGTGTTTATAATACGACCAATGAGTTCGGAGTTTGCAGAGTCGTTAGCGATAATCAGATCGTTATCAATCCAGTCCTGTTCATTCTTATAACCGGCCCATGGATTGTGAATCGAAGAAGTGTGGCAGTTTGCACAGCGATCCATCAGTATCGGATAGGCCTTCTTAAAACCATCAGAACCAGTCAGTGCTACCGGCCCGTATTTTTCAGCATCCGAACTGTTTGAGTTCCAGTCCTGGCACGAGAGCATTGAGAATAAAATCAGAAGGCAGAAAAACTTCATGCCTTAGTTCGATTTGAAACCAAAAGTGGCCTCAACTTTCACCAGATCTTCGACGCCGACTCCGAGGTACTCAGCTTTTGAAAGTTTAAATTCAGAAGCTTTCACATTGAACTTCACGAGAACCTCATTGCCTTTCGTTGTGTATGCAATAGTCACGGGCTTTTTAACGCCATTCACTTCGAGAATCCCCATTCCCTTACCAACTGCGGCCTTGAGATCAGTCAGGGTAATTTTTGAAGATGAAGAAGCTTTTGAAGACTGGAGATGTTTCCAGAAGTGTTCATCACGAAGATCGATGCCTGTTTTAAAAGACTCAACAGTGACAGATATTTTATCCGAGGTGAAGTTGTCGCCAATGCGTTTAAGGTTTCCCTTCACTTTCTTACTGACTGCTGTAAATGAACCCGCAGGTGAAAGAGAAACGAATACAGTAACCTGGTCTTCTGCCAGAGTGATCAGTGAGAAAAATAGAGTAAAGAGAATGAAAATCTTTTTCATAGAGTCACCTTTTGTGGAGAACCTATTTTTTCAGCTTTTAGCAGGGATGATCAAGGTTATTTTACAGAAACAACTATTTCTTTTTTCTCGTGATGAGAGTTGTTGTCTTTTTCTTTTTAGTTTCTTTCGGACGGAATGAAACGAAGCGAATGTAGTCCCCCAGGCGGATCTTCAAAGCAGCTGCAGCAACGCCGGAAATACGATATCCACCAGACTTGAGCTTCACCACTCCACCAAGAGCACAGCGAAATTCTTCCGTGGTACGGGCAATAATGAAGTCTTCTGACTTAAAAGGCTTATCTGAGATTTCAGCGATTTCACCCATAATGCTTTCACGAATTGAGCGGATCTTGTCTACTTCAGCAATCAGGACAGGTCCAGGCTCAAGGAGTCCAACCAGACCGGAAAATTCAAACCCTTCTTGCTCCAGAATCCTTCTGGCGGGTTCAGTATCCGGATGAACTTTCCCAATGACGGACTGAGCATCTTCCGGAAGAACATTGGCCATGATCGGATGCTTAGGCAGAAGTTCTTCAATGAAGCGTTTATTTTTCATGTAGAGCGAATCCGCAGTCGGAAAATCAATCTTAAAGAAGTGTTTACCGACGGCTTCCCAGAAAGCAGAAACGCCATTGTCTTTCACCATTCCGCGCATTTCGGCGATAATAGAATCTTCGAAAAACTTACGGTTCTCAGCGATGAAGAGAAAACGTGAAAGAGAGAGAAATCTCCCGTTCTGCGAATTTCTGTAATCGGGATGTAGGTAAAGTGAACAGATTTCGGCCGGTCCGTTGTGAATGGCATGAATGTGCAGGGAAGTGACATCATTCTCAACGTTGATGAGTTTTGACTCATGATGAGTGACTTCGAGTTTATAGAAATAGTAAGGCTGGAATCCGCCGATCTTGGAAATAATGGCACAGACACCGACGAGTCTTCCGGTGAATATTTCCTCCATGACAAATAGATAATCTTCTCCACCAGGACCATCTTCTCTGTGAAGAAAACTTCTCTGCGAGATACGAATTCTCTTATTGAGAAAATCAACGTTTTTGGGAAGAGTTGTGAGCCCGTGACCTGAGCCCTCAATGAGAGTCATCAGGGCATCGATGTCGTTTTCCTCAATGGGGCGGATGATGAACATCTTACTCCATCTCGGAGAGAGTTGTTTCGATGATCGCACAGACATCATCAATATGTTTTTCTTCCGTCACCATCACCGGCAGGAGGAAGCGCACGCGAGCGGTTGGGTGCCCGCCGGCCATGAAAGAGAGAACACCATTTTCAAAAAGCTTGAACGTGAAGGCTTTTGTTTTGGCTTCGTCACCTTTGTAGACTGAAATCGCAACCATCCCCCCGATCCCATAGGGACCACAGAGCTTTTCAGGGTGTTTTTTTGAGATGGCTTCGAGGTTTGTTTTGAATCGCTTATGAAGACGTTCAATCTTTCCACCTTCGCCAAGGAGTCCACCATTAACTATTTCATTGATGATGTAGAGTGAAGCACTTATCTGGCTTGATGCCCCTGTGAAAGTTTGGGACATGAGACCTGGCTTCGGTTTGTGATCGTCCTTAAAGAACGTCGCACAGACCTGCGAGTTTTTTCCGATCGCCACCACATCTGCGTATTTATCGAGACCAAAATATTGGAACGTGAACAGCTTATTCGTTCTCGCAAAAGACTGAACCTCATCAAAGAACACGGAGATGTTATTCTCCCGACAAACATTAATCAGGGCTTCGAAATATTCTTTATTCCCCACCCACGAGCCGTTTTCACCTTGGATAAGCTCCATGCAAAAACCGGCGTGCATGCCGGGGTAGCGCGTGATCGCTTTCTTCATCGCCGAGACGGCGAGCCTGATCGACCCTTCGTGATCCCCATCACAATAAAAGGGGATGTAATCCACATCAATTGTTTTTGGAATGCCCACGCGGTAGGCGGCTTTATCCGTCACCCATGCCATCCCGAGAGTTCTCCCCGCAAAACATTTCTCAAAAGCAAACATCCGGTTCGCTGGCATCCGCTTTTGCAGCATGATCTTAAAGGCATTTTCATTTGCCATGGCCCCAGAGGTCGTGAGGAAGACGTTTTTCACTTCGGCGCCATAACGGCAGGCCTCTTTGGAGAGAAGCTCGAGAAGTCTAGCGGTGTCTGTGTTTTGCTGAAGATGTCCGTTCATCACGGTATTTGAAACAGCTCCGTCTATGGTTGCGTTGATCACTCCCGGGTGAGAGTGGCCCATGTAGTGCACGCCAATCCCGGTGATGAAATCGTATTTCACAGACCCGTCTGCAAGCTCTACCAGCGGACCGTTGCCGATGCCTGATCCGAGGTAATTATAAAACAGAGCTCCGCCGCGGTACTCACCGATTTGTTTCAATAAATTCGCGTAGGATTCTTTTAACTCCGGGTTAGCTTCTTTTACCCCAGTCAATTTTGTTTGGTGCTCTTTGAGGGCATCTTGAATCAATTTTTTAGCTTCTTTTAATCGCGGATCTGCAAAAAAATCCTGGGCCTTGGTGTTTGCCATATATACTCCGAAAAATATGAGTTTTCAGCAGTTTAAGATGAAGGTAAAGCCTTATCAAGAACAAAGCTCAGGAACCTGCCCGAGATAAACACTTCGTCATGTTGCACTGTTAATCTTCTGTGGAAAAAGTCTTAAAAGACCGGTTATGATACCTGTTCCCGATACCTTAATTACTTATGCTGCTGCTGAACGGAGATTCTATGAAGGTCGTTAAACACCATGACATTCAAAAAACAGACAAAGAAACCCTGAAAAAATGGCTTCATCTCATGATCCTCGGAAGAATGATCGATGAGCGAGCTCCCAATTACCTTAAGCAGGCCCTGGGTTGGTCATACCATGCTCCTTACGCAGGTCACGATGCCATTCAATTAGCGATCGGCCAGGTGTTCGACAAAGAAACTGATCACCTTTTTCCTTACTACCGGGACATGCTCACTGCTTTGTCTGCAGGACTTACGACAGAAGAAATTCTTTTGAACGGTATTTCTAAGGCGACTGATCTCGCGAGTGGTGGCCGTCACATGTCTAATCACTTCGCAAAACCAGAATGGAATGTTCATAACGTTTCTTCTTGTACTGGTAACCATACACTTCACGCTGCCGGCGTCGGCCGTGCTATGAAATACTATAAGCACAAGGGTGTTGCGATTTCTTCTCAAGGTGAATCTTCTGTTTCAGAAGGTTACTGTTACGAAGCGATCAACGGTGCTTCAACTGAAAAACTTCCGGTCATTTTCGTCTTCCAGGATAACGGCTACGGAATTTCAGTTCCTAAGTGCGATCAGACTGCGAATGAATGGGTTTGTGATAACTTCACAGGTTTCAAAAATCTCCAGATCCTGAAGTGTGACGGGAAAGACGTGTTCGATTCGATGAACACGATGATCAGCGCCCGCGACCACGCGATCAAGAATCAGGAGCCTGTTATCGTTCTCGCGAAATGCGTGCGTATCGGTAACCACTCAAACTCTGATAACCATGAATGGTACCGAGATGAGAAAGAGCGTGCTGATGCAAAAGCTCTGGATCCCTTGCCGAAATTCAAAGAGGATCTGCTGAAGGCCAAGATCTTTACGCAAAAAGACATTGAGAAAATCGAAGCAGATGCCAAAGCTGAACTTCTTGAAGCTCACGGCAAAGCAGTGAAGGCACCAAATCCGACTCCTGAATCCATCTGGAACTTTGTTGTTCCACCTGCACATGAGCCACAGAAATATACTGATGGCACACACAGTGAAACGTCTGAGCCGAAAAAGTTCATTGACTCTATCAACGGCACACTCAAAGCGGAGTTCCGTCATAACCCTGATACATTTATCTGGGGTCAGGACGTGGCCAACAAAGAAAAGGGTGGAATCTTCAACGTTACAAAAGGGATGCAACAGGAATTCGGCAAAGGCCGCGTCTTCAACGGACCGATCGCTGAAGATTATATTCTTGGAACAGCAAACGGCATGAGCCGCTTCGATCAGGAAAAAATCCGCATCGTCGTTGAAGGCGCAGAGTTCGCCGATTACTTCTGGCCTGCCATGGAACAAATGGTTGAGACTTCACACGACTACTGGAGAAGTAACGGAGCATTCTCTCCGAACATTACGATCCGTCTTGCTTCTGGTGGTTACATCGGTGGCGGACTTTATCATTCACAAAACCTTGAAGGGACTCTTTGTACTCTTCCGGGGATTCGTGTCGTCGTTCCTGCTTTCGCAGACGATGCTGCCGGACTTCTTCGTACGGCCATGAGATCTCAGGGAACGACAGTTTACCTTGAACCTAAATCTCTCTATAACGCCAAGTATGCGATGACTCCGGTGCCTGAAGATTTCGAAGTTCCATTTGGTAAGGCCCGCACCCGTCGTGAAGGCTCTGACCTTTCGATCATTACATACGGGAATACTGTTCACTTCTCACTCGAAGCTGCAGAGATGCTCTCTAAGGAAGGATTTGAAGTGGAAGTCATCGACCTTCGTTCATTGAATCCGCTTGATACAGATGCGATCATCGCGACCGTTAAGAAAACTCATCGTGCTCTTGTCGTTCACGAGGATAAAGTCTTTGGTGGATTTGGTGGTGAGCTTGTCGGTGTCATTAACGAACACGCATTCGAATACCTCGATGCTCCTGTCAGAAGAGTAGGCTCTACCTTCACTCCGGTTGGATTCAATCGCATTCTTGAGCGAGCGACCCTGCCTGATGTGAATAAGATTCTGACCGCCGCCCGGGAATTATTGAACTATTAATTACTCCAAAGGGGGCCTTTTTAGGCCCCTTTTTTTAGATAGTTAGCCTGCTCTTGTAAGTATTTTACGCCTTGTATCATTTTCTTCAAAACTCCTCTATGATGCGTCCACTTTAATCGATTGCCTGGAGGATATTATGAAGAACTTACTCATCGCCGGATTTGCACTTCTTTCACTGAGTGCATTTTCTCAGTCCTATATCATTTTGAATAATGGTGTAACACTGACGACGGACAAGGCAGGACTCGTTTACGATTTCGATCTTTTTAATCTTCCTTACAACGTCACGATCAGCGGTGGACAATTCCTCGTATCAGACGAGAAAGTTTCAACTGTTACCGAGAAGGGCTTCTTCTTTAAAACAGATGTAAAAGTGAAGAAGATTAAGGGTAAGGGCTTTAACTATATGGTCAATGACGATAATGCACTCATTACTGTCAGTGCCACTGGTATCGTCACGAAACTCGATAAAGATTCACCGTTTAAGAAGCCAGTTGCTTTCGGTGGTAACTATCTCACTGTTCAAAATGATAAGAAGAAGGCCCTTGATCTCTATACCGTCGATGCAAAAGGTTTCTACTTTAATCCGGCTATCCCGGGACTTGCAACTGCAGACATCATCGCTTCACCAGGTAATTACATTACAACAAGAACCGGCGGTATTTATACTGTTGCTCGTGATGGTCTCGTTTATTCGAAGGCCGGCGAGTACAAGATAGGCGCTATCAAAAAGGCCGGCGGTAACTTCTTCATTGATTCCGCAAACTTCTTATTTACTGTTACAGATGCAGGATTTCTCATGTGCCCCATTCTTCCGAAAGGTTTAGTGGTAAGCAATATCGCAAAAGTGGGCGCAAACTACATGATTGATTCTGAAGGGAAATTGTTTGTTGTTGATTCAACAACAGGACAGATTAATGAGAGATTGGTTAAAGACCATGATCTTCTTAGCGCAAAAATTCTCTCTATCTGAACTTAAGAATTCTTGAGTGTGGGGGCAACAGCTCTCGCACTCTTTTCTTAAGGAAACACCCGGCCATTCGGTAACTTGAAATCATCTTCCAAATTCATCATCCATCACACATCGCACTCATAGAAAAAAAAACTTTACCCGACTATACTCGCATTGCTTATTCACACCAAGGAGTTGGAAAAAATGAAAAAGTTTATGCTGGCTATTCTCGCTACTGTTTCTTTATCCGCAGTCGCACAGTCTTATATCATCATGGATAACGGAATCACCGTTACTATCGATAAAGCTGGCTTTGCTTACGACGTAGGTAACTACGCTTTCCCACAGAAAATCACTATGAAGGGCGGTCAGTTCTTCGTTGAAGAGAACACTGTCCTTGCAACAGTTGATGAGCGGGGAACCCTTTACCGTAAGTATGAGCAAATGCCTGAGAAAATTCTCGGTCGCGGGATGAACTACTTTATCTCTGATAAAGGCGAGCTCTATACAATCGATTCTCAGGGGGGCGTGACTATGACGACTGATGAGAAATTGAAAACGGCAAATTTCTTCGGAGGCAACTACTTCACTGTAGTGACTGATGCTGATAAAAAAGAAATGGATCTCTACACTGTGACTGCAACTGGAGCAGTTAACAAGGCAGAGCTTTCTAACTTTAAAATGAAAGATGTTGCTGCTTACGGTGGAACATACTTCATGTCTAACCGTGGCGTTGTGTACACGATTTCTCAGGATGGCTCGGTCATTCCATGGCCTTCAATGAGAGTAGGGGTCCTTCAGAAACGTGGTGGTAACTACTTCATTGATTCTTCTGGTTCAGTCTTTACTGTAGGTATGGATGGAACTCTTCACCTTCCTGGGATTCCTATGAACCTCAAGCTCGCAAGTATAACGAAACTTGGTTCGAACTACTTCCTGGATCTTTCAGGCAGACTGTTCGTTATCGATCACGAAGGTAATATCTTTGAGCGCGTGATGAAAGATCACGATTTCAGAAATGCCCGGGTAATTTCACTTTAATTTTAAAATCTCGGAGAGGGTGACTAGTTCACCCTCTTCAATTTTGCGGTCACTGTTTTAGTCAACATGCCCTCAAGTTCAGCGATAAGATTCCCGTCATCTACCAACAAAATATCTCCGGCATTGAATTCTTCT
Organism: Bacteriovorax stolpii; assembly: GCA_945883845.1. Lineage (GTDB taxonomy): Bacteria > Bdellovibrionota > Bacteriovoracia > Bacteriovoracales > Bacteriovoracaceae > Peredibacter. The sequence continues at coordinate 58,354 of CAMCYI010000006.1, read as the reverse complement.
ATTTTCACCAGTGACAGGAAGCTTTCCAGTTCTTTTTTCACAAGTGTACGTGCCACAAAAATCATCAAAGTTGAGCCGAAGTTTCTGGCAGCGATAACAAGACTCGATTTTTGACTGAGAGCAGGCAAGGAAGCAGTCAGGATTCCGTCACAAAGATAATCGATGGTTTTATAATGAGGATGTTGAGATTCGTTTTCCTGCTTCGGTATCCAGATAATGGCCCGGGTCTCAGGACTGACGAGAGACAGGAAATCATTCATCGCGCTTAAGCTCTTGCTTGAAGACGTTATCGAGAATTCCATTAAGGAATCCGGCCGATTCTTTCGTCGAGTATTTCTTGCCCAGTTCGATAGCTTCGTTGATCACTACTTTGCCCGGGATTTCCGGCATGTATTTCAACTCATAAATCGCGAGCATGAAGATCGTGTGTTCAATTTTTGAGATGCGGGATAGTTTCCAGTTCTTGAGGTATCTCACAAGAATCTCTTCGAGATCTTCGTGGTTCTTCAGGATGCCTTTCACTATGGTTGAAACAGTGGCGAGTGCCGGCGGATCGAGTTCAATGCCTAGAGTGTTTTTAAATTCCTGAAGGCGTTCAAACAGATCGCTCGTGTTCGCGTTTTTTTTGAGTTCCTGAAAGGCGGGTAACTGAAAATGATAGAGAAACTGGAGACAGAACTCCCGTGATTCGCGTTTAGTACTCACGATTATCTTCCTTCCCTAAATGCTGAGGGGGGATCTTAAACTGATTATGCTCGTCGTGCTTGAGTTCGTTTACAAACTCTTCAACGTCCTGGAACTTACGATAGACTGCTGCAAATCTGATGTACGCCACAGGATCAAGGTGACGAAGATACATCATCACGAGGTTACCTACGTCCTGAGTCTGGATTTCTTTATCAGAGATATCGAGAATCGCTTTTTCAATATTATTGATGATCCGATCTTTTTGAACTTCAGAGATGGGACGTTTCTCACAGGCCTTCTCAATCCCACCTTTGATCTTCTCACGCTTAAAAGCTTCTCTTCTTCCGTCTCTCTTGATCACCATCGGCATGGAGAGTTCGACAGTTTCAAATGTCGTAAATCTCTTCTGGCATCCTTCGCACTTTCTTCGGCGGCGAATGACAGATCCCTCATCAGAGTTTCTTGAATCGAGAACTTTTGTGTCTGGGGCCGAACAGAAAGGGCATTTCATAATGCTATCCTATACTATATCTAGTGGTTGTTGGAGGGATGCTACCATTTCGGTTACAAGTTATAAAGCTAAATGGCTGAAAATAGATCAAAGATGAAAGACGGGGATTCAATAAGTTGCAGAACTTTTTTGAACCCCCGAAAGTGAAATTCTTATTTTTTCGGAGGACAAGATCCTTCTTTCCAACTTTTGTGGCCATGGCATTCGGCTTCACAAGAGTTCCCATAACTCATTCCGCCAGCACAAACAGGCTGGAACATTTTCATACAATAGCAAGGTCTCACCGTGAGAGGACTCACCGGCTTGGCTTCACTCTCTGTTGGTGAACCAGCTGGAGTATCGATTTTTGCCGGAAGGACTTTATCCTGAGTTGAACAGGCGAAGAGTGCAAGAAGGAGAATCCATTTCATAAAATATCCTTAGGCGTATACTGGAAATTTGCGGCAGAGCTCGTGAACGGACGCTGTCACTTCTTTCAGAACTTTTTCGTCCTGATGATTTTTCAGCGCTTTCACAATGAGTTCGCCCATGATTTTCGTTTCGTTTTCTTTGAATCCGCGGGTCGTGACAGCAGGAGTACCGAGACGGACACCTGAAGTGACGAACGGTGAACGTTTATCATTCGGAACCATGTTCTTGTTACAAGTGATTGCTACCTTTTCAAGAATCTCACCAGCTTCTTTACCGGACATATTCACAGAGTCAGTCTTCACGAGAATAAGATGGTTATCTGTTCCGCCAGAGACGAGATCAATACCGTTATCCATCAGTGTCTTCGCGAGAACTCTTGAGTTCTTCACAACCTGTTCCTGATAAGTTTTGAACGCAGGCTCGAGGGCCTCTTTGAATGCAACAGCTTTCCCGGCGATCACGTGCTCGAGTGGTCCGCCCTGAATCCCCGGAAATATGAGAGAGTTGAATTTTTTTCCAAGCTCTTCGTTATTCGTGAGGATCAACCCTCCACGTGGGCCGCGGAGAGTTTTGTGTGTTGTAGAAGTTACAACATCTGCAAAGCCCATCGGATTCGGATGAAGTCCAGCGGCTACGAGACCAGCAATGTGGGCCATATCGACAAAGAGAATCGCATCGATTGATTTAGCAATTTGAGAGAATTTTTCAAAATCGATCAAACGTGGGTATGCAGAAGCACCGGCAAGAATCATCCGTGGACGTTCTTTCTTCGCAATTTCTTCGAGCTTGTTGTAATCAATGGTTTCAGTTTTCGGATCAAGTCCGTAATGAAGGGCCTTGTAGAGTTTTCCGGAGAAGTTAACCGGCGAACCGTGAGTAAGGTGACCACCCTGAGCAAGGTCCATTCCGAGGAAAGTATCACCATGATTCAACATCGCCATGTACACTGCCATATTTGCACCGGAGCCCGAGTGCGGCTGAACGTTTGCATAATTAGCGTTGAAAATTTTCTTCAAACGGTCGATAGCTAGTTGCTCGATCTCATCAACGAATTCACAACCATTGTAATAACGTTTCTTCGGATAACCTTCAGCGTACTTATTTGTAAGACAAGATCCCTGCGCTTCCATCACTGCTTTCGAACAATAATTTTCCGAAGCAATGAGCTCGAGGCCTTCTTCCTGGCGCTGTTGTTCAAGCTTGATGAATTTCGCGACTTCCGGATCAATGGACTCGAGGTAACTTGACATGAATGGCTCCTTGGATGCTCCTATTTTAAAAGGGCTGGGGCCGCTCTGCCTATGCTTTTTGCTGTTTATTTGATTTTTTAGGACGCGTCACAAGGGATTCAGACTAGGGAAGTGCGCAGATTTTATTCTTACAAGCGAGCTGGGCCAACTGCAAACTCATCACGCAGTTACTGAAGCCATGAAGTTTTGAGTTGAGGGATGCATCTAAAGAGTTGAATTGTTGGATCAGTTCAAACACCGGCGGAGTTCCATTAATGTCAGAGTAAATAAACAGTCCTACAATTTTTTGGCATTCCCAAATATGGCCATAACTCATGCTATGGCACTGAGAGTCTTTTTCACAGTGAAGGGGAACTTTCTCCTGATTGATTTTATTGACGAGAATATCAATCGCCTGACTTTGTTCACTGTATGGTTTTCCATCTTCCACAACATCAGATCCGCGATGCACATTCAGTTTTTCATAAACCATTACTGGCGCGAGAGTAGGAGCAGGTTGAGGGCCACAGCCTTCTCTGGATTTCTCCTGACCCAGATTGGCCGATTCGGGTATCGCTTTCATCTTCTCAAATTTAATAAACGCAGCTTCATTTTCAACAAGCTGATTGAGAAGCACACATGGTTGTTTGCCTGATCCATTCTCACAATCTCTCTGAACCTGCATTCGACAGAGATAGGTATCCTTAGATTCCGGACAATATTCTGCGAGTTGCTGGACACTCTCTTGAAGCTGCAGGGCCACAACAAAGCCTTTGCTGGTTTTTGTTGATGAACTAAAAACGAGTTGTGAAGTAAATAGCAGAATCAGCAGCATCATCTTCTCCTGATCATTTCACTGGCAGAGATTGTTCCAGCATTGTGGTTTGGGAACTAAATAGATACTGCATGTGGAAGCATAACCAGCGATACGAAGTTCTCCATCAAGTTGCGTGAATCTCACCACGTCGCCAATGATTCCCGGTGTACCGTTGATCACCGAATAAGAAAAACTGCCTTCATATCCCCCACAACCATGAACTCCGAAAGGCTGAACTCTGCAGTCTGAATCATTGTTACATTGAACCTGAACCTGGGACTTATTAATCTGATTTCTTAGATCCTCGATAGCGCGATTTTTTTCACGAAAGAGCGGAATCCATTGAGGCTTGTTTTCCATCTCAATAAGTTTTTCATCACTCACATTGGTAATATTCGGTGATCCACGCTGGACGACGATGTCATTCATGACAACAGGAAGGGCGGCTGGAGCACGGTCGATAACCTTAGGTTGAAGTGGGGAAGGACAACCCAGCTTTGATTGGTCAACCGGAGTAACTAGGGAAGGCGTCGACGATACCAATTTCACCTTAGTGACTTTTTGAATGTGAGACATCTCGTATTCGACAATTCTGTTTAACGTTTTACAGGCCTTCCCTCTATCCCCATTCTCACAATCACTCTGAACCTGAACACGGCAAAGATAGAGTTCTACATTCTCAGGACAATAGTTACGAAGCTCCTGCACGCTTTCATCAATATCTGGTGAGCCTGTTTGAATCTTGATGGCCTGAGAGCCCAACCTCGCACTCGATGCCAGAGCGGCCATGGAAATCACTAAAAGAAAGAAGATGTTCATGGGACTATTTTAAAAGAACTTCGGCACTTCATATAACAGATGCTGTCTATCCAGGCTTTTAGGACCCACGTTAATGACTAACCCGCCTATTAATGGTGGCTACTTTTCTAAGGTGAGAAGTAAAAAAACCTCCCTGAGGGAGGCCTTTTTAAACTTTTTTGAAGATCGTTGAGGAGTTTGTTCCGCCAAACCCAAACGAGTTATTGAGAGCGTACTGAGGATCTTTCTTCTGCGCTTTATTCGCGACGTAGTTCAGATCACACATTGGATCCTGGTTATCAAGATTGATCGTCGGAGGAAGAATTCCCGTCTGAAGGGCCTTGATACAGAAAATACTTTCAAGTCCACCGGCAGCTCCAAGCAAATGACCAGTCATTGATTTCGTCGAGCTTACAGCAAGCTTGTAAGCATGATCGCCGAATACTTTTTTGATCGCCTGAGTTTCAGCAACATCTCCGAGTGGGGTTGATGTTCCATGAGCGTTCACGTAACCGATGTCTTCTTTTCTGATATTGGAAAGTTCGATGGCCTGATTCATACACGTCAAAGCACCAAGTCCTTCCGGATGTGGAGCTGTGAAGTGATGGGCATCAGCTGAAGCACCGAAACCGACAACTTCTGCGAGAATCTTCGCTCCGCGGGCAACGGCCTTGTCCCAGTTTTCAATAACAATGATACCTGCACCTTCGCCCATCACGAATCCGTCACGATCAACATCGTAAGGACGTGAAGCGCGATGCGGTTCTTCGTTACGTTTTGAAAGTGCTTTCATGTTGGCGAAACCAGCGATGGTATAACCAGTAATAACAGCTTCCGTTCCACCAGTGATCATGGCGTCCTGACGGCCCATCATGATTTCTGAAGCAGCGACGCCAAGAGCGTGTGCACTTGAAGCGCACGCCGAAGCGATGGAAAAGTTGATACCTTTAAATCCGTAGTGGATCGACATAAGCCCAGGGGCCATGTTCGGAATCACAGAAGGAATAAAGAAAGGAGAAACGCGGCGTGGGCCTTTTTCAAGAAACGCCTGATGGTTCATTTCAATGTGAGGGAATCCGCCGAGACCAGTTCCGAGAAGAATACCGATTTTTTCCGGAGCGTATTTTGCTTCGAGGATGCCGGACATCTGTATCGCTTCCTCACCTGCGTGAAGAGCGTATTGATTGAAGAGATCGAATCGATCCTGATCCTTTGGATCCATGAGTTTTGGATCGAGCTTGAAGTTCTTCACTTCTCCACCGAACGTTACCGCCCAGTTCTCCATGTTCGGATGTCTCTCGAGACGTGTGATCCCGGATTTTCCTTCCAGAGCATTCGCCCAGACTTCGTTTAATGAATTACCTAATCCGCAGATGGCACCAATGCCGGTCACTGCTACTCTGTTTAATTTCATAAAATTTGACCCTTAAAAACAAAAAGCCTCCCGAAGGAGGCTTTTAATCACTTAGTGAGATTTTGCTTTGAGGTAAGTAACCACGTCGCCGATCGACTTGAGGTTCTCAGTTTCGTCTTCAGGAATTTCTACGCCGAACTCATCTTCCATCTTCATCATGAGTTCAACCATGTCCAAAGAATCAAGGTTAAGATCGTCAACGAAGCTTGTGTTCATACTGATGTTAGCAGCGTCCATTTTAGTAGCTTCAGAAACGAGCTTGATTACTTTATCCTGCAATTCCATTCAAATATCCTCCGGAGAATAATTCTATCTAGTTAGCCATATTTTGATTCAGTTAAATTATTAGATATAGAGTCCGCCGTCAATTTTAATCACCTCTCCGGTCATGTATCCTGACGCTCTGCTCAGTAGGAAACACGTCAAATTCGCTACTTCCTCTGTTGTTCCAAAGCGCCCGAGCGGAATAGATTTGTTGTATTCCTCTTTCGCCTTCTCATTTAGTGCGTCGGTCATGTCAGTTTGGATGAATCCAGGGCAAATCACATTACTACGCAAATTGCGGCTCGCGAGCTCTTTAGCGATGGATTTAGAGAATCCGATGAGTCCTGCTTTAGAAGCTGCATATGCTGCTTGCGAGGCATTTCCCATCACACCCACGATAGAACTCATGTGAACAATCGAAACATTTTCAGCACGAAGAAAATTCCGCGATAGGGCCTGGGTGACCATCATGGAACCTTTGAGATTCGTATCGATGATGGAAGAAATCTCGTCTGGCTTTAAGCGAAGGAGGAGAGTGTCTTTTGAAATTCCCGCGTTGTTCACAAGACCAGAAATCGGAGCGACATTTTTTGTAAATTCATCGAGAGCTTTGGTCATGGCTTCGTAGTCTGTCACATCGAATTTTAAACCGGTCGCTTTTCCGCCAACGGTTTCAAGTTCACCGGCAAGTGCCGTCGCTTTAGCTTCGTCACCACGGTAATTGAAAACAACGTGTGCGCCTTGAGAGGCCAGTGCAAGGCAAATCGATTTCCCGATCCCGCGAGCTCCGCCTGTAACGAGCACAACTTTTCCTTCAAGATCTGTATACTTTGCAATCATAATGCCTCAACTTCTGCAAATCCCGTCTCATTATCGAGAGAGATCACTTTCAAATTCGGGTTAATCTTTTTAATCAATCCAGCGAGAACTTTGCCGGGACCACACTCGATGATGACTGTATCGTCAGGCAGAGTCTGAATTGAGTGAGTCCACAAAACACTTCCACAAACCTGTTTAAGAAGATTGTCTTTCATCACCTGCGGACTTGTATCCTTCGGGTACTCGTGAGCATCAACGTTCGCAATGTAATTAAATTTCAACGGGTGAAAGACGATCTGATCGAGAACCGCTTTTAGTTTGATTTCCGCTGGCTTCATCAAAGCGCAGTGAAATGGCGCAGACACCTGAAGCTCGATTGCTTTCACACGAGCACCAGTTTTTTCTTCCATCAAGCGGATCGCTCTTTCGCAGGCATACTTATCGCCGGAGATCACAATCTGAGCCGGCTCATTGAAGTTGGCCGGAGAAACTTTTTCATCTGAGTTTGAAGCAGCTTCACAAGTCTCACGAATGATCGCTTCATCCTGCTTCAGGATCGCGTACATCGTGCCTTTGCCAGCAGGACTTGCTTCCTGCATGTATTTTCCTCTGAAATGCACGGCCTTCACAGCTTCTTCGAAGCTGATAACACCGGCAGCAGCGAGGGCAGCGTACTCGCCCACTGAATGGCCAAGTACTCTTTCAATCTGAATATTTTTTTGAGCGAGAAGGGGAGCGAGTTTATCAAAGAGCATCAGAGAGTGAGCAACAATGGCTGGCTGTGTGTTTTCTGTGAGCTTGAGATCATCGGACGGACCTTCGAGCATCATTTTGCGGAGATCGTAACCTGTGGCCTTGTTCGCACGTTCAAAATGCGCTTCAGCACAAAACACCTTTCCCATGCCAACGTATTGAGTCCCTTGTCCTGGAAAGACTAAAGTTACTTTCATAAATGTTCCTCAGTATTTAAAGAAGATCGCACCAGCGGTCAGCCCCGCCCCGAAAGCGGCAAAGAGAACGTTGTCTCCACGCTTGATTCTTCCGTCACGAACGGCTTCATCAAAAGCAACAGGTACAGTTGCAGAAGAAGTGTTTGCGTATTTCTCAACGTTGATGATGACTTTTTCCGGAGGGAAATTGAAGCGTGTGCCCACTGCTTCGATAATGCGCAAGTTGGCCTGGTGAGGAATGAACCAGTCGACGTCATTCATCGTGAGACCGGACTCTTTCACAACTTTTTCAGCGTGTGCAGCCATGGTCTTTACTGCGGCCTTGAAAATTTCCTGGCCATTCATCGTCATCCACTGCTCATTGTTCTCGAGAACTTCATGAGTGATTTTTTTCGCTGAACCACCTGCCCACAGAGTGAGGTGATCTTTTTTAGAAGAGTCAGATGAAAGAACTGTTGAATAAATTCTGGCGTCTTCGTTTTCAGAAGCGCGACCGAGAATCGCAACCCCACAGGCATCTCCGAAAAGAATACATGTATTGCGGTCATCCCAGTTATTGAAAGATGAAAGCATTTCAGAACCTACAACGAGGATGTGCTTATACACCCCTGTCTGAATGAGGGCGTTTGCCATCGGGATAAGATAGATCCAACCAGAGCAAGCAGCGTTCACATCAAGAGCAGGGCAGTTATTTGTGATCCCGAGTTTGAACTGAAGAACACTCGCAGCGTTTGGCATGGCCTGATCGGCGAGGGTTGAAGAAAACAGAATGCAGTCGATATCATTGGGAGTGAGGTTCGCAGCTTCGAGAGCGCGGAGTGTAGCCTCTTTGGCCATCCCCGAGGGAACTTCGTCTTTTGAAATGTCAGCAATACGGCGGGCTTTGATTCCTGTACGTTCAACGATCCACTCATCATTGGTATCGATGCGTTTAGCGAGATCGTGATTGGTAACAATTTTTTCCGGAAGGTAACTGCCAGTACCGAGGATCTTGGTGTTGAAGAGTTTCATATATAGGCCTCTTTCCTCTTAGAAATAAAAAAGCCTTCTTTCGAAGGCTTTTTTATTGAAACTGATTTCTTTAGATTAAGCTTGGGCGCCAGCAGCGACTGCCTTGACCTTGATTTCCAACACTTGTTTGCCTTTATAGTGGCCGCAAGCAGGACAAACGTGGTGCGGAAGAACAGAGTCACCGCAGTTTGTGCAAGATTGTGGAAACTTTCTGTAAAGTTTGTGATGTTGACCAGCACGGCGTAAGCCTTTTCTCGATACGCTGGTTCTTTTCTTAGGTACTGCCACAAATGCCTCCGATATGACTCAAAAAACTTGGTTTTCTAGTATGTTTTAAAAATGAGGTTTCATTTCTAATATAGATTCACCCGTATGCCAAGCTCAAAATGCGCTTACTTACGAGTGAGATTCTGAATCGACTCCGTCTAACTTGCTTTCCGCGTCAAGAATGGGATAAGGGTCTACATTCAGGAAGATCTGTTCGTGAAGCATGTCGCGGAAATTCACGATTCTTTTCGTAAAGAAATAGAGTTCATAAACTTCGCCTTCAACATATGTCTCGTCCTGATCAACAAAGAGTTCTGACTCGGCCAGGGCCTCATCTATAAAACAGACTTTAAAAGGGACATCGAGTTCAATCGTCATCGGCTTCAGAGTCCTGACACATTCAGTGACGTAATCAACCTGGACAATGCCAGTGACGAGGAGGAACTCGCCCATGTCGGTCTTATCTTTTTTCTCAATCGTACCGGTAATGAGGATGCTGGTATCTTCGAGGTATTGCTTGGGAGATTTTTCCGTCGCGTTCTCATTGAGTTCCAGCAAGAATTCACGGACCCAGTCAGTCTCCTGATCGAGTTCAAATTCATACTTGGAATTGACGGGGACTTTAATGAGACTAATCTCAGCGTCCACCTTGTTGTTCTTTTGCATCTGCATCGCCTTTGACTTAAAATATGTCCTAGGTATTTAATGGATGTTACACGAACGCACAAGGGCCCAAATGGCATCATGCGAAAAAATATTGATTGCAGGCTTCTCGGGGGCAGGAAAATCGTCTTTTTTGAAAGCAATTGGAGCTGATACGCCCTTTGGCTGGGATCGATTTGATGATCTTGATAACCTGATCGCGAAAAAGGCCGGCAATGACATTCCCACGATTATCGCTCTCGAAGGCTGGCCAAAATTCCGGCAAAGAGAGCAGGAAGCTCTCGCAGAGTGGCTGCAGGGGAAGCACACCGGTGTTCTCGCTCTCGGTGGTGGAACAATTACCAAAGAAATTTATGTGTCTTTAAACCGGATGCCTAAGGTCAGGATTGTCCATCTTCATGCTGACTTTGAAACATGCTGGAAAAGACTGAACGAACCGCTGGCTGCCGTGAGACCCCTTGTGCAGAAGGGAAAAATGGAGATGGAAAAACTCTACCTTGAACGTAAAATCATTTTCGACCTTATCCCCTGGAAAATCAAAAATCCCGAGGGAACATCCCTGAAAACTGCTGCCCGTCAGTTATGGGTCGAGATCCTCACCTCCTAATAGTTGCCTTCTAGTTTTTTAGTGGGATACCATGGACACACGAAATCATAAGGTCGGGAGGACCGCATGCAGACCACAACTCAAGGGATTGAACTTTCGGTGGCCATACTGATGGATGATTTGGCCTCTGCCAAAGAAATCGCCAGTGCCCTCAGGCTCAATAACATTCTGGCCCATCACTACCAGAGTCTCGATGAGTTCTGGGTTGCGAGTAAAATCCAGATGCCGGATCTCGTGATTGTTGATGTGACGAAGATGAGTCAGGGTACAATTCAGTTCAAGTCTCACCCGCATGTGCAGGATGGAACTCTCGCGTACGCATTCTACTCGAAAGAAACAACGAAAATCCTTCTTCAATCAACGATGGGTCTGAACCCGGTTGCATACATTCATAACGATGCTTCTCTCAATGCGCAGATCATGTCCGTCGTTAAAAAACGTCAGGAAGAAATTCGCTTACGTCAGCAGCTGGCAGAGATGGAGCAAAGAATCGGTCGCCTTCAGTCACGCTCTCAGCGCCTGATTTCTGACCGCAGTTCCGCCGAAGAATTTCGAGCTCACTTTGATTTCATCCGTAACTTCTGCACTGAACTCGAAAGCGATAACAGTCGCCAGGATTTCGTAATCAGTCTCATCAGTAAGCTCGAATCATGGGAAGCCATCGACGGCTATGGTGTATACGAACTCAATCAGAGCGGACAGAAACTCGTTTCTCCAGAAATCACACGTAAGAAATATCATCCGTTCCCATCACTCTGGTTGGGCCAAACGAATACTTCAGGAATCGAAGCTTTCGCTCAGGATATGGCCACTCAGGTTGCCAACGATCTGTTTGAACTTGAACCTGTGATGCTGAAAATTCATGCCGGCAGTACGCACCCGGAAATGGTACTCTTCATTTCATTCCGCGAAGAGCGCATGATGAATTTCCCATGGGATGTTCTGGAGAGCACATTGAGCTCAAGCCTTCGTCGCATGAAACTCTTCCAGCAACTCCCGCACTATTCAAATCAGTTCCTCCCGATGTGGGAAGCACTTGACAACATGGATAAGATGCAGAGAGCGGGAACAGAAGCTGATTCACGCATAATTTGTCTCTCACTCATTCCTTTGATCGATGTTGCGAAGAAGCGGACGCAGAATAAATTCTACTGGGCAGCTTTCTTTAACGATTTCTTCCTGCAACTTGCAGGTCGACTGCAAAAATCAACGAAGCTTTCTTTAATGGGACCGTGGCACGTTCTGTTTTTCATTCCGCGTGAAAACCTGGAACTGGAAACGCAGATGCTTCAATCTTTCATTCGTCAGTTCGGTTATTGGAAATTCTTCGAAGATAATACGCAGATTCTCTCTGAGGATATGATGCCGGTGCTGAAACACCTTCCTGCATCTTCTGCTCATTACTTCAGGATTTTCGAGAAAGAACTCGATGATCATTCAATGGCAGCTGAATCAAAAAGGCTCATGGTTACAAACCGCGAAGGCCGTAAGCTTTCGGTCTGATCATGAGGCACTCCAGTTTCCTTGAGATCAATCTTTCTCTCTTGGGAGAGAACGTCCAATCCATAAAAAAACTTGCTCCGCGTGCGGAACTCATTCCTATGGTGAAGGCCAATGCTTATGGAAACGGACTTATTCCGATTTCCCAGCACATGGTCCGTGAGCATGGTGTGAAAAAACTCGGATGCGCGAGTCTAGGTGAAGCTCTCGCAGTTTTTGAAGAGTCTCCGGATCTCGATGTCGAGATGCTTGTTTTCTCTGACTCTGAAATGCAAAATCCTAAATTACGTCAGGCCTATGCAGAAATGAAAATCACTCCTGTGATTCATCAGCCGGCCGATCTTGAAGTGATCCTTTCGAACCCTGAGTTCAAGAGAGTTCCTCTTGTCATTAAATTGAATACTGGAATGAACCGTCTGGGTTTCAGCTGGGAAGAACTCGAGCCGTTTGTTCCTCGTCTGAAGAGCCGTGGCATTGAGCATCTCCTCACACATTTTGCCTGTTCGTATTTTATCCTCAAAGAAGGGGATAAGACTCATCGTCAGATGGATGAATTCCGGCGGATTCAAAAAAATCTTAAAGATGCTGGTGTAGAAGTGCGAACAACTTCAGTTTCTAATTCCGGTGCGATTGAACAGAAATTCGGCGTCGACGAAACCTACATCCGTCCAGGACTCATGCTCTACGGTCCTCCGGCAGTTCTCGAACCGCAAATCTGGTTTGGAAAACAGTCCTCTCGTCTCATGACGAAGGTCATGAAGACTTTCCACGCTAAGAAAGGAACGCCGATTGGATACGGAATTAATGTTCTTCCTCATGATGCATTTTTGGCGATCATTCCTATTGGCTATGGCGATGGTCTCGTTACATTTGCCAGTGGTCTCGAACTCAACATAAAAGGCCTGAAGGCCAAACTTTTTGCCCGGATCAATATGGACATGGCCTTTCTGATGTTCGATCCATCGGCAGAAGGAAAAATCAAAGTCGAAGATCAGATTGAAATATGGAATAACGACAACCGCGTGATAACTGACATTGCGACTCAAATGAAAACGATTCCGTATCAGGTGATGTGCGCAATTTCTCATCGGATTCCCAGAATTTATAAAGTAAAGTAGGAGCATGCTGGCATTTTTCGAGAAAAGAATTACGAATTTAGGGGAAACCGTTATGGATCTCCTGAATGGATTGGGAAGTTTTACAAACTTCACACTCAGGACGATTTTCTGGACATTCAAGCCTCCATTTCGATTCAAGCTTCTGTTTGACCAGATTTATTTTATGGGCAACAAGTCCATCTTCATCATCTTTCTCACTTCAAGTTTCACCGGCATGGTATTCGCGATTCAGATTTACCTGGGATTTAAAGCGATCAATACTGATTCCTTCATCGGACCACTTGTCGCTATTGCTATGGCCAAGGAACTTGCACCGGTCCTCACTGGTCTTGTTGTGGCGGGCCGGTGTGGAGCTGCGATGGCCGCTCAGATCGGAAGCATGAAAGTGACAGAGCAAATTGATGCTCTTGAAGTTATGGGAATCAATTCTTATCAGTACCTCGCTGTCCCCCGAATTCTGGGAGCGATGATTTCTATGCCGATGCTTTCGGCGATTTTCCTCATCGTAGGATATGGCGGCTCATGGGTAATCGGAGTTAAACTTCTTCAGATTGATCCCATTCTCTACACTCAAAAAATCAGTGACCTTATGAGACTTGGCATGGTTGCCGAAGGACTTATCAAGGCGACAGTCTTTGGTTACCTCATTGGAATTATCGGTACCTATCAGGGTTTTCGCGTTGAAGGTGGAGCTGAAGGAGTAGGTAAGGGAACAAATATGGCCGTCGTCTGGGGAATGATTACCGTACTTGTGGTGGATTACTTCCTCACAAGTTTCCTGGCGAAAATATTATGATCAACTACACGAACGAAGAAATTTTTTCTGTCAGATTTAAAAACCTGTCCAAAAGTTTTGGAGAGGCCAAGATCCTTTATGATCTGAACTTCGGAATTCATCGCGGAAAAATCACGACCATCCTCGGTTTTTCCGGTGCGGGTAAAACAACGTTAATGAAATTAATTCTGGGCCTCATCCTTCCCACTGAGGGCGAAGTGATAGTTCTCGATACTGTCATAAACAAAATTGGTGAACTTGAACTCAGAGAATTTCGCCGTAATTTCGGTATGGTTTTTCAATATGCTGCTCTTTTTGATTTTTTGACTTCTTTTGAGAATGTCGCATTTCCATTGCGCGAATTTACCAAAATGTCAGAGGAAGAGATCAAGGAAAAGGTCCTCTCACTTCTGGATTCCACAGGTATTTCAATAGAGGCTGCCTATCGACTTCCTTCTGAACTCTCAGGAGGGATGAGAAAGCGTGTGGGCCTTGCACGCGGTTTGGCACTTGATCCACATATTATGCTTTATGATGAGCCTACATCCGGACTGGATCCGATCACCACTCATGTGGTCTATGATCTCATGCGCGACACTCATCGAAGAAACGAACACAGAGGATTCACTTCCATTATTATCTCTCACGATATTCATGCCACACTAAAGTACTCGGACTACATCGTCTTTATGGAAAAAGGGCGGGTAGTTGAGCATTTAGATGTCGAAAGTTTCAAGAAATCGGAAAATCCTGTCATACGAAGATTCCTTGAGTTATAGCCGGAATCGCTTATCATTGAAATTATATAGCTATTAAGAGTTATAGAATTTTGATGGAGTAAAATTCTTGAACCCACTGAAAGTAGGATTGCTGACGCTTGCTGCCCTTGCCAGCGTAGTGGTTATGTCCTTAAAAATTACTTCGAACCAATCTGGTTTCGGGAAACACGTGCAATACAAGACTGTCCTTACGGATGCGTCCGGTATTTTTGAAAAAACTCCCATCAAAGTGGCAGGGATCAACGCAGGTAAAATTAAAAGCATCGAGCTTAAGGGCAACAAAGCACTTATTACTTTCGAAATCCTGGAAGATGTTTTTGTAACAAGAAACGCCAAATTAAAAATTAAAAGTGTCGGTCTCCTCGGGGACAAGTTTATTGATATGGATGTCGGCAGTCATGATGATCGTCTCCCCTCTGGATCTACGCTCATAACGGAAGCCGGTCAGGGCTTTGATACACTCGCGAGAGATGCATCCGACGTGTTGAAAGAAGTGAAAGATATCGCTATCACGATCAAAGAATCTCTTCGTGATGAGCAAGGTAACAACGTCATCAAGAAAATCATTACCAATGTGAACGATCTGACAGCAAGTCTTAAACGTATTGCCGAAGGTAACGAAGCAAAAATTAACGACATCGTTGATGATGTTAAAGCGATCACTGAACAACTTGCTTACGAAACAGACAGATATCAGAAAGACTCTCTAATGTCGGACCTTCATAAAGCAGGCCCTGTTCTTGAGAAAGCCGATGCTGCTATGGCAGATCTCAAAATTATCATGGCCGATCTTAAAGACGGTAAAGGTACTGTCGGTAAACTCCTCCGGGATGATGCTGTCGTGGATCAGGTTTCGCAAACTCTCTCCAGCGTGAACCGCCTTGTTAACCGTATTAATAACATTGAAGCAGATATCGGTCTTTCAAGTGGTGTGAACTCCCGCCTCGGTGGTGACACTCGTTTTGACCTTGATATCTATCCGGCGCCGGAAAGATTCTTCCGTCTCGGTATTGTCACCAATGACTTCGGGCCACAATCAGAGAAAAGACAGGAATCATTTACACGAAAGGGTGAAGGAAAAGAGCAGAGGACTGTTACGCGTAAAATTAACAGCTCAGCTTTCAAGTTTAACTTCCAGATTGGTCGCCGCATTCAGCGTTTTGGTCTGCGTGCAGGTTTGATCGAGTCAACCGGTGGTGTGGGTATGGATTATTTCTTCCCGGACTACGGGATCAGAACTGGTCTTGAACTTTTCGATTACCAGAAAGACGCAGGGCCGAATTTACGTCTCATTTCAGAAGTTAAAATCTGGAATGTTCTCTTTGCCCGTCTTGCTGGTGAAGATCTTGTTTCCAAAGAAGGTAAACAAAGTGCTACCATTTCGATGGGTCTGCGTTTCAGCGATCAGGATTTGGCGGCCCTCGTGGGAATTTTTGCTAGGTAGATATGGAAAAGAACTGGCTCATCAGGACAAAATCGAATCACATCCTGGGACCCGTCTCGAAAGAGAAGGTTCTCGAGCTGTATAATAATGGTTCCATCAAACCGGAAGACGAAATCTGTTCCGGAAATGGTTACTGGTTTTTCATCCGCGAAGATGAACTCGTTAATCAGTTCCTTAAAGGTAACGACGTACAGGCCTTTAACCCGATCAGCGAAGCCAAAGACGTACTCACTCAGAATAATCGTCCACAATCAGTCGAGCGCTCTCAGGATGACGTTACTCTCATCGGTAGCGTGAACCTTGGAAATCTCAAAAAGCCAGAATCTTCCGGGCCAAAAAACCATCCTGAACCGGCTAAACCTGTGGAGCTCAATGCAGCTCCGGTTGCGAAAAAAAAAAGTAAGTCAGAACTTCAGGAAAAGCCTCCCGTAACTCCTCGTGAAAAAAAGTCCCACAAGTCGCAGAACTTTCTCCAATACATTTTCATTCTGGGATTTATTCTTCTCGTATGTGCTGTCTACTTCCGAAAAAATCTCATCCGCGCATTTATCTCTGATTTCAGCATTTCCAATGTCCTGATGGCAGATGCACTTGCCCAGGAACCGAGAGCATCTGACAAAAAAAAAAGCTTCTAGAGCGTAATCTCGTTCTCGACAAGGTTACTTTTACACCTGACATAAGCCTTGAAGGCTTCAAGGTCGTGAGTTCTTTTGAAGTGAATAAGATTGAATGTGGTGATCTTTCCCAGAATACGTTCCAGCTCGGCGTGATACTGTACTCATCTGAACTTTTTAATGAAAGTTTCCTGATCAAGATGCGGGATTGTGTCCTCAAGTTGAAAGAAGATCATCCCCTCAAGCAGTGGCTAAAGTGGGTTGCCGCTACACCTCAGGTAAGCAAAAAAACCCAGGAAAGAGTGGGGTTTCTTGGAGAGATCATCAATTCTCAATTCAATCTCATTACTGACCAAAAAGTAAAAAATCAAATTATCGAAGTCATCGGAGAAATTCCAGAAGCCACCATTCTTGAGAGAATCCTGAAGTCTCAGCTCTATCTCATCATAGGTAACGTCACAAAGTCGGACAACCTCATGAGAGATATTCTGAAACGCTCTCCACTTGAAAACTGGAGAGGTTATTCTCCAAGACATTCTTTCTACCACGTACTTGCAAAACAGAATATTCAGCAGATTTTCGAGCGGTTAGGCCGGCATCCTGCTGATCGCAAGGTTTTCAATCTCTTTTGCCTCTACTTTAAAAATTACGGAAACGATCCTGCCCTGAGGCAGATGCTGGACGGTATTGATCTCGAAAATCTTCACAGCCGCCTTGATCTGAAATTCATTGAACATCTCTCTCCGGATCTGATCAACTTCTTGCGCCTCAAAAGATCTGATCCTATCCGGCAGAATGAAAAACTTCTCGATACGGCCCAGTTCCCATTAGAGATGCAGATTTACTGGGTGTGGCCTTTTCTCGATGCTGAACCATTTGTTTCTCAGAATCTTGTCATGGCCCTGGAGAGTCTTCATGAAAAAGATCTTCTCTGGTTTAACTATTTGATGGATAACGAAAAGCTTGCCGATATTTACACCTCTAAAACCGGCAAAAGCTTTTTACCGGGAAGGCGCCTTTTCCTGAGGACTCAACTTGATTCTGAACAGGACTTCATGCTGGCCCTCTTTAAGCTTCTTGAAATGGGCGATATTGATAACAGCCTTGTCGCGAAGACAGTCCATTTCCTCCGGCATGAGTGATTATCATCAGCCCGAGTTTTATAGATTCAGTGAAGACTCCTTAAAGCTTGTTCATTTTGTAAAAGCGAATGTGGATTCTGTTCAGAACATCCTCGATGTCTGTGCCGGATGTGGTGTCATCGGGATGGAGCTTGCGGCTTTTTATCAATCGCAACTGACTTTAGTTGAAGCTCAGAAGGATTTTCTTCCTTCTCTGGAGCAAAACGCCGCTCAATTTCTGAGGATGAAGCCCGGGATCTTTATCGGCCAGCTCTCAGCTTTTACTTCGAAAGAAAAATTCGATCTTATCGTCTGCAACCCGCCTTACTACCTGCCAGCTCATGGGCAAAAAAGCACTGATGCCCGCCGGGATACTGCTCGTCGTTTTACTCAGGATGGCTGGGGTGAGTTGTTGAAGCTGATTCAGATATCTCTGAGCGATGCAGGTCAAGCTTTTCTGGTAATCAAAAACCAAAATGCTGTTCTCGAAGAAATTAAAAGAAACTTGCCATCTGAACTCCGGAAAGATCTGTTTAAAAAAGATGATCTTATTTTTTTGAAGTTAGTTCGACTGAATATAAATTGAAATGAGTCGTTCACGAAATTCGTTATCTGGAACATCCTGAAAAAGTCTTTCTGCCTGGATCTTTAAAAGTTTGAAGCGGGGAGACTGTGGATGAAGTTTCTGAACTTCTTTTTCAATCCGTGCACTTTCCTGTTCCTGTTTCTCAAAGAATTTCTCCTGAGTCTGAAACACGATTTTCTTAATGATATTTTTGAGTCTCGGAAAATGCTTGAAGATTTCAACTTTCACTTCTTCCGATAGAAAAGAGAGTTCCTGCGAGTAGACCGAATGCTTGGTCATCACAAAGAGTGAGTCCTGCTTCATGCGCAAAGGGGAGGTCACATCAGATAGTTTCGGACCTACAATCTGAGGCCACTTTTTGATCAGATCGAGAAAGTCGAAGGTCTGATAAAAAGAAGTCATTTCATCCCGTTTCAGATCGTGGGGATCTAACTTCTCTAAATCAGCGTAATTCAGGCCTTTGAAATCAATTTTTTTGAACATCTTCATCCGAGTTAACCTAGCGCATGTCTCTTTGTCCATGATATAGCTTTTATTATGCGTTGGATTATCTTTTTCTCACTCTTTTTTTCGGGATGCTCGGGGTATCGCTTTTCCCAGCAAGACAACCCCCTTGCCCAGTATGGGATACATAGCCTTTCCGTTCCGATGTTCTATAACTATTCGAACATTCCAGATGCCTCGCCTGAATTTACACGTGAAGTTTATCGCCTACTTTCTGGTTTCAGCGGATTGAAACTCAAGAGCGGTTACAATGCAGATGCTGATGCCGTTTTTATCGGGATTGTGAAGTCAGCAGAAAAAATGGCAGACACTCTCAAGCCTGCAAGTCCTCGGGTTGCCAAAGACAGGGCCCAGGAATCAGTCGGTACCGGAAGACAAAAATTCAACATTCCCGGCGGTAATCAGATCACTCTCATGGTTCACGTTATTGTGATCAAGAAACCGACAGAAGAAGAGCTCGCCCTCATCAGATCGAGTATTGGTGAGAAAGTGGCGATGAAATCGAAAATCATCTTCAATGAAATAATTCCTGTCACGTATCAGATGACCAGAGAGATTCTCGATGGAACTGGTACGCAAGTCGTAGCAACTCAGAACTTAGGTATTCAGCGCAAGTCGGTAAAGGAATTATCCATCCAGGCCGCGAACTCTATCCGGGACCTCATTCTTTATGCATTCTAAGTGGCAGCTCTGGGATTACTTTGCCTCAGCACCTAAAGATTTCCTCGCCAGCTACGAGGGAATTCTCGCTCTCGATACATTCGGACCAACTTGTCTCAAGCTTCTCAAAGATCATCTGATGAGAGGGTCAGGGGAGCGGATTGTTCATTATAAAATGGGCGATGAAGTGACGAAGTCATGGCTCGAAGAAGAATTCCAGACGCTCAGTCTTTTCGGGAATACAGAAAGCTTCTTTATCCATGAGGCCCAGGATTTATCTGCAGATCTGATTGATATCATCCTGAAGCTCGATCTCCAGGGGCGGTTTCTCATTCTCAGCTTTGAGAGTGAAACTGCCGGGCAGAAAAAACTCCTGAAAGGGCAAAACGTCAGTTCTATCACCATTGAAGAACCCAAATTCCGTGATTTTCATAAGCTGCTTGATTTCGTCTGCAATTATCTGAGACTTCCATTGAGTTATGAATCTAAGGCCTGGCTTCTTGAATCTATCGAAAACGATCTCGGAACATTCTATAATTCATGCTGCCTGATCAAACTGAATCATCCGGAAAATAAAGAAGTCACTCTCAGTGATGTCCAGAAACTGCTTACGGTCGAAAAGCTGGATCAGTTTGCCTTAGCATCCCTTTTTGCCCGCAGAAAGCGAAAGCAGTTTTATGAAAAACTTTGTCTACTTGATGTTGATTTTGACCGCATGAGATTGTTCTTTAGTTTTCTTCAAGGCCACATTATCAAGATGATGGATCCAAGTTATTCCACCCGACGCTCTTATGCGAGCTACTACGATAAAGAAATTCAGAGCGCTTCAAAGCTCTGGAATACGCCCGATCTCACAGTTGAACTTGAAAGGTTTAATCGATGGGAACTGATGTGTAAGAAAAAAAATTTCCTGCTCTGGCACGAGCTGAGAGAAGCGGAACTTCGTCAGTAAATATCCGGGTACTGATCCGGATTCACCACAAAATTTTTCGCCGCTGTAATCATCTCTCTAAGACTGATTCCTGCTGCAAAATTTCCGAAAATCGCCAGGTGTTCTTCTTTCGCCGCCAGCTGGTGAAGTTTTTTTACGCTAAGGTAGCGTTGAAGATCGTATACCGGAAGACCATTGTCCCAGTGTGAGATTTCCGAATGATCGATGTCTTCTGGAGTGATGTCTGATGAGAGGAGTTTGAGGTCTTCCTGGATTTCTTCGAGACCAAGTTTCTTCCGCGAGATGAATGTATAAGAACTCACATTTTGGCTGTTGGTCGGAAAAATGGCCTTGTTATTAATGACACCGATGGAGTGGAAGCCACTTTCAAATGGAATGAGAACGCCGAATGATTTTTGAAGTGACTTGATATCCCGCTTAAGAAACACGGTCGCACTTGAGAGTTCCTGATATCGAACTCGTTTAAGTTCAACGCTGAGCTCGGGGCGGAGTTCTTTCAGAAGATCTCCGGCCGTAATCGCATCAGTGCAGATAATCGTATTACCTTTCATGCGGAATGGTTCTTTATAGTTCAACTTGATCTCTGATTTCAGGATTTCTGCAAGACGATTGATCAAAGTCTGCATGCCGCCCTCAAAACTGACTGATCCGGAGAGTTCAGTCTTCGGCTTTGCTTTATTCGAGCGATACATGATCTTGATAAAGTTCCAGTAGGAATCAAACTGCGCCATATTTCCAAAGTCTTCAAAAATGGACTTGAAGTGCAGTTGCTCTGCAGGAGTAGCATAGATTCCGGCAAGAACCGGCGAAAGGAAGCGGTCGATATAATCATCGCCAAGGAGTGGCCTGAAAAATTCGGCTACAGTCAGACCATCTGTGATCAGAGGTGGTTTCTTGTGAGCATTCATGCTGATGCGGGTGAGAACGCCAATCTGAAAAGGCTTTTTAGGCTTGCCGTGAAACATCAAAAGACGTTTAAGTTTTTTCGAAGCTGGAAGTGGCTCGAGCTTGAGTTCTTTCAGAAGTTCGAGACTGTCGGCATTCAGGAATAGCGCATTTGCGGCTTTTTCAACATAGCTGCCGGAAACTTTTTTCGTTCCAAGTTTTCCGCCCACTTTATTGGAGCGCTCGTAAATCGTAATCCGGTAACCCATGTCCTTCAGGTAGTAACCGAGGATAAGGCCAGAGAAGCCGGCACCCCAGATTGTAACGTGACGGTCTTTAGGATTAATTTTTCCGATGACTCTTTTCATGAATGTCTTTAGTTCTTGGTGATGTATTCCTGAAGTTCACCTGACTGATACATTTCCGTGATGATGTCGTTACCACCAAGAAGTTTACCATTCACATAAAGCTGAGGGTAAGTAGGCCAGTTTGAAAATTCTTTCAGGCCCTGACGAATCTCAGGATCATTAAGAATATTGAAAGTATTAAAGCCAACTCCAAGATGCTTGAGGATCGCAACTGAGTTTGCAGAAAATCCACACTGTGGCATCTGAGCATTACCTTTCATGAAAAGAACGATCTTCGAACTGCCGAGCAGATTTTTAATCTGTGTATCAAGATCAGCGTTTTTATCTTTCGCGCTGATTTCCTGAATGTCGTTATTGAGTACGTTGAATGACATAATCTTATCCTTGTTTAGCCTTTTCAAATTTTTCCCACGTGAGAGTCGTGAGTTTGACGGCATGAATACGTTGTTTGAGTTCTTCTTTTAAAAGATTCATGAGGATCTGGTGCTGCTCGATCAGGAGCTTGCCCTTGAAGGCGTCGCTCACTACCGTGATGTCGAGGTGGTCACGAGTCCCGGTCATGTCCTGCACGGTGATCTGGGCATCAGGAAGTCCTGCGCGAATAATATTCTCTACAAAAAGAAAATCAGAGTTCATGGTAAATCCTTTGGAATCACGGCCCAGAAACTTGTGATGAAAGTGAGAACTCTCATCATCAATGTTCCATAACCCAGGGCCCGATGGCGGCTACGAATTTGTTCCTGACCGGCGAGTAGTTTTCGGCCCGTATAAATCATAGCGATATAAAGTAAAACTGTACTGACCGCGATACTGACATGCAAGTTGAGAATCCACGGGTTAGAAACCGCTTTAGTTGCTTTTAAAATAGCGGAACGTGAAAGCTCGATCTGAAGAATCAGAATAACATCCCAGACCATGGCAAAGCTCATAATCTTCACGTGCTTCTGGCGCTGACGACGGAAATAAAATCCGACGGCCATCACAATCAGAATGCCGAGTGATTGACTTTGCATCAACCAGGCTTCCATTTCTCTCCTCTGAAAAACAATCAATTAATGCAAGCTAGCATAATTGACGAAATTCTTCCTCATAAATTATGGTAGTGTTTCACATTGTCACTTTGCGCAAAAGGATCTTTCTTGGCACTCGGTCATTGGGCAGTCCTTGATATTGAAACGACCGGAATCAGCCCGGGTTCAGACGAGATTATCGATCTTGGTTTCCTGCAATTTGAGGGGACAAAGCTTGTGCGTACGTACAGTTCACTTGTGCGTCCCAATAACCAGGTCTCTTCTTTCATCACGAAACTCACCGGCATCACCAATGAGCAGCTTCAGAAAGCCCCTCCATGGAGTCAGGTAGAGACGGAGTTATTGTCCCTCGAATCACATTCGCTTCTTGCTCATAATGCAAAGTTTGAGGAAAGCTTCCTCCAGCGTTACTTTGATCGTTTGCCTTCCAATGGGAAGCGCGAATCGTATCAGGATTCAATTTTTTATCTGGCACTTCTTTTTCCTGAAGCGCAAACGTTGAACCTTGAGTATTTCATCAATCATCTGGGAATAGCCCAGAAGGAAGAGCACAGAGGTCTTGCGGATTCCCGGGATCTCCTGAAAACCATCCTTGTGGCCACTTACCTTACGTATCAGGATCGGGAATTTCGTATGAAGCTCGTGGAGGTATTCTCCGAGTTTCCGACGGAATTCTGGTACCGGCATTTTTTCGCTCTCTCGATGGACGAGCTGATTTCTCTCGGGGAAGAAATTGATTTTCCCGTTGTGGAAATGGCGAAAAATTACACCGCTGCCCAAAAACAAAAAACGATCGAGACGCTTCCTGACCTGGAGTTTTCAAAAACATTTTCAGGTCCGAATATTCAGTCGATTCTTCAGTCAGAAGATAAGATTAAATCTCACCTTCCTCACTATAAGTACCGCGCCTCTCAGGAATCTCTTGCCCTGAAAGTAGGTCAGGCATTTAAGAACAAGGTTCACTCCCTGATTCAGGCACCGACAGGAACCGGGAAGACCATGGGATATCTGCTTCCCTCACTTCTTTTCACCTTGAGTGAGAAGGAAACTTGCCTCGTTGCTACCGGGACAAAAACGCTTCAGGATCAGGCCTTGAATAAAGACGTCCCTCAGATGATGCGTTTGTTGAAGCTCGGAAATGAGGCCAAAGTCGTTAAGCTTATCGGGTCGAGTAATCATCTTTGCGAACTCCTTTTTCGTGAGGAAGACAGGGAAGCGACGTTCCTCGTTCCTTTCACAGAGACTTTTACGAAAGCTTATTTTGATATGCTTTTTTTCCATAACTCTCGGGCGCCTTATGAAAGGAAACTCACGCGTGAGCAAATTCCTTATGTGTTAAAAAAACTCGCACCGGAAGTTGCTGAGCGGGAGTCGGAACTGGCCGTGGATTACCGTGCGTGTGCGGGACAGAATTGTCCTTTCGCCGGTCAGTGTTCTTACCAGACTGGGATTAAGGAAGCTAAAGACGCCAAAATTGTCATCGGAAACCATGCTCTCATGCTCAACTGGCCAAGGAGTCTTCCGCGTCCGCAATACATCGTTGTCGACGAGGCCCATCGTCTTGAGAGTGAAGCCACCAAGGCTTACAGTATTGAAGTCTCTCATCAGAACATGGAATCTTTTCAAAAGAACATGCCGCAAGGAATGGGTGCCCTCATTTATCTTCTATCCAGCATGGAAGATGAACTCGCCAAAGACATCGCTGTCGAGAATACGATCACGCGCGTGCGCGAAGAGACACAGTTCAACTTGAAAATGTTCCGTGATCACTTCGAAGGCTTGCCGAACGTCATTGAGTCTTACTTTAAAAAACTTCCGAACTATAGTCCTGCCTACTCAAATGAGCTTCCGTTTCCGAAGAAGGCAGAGCTCAAAGATCCGCTCGCAGCTGCCATCTTAAATCATGCTGAGAGCCTTCATTTCATTCTCACGAATCTTTATCAACTTTATATGCCGTTCATGTCCCGGTGGGAAAACCGCGATTTTAAAAACGAGCCGCAAAAGATGAAGGCCTGGACAGTTTTCGAAACGAACTACGGTGTTCTTGAAAAACTTGTCGGTGCTTTCAAGCACTACCTTGAACTTCCCGCCGAATGGTCGACGATCATTCGTTATGCCGAATCGGAAAGCTATACCCTGGAGTCTTCACCGATTGATGTGGGTAAGAAGATTCACGATGAGCTCCTTATGATGAGTTCTTCTGTTGTTTTCACCAGTGCCACCCTCGGAAACGCATCAGGTGATTCTGGTGTTCAGGGAGTAGAATGGATGACCGGATATACTTATCTTTCGCCGGAAAAGCGTTTTAAAACGGGTCTTTTTCTCGATGCCGTCTACGACTATAAAAATAATTCTAAAGTGTTTCTCTGCCCGGATACGCGCAATATTTCTGATCCTCTTTTTGTTCCGGATCTTTTTAAAGAGGTCATGCCTTTGATTGAAAAGCTTGGAGGTCGTACTCTCTTGCTTTTCTCTTCACGTGTCAGATTTGAAACTGCTACAGATATTCTTCTCCGAACTTTCGAAGGAAAAATTTCTGTATTTGTTCAAGGTCTCGGAAAAAATGTCGTTGAAGAATTTAAGCAATCTCCGAATGGAATCCTCATCGGAATGGAAAGTTTCGGAGAGGGAATTGATATTCCTGGCGAGAAACTTCAGTTTATTGTCGTCGATAAAATTCCGGATGTGAGACAGGATCTGGTCATTCAAAAGCGCAGAGATTTCTTTGAGTTTAAATTCGGCAATGAGTTTAATGATTACTTTCTCGCCCATAGAACCCGTTCACTTCACCAGAAGTTTGGTCGTCTGCTTCGCACTGAGACAGATCATGGGGCCATTCTCGTCGTAGATAACCGTGTGAAGAAATGGAAAGGTGGCACTCTCAGGACATTCCAAAAACTGATGGAGCCTTATCAGATCTCGTCAGTGAATCTAGCCGATGCCTGTCAGCAAATCGCTGACTATTTTAAAGTTTAATCACCAAAACCGGAGTATTCGTGGCCAACATCTACAAAAAAAGCGCCCTTCAGTTTCTTCAGATGGTCGTCGCCGGGCAGATTCAGGAAGCGTACGATAAATTCGTTGCGACGGATTTCATCCACCATAATCAGTACAACAAAGGTGGCCGTCAGGATTTACTGATCGCCATGCAATCTAACCACTTGGTTAATCCCCACAAGCAATTCGTGATTAAGCACGCCTACGAAGATGGTGCCACCGTCATTATGCATTCTTTAATCAAGCTCGATGATCAACACGATGGTGTCGCGGCAATTCACATTTTCAGATTTAAAGACGAAAAAATAGTCGAGCTCTGGGACCTGGGCCAGCCACTGATCAAAGATTCGCCAAATAAAAATGGAATGTTCTAGTAATTTTTCTTCAAGGTCTTGGCCACAATCTTCTGATCCCCATGAATGAGTTCATAGGGAATGCCGTGGTACTTGCTGATGTAGAGATTCATCGGTTCTTCTTCGATGTGTTCGGTCGAATTATGCTCATAAATACATAAATGATTGGCCACGAGCTCTTTGTCCTGGATTTTAAATTTCGTCGTCTCCCGCAATTCAAATTCACCATAAACAATTTTTTCCTCCGGCGGCCCCACATACTCCCATTCGTTGCTTGAACTGATAAAGATGATCGGAGTACGACCGTTGGGATCAAATTTTTTCGTCATGGTAAAGAAGGCCGAAGTCGAAAAAGCCGGAGCAGACAGGTAATGCTTTGCGCTAATGGCACGTTTAAATTCATGAACACCAGATTCGCCTTCAAAGCTGTAGTGAAGTTCTTGTTCCATCGTGTCGATCTTAAAATTTTCAGTGGCCTGAAAATTCCCCATGGATTTTTCAATCCTGATCGAAAACGGAATGTAATGGTGATTCATTTCATATCTCACCAGAATCTTTAAGAATTCACCGGTTTCAACCCTCGAAACGATCTCCGCTTGCAGATGATACTGCTGAAGATCCTCATTGAAGCTAAATTTGAAATTCTCCTGGGCGTAATTTACTTCCTTTTCAAAGAGTAAAAAGGAGCCTTCGAGAAGAATTTTTGAATTGGTGGACATAGAAAAAGTGTAGGCGACTTGTATGCTCGCCGCCAAATTTAAACTGAATGAGACAAAATTATGACAAGAGTGTTTTTAGTCATCAAACTCCTGATTTTCTTTGAGTTTGCATATCACGGGTGATAAATTTTAGCCATTCAATTTATCCAAGGTGCTTATGTCTTTACCAATCGAAGGCTCATTGAATTATTTGGCAATCCTGATTCTTATGATCATCTCTCTGGTGGTGGCTTCTGCGGTTCTCATCATCAACAAAATCATGGGTAAAAAGCCAACAACGAACATCAAGAAAAAATTCGACACGTATGAATGTGGTGTTGAGTACGAAGGGGACGCTCACCAACAGTTCTCGGTTCGCTATTATCTCGTAGGTATTATCTTTCTTATTTTCGATGTGGAAGTGGTGTTCATGTACCCATGGTCCATTGTTTATCAATCATACATAAAAACCGGCCCCCTCATCCTGCTTGAGATGGGTGTTTTCTTTGTGCTGATGTTGGGAGGATATTTTTATCTTCGCCTTCGCGGCGCTTTGAGCTGGGACTAGGAGAACAATATGTCTAAAGATGGAAGTTCATTTTTTTACCCGACTATTCTTGCTGAGGCCGCTAAGTGGGCCCAGAAAAATTCTCTCTGGCCGATGCCATTTGGTACTTCGTGCTGTGGAATCGAGATGATGTCGACACTCTCTTCAACCTACGATCTCTCGCGCTTCGGTGCTGAGGTTGTTCGCTTCTCTCCACGCCAGGCCGACATGCTCATCGTGGCCGGAACGATCACGACGAAAATGGCTCCGGTCCTTCGCACGATCTACGATCAGATGCTTGAGCCGAAATGGGTCATCGCCATGGGAGCTTGCTCTTCTTCAGGCGGAATCTTCGATACGTATTCAGTTCTCCAGGGGATTGATGAAATTATGCCTGTGGATGTTTACGTTCCTGGCTGCCCCCCGATTCCGGAAGGACTTATCCACGCGATCATTCACCTTCAAAATAAGATTCAGAAAGGCGAAGACAGAACTCCTTCAGAGCGTCCGACTCACGAAGATGCGATGAATGCGATGTCTTATCGCAAAGGTGTAGGCTTCGACATCAAAGCTAATTTCGTTGTGACTCCTGATTATGTCAGAGAAGCCTCGAAGCAGACGGAGAATAAATAATGAGAATTAACGCTATGGCGGAAGGTCCTTACGTAGCAGCTCAGGCAGCTGTGACGAAGAGACTCACTGATAAGTATGCGCAGGCAGGCCGGACTATTGAGAACGATGTTTTGGGAGAGCCTGTTCTCTGGGCACTCAGTCCTCAGGATGCAAAAATCCTCGTGAAAACTTTCATGTTGGATGAAAATACGAAAGTTGATTTCCTTTCTGATCTCACGGCCTATGACAACATGGACGGTGAAGATGGTGAAGGAAGATTCATCATGGTTTATCAGTTGTACTCAACAACGCTCCATACACGTATTCGTATTAAGTGCCGCCTGACTTTGAATCAGCCTGCAGAAACGATCACGGATGTTTTCCTCGGAGCTAACTGGCTCGAGCGCGAAGTGTTCGATCTCTACGGCATCAACTTCAATGGTCACCCGAACATGAGAAGAATCATGATGGATGAGCGCTTCTCCGGCCACCCGCTCAGAAAAGAATACCCAATTAAACAAAGAGAGCCTTTCAACGATAACGTCCGACTCCACATGGGAGCGAACGCACGCGAAGTTGATACTCACATCA
Source organism: Bacteriovorax stolpii (assembly GCA_945883845.1). Classification (GTDB taxonomy): domain Bacteria; phylum Bdellovibrionota; class Bacteriovoracia; order Bacteriovoracales; family Bacteriovoracaceae; genus Peredibacter. The sequence continues at coordinate 29,771 of CAMCYI010000006.1, read as the reverse complement.
AGGAAGGGGGGAACTAATGGCCTCTTTTTTTCAAGAGAAAGATCCTCATCAGTTAAACGATTTCTATAACCCGAACGTCCTGATTAACCTCGGACCTGCTCACCCGGCCATGCACGGAACCCTTCGGGTTATGTGTCGTGTGAACGGTGAGACGATTGAAGATGCTAACTGCGAGATCGGATACCTTCACCGCGGAATTGAAAAACTGGGTGAAGACAAAACTTATCACCAGTGGATGGTTTACACTGATCGTTTGAACTACTGTTCGGCACTTAACAACAATATTGCTTACGCGATGGCCGTGGAAAACCTTTTCAAGATCAATGTGACTGAACGTTGTATGTGGATTCGCGTGATCTGTATGGAACTCTCTCGCATTATCGATCACATCATTTGTGTTGCGATCAACGCTCTCGATCTGGGTGCCATGACAGTCTTCTGGCTCCTTTATCACTGGCGTGAAGAAGCTTACACTATGATTGAATCAATGTGTGGAATGCGTCTCACGACGACGTACGCGCGTATCGGTGGAATGAGCTACGATCTTCCTGATAATTTCACTGAGCGTCTTTGGAAATTCTGCGAAGAGTTCCCGAAAGCTCTCGATGAAGTTGAAGGTCTTCTCACTTCGAACCGCATCTGGATCGACAGAACAAAAGGTGTGGGCATTATTTCGAAAGAAGATGCTCTCAAATATTCTATCACTGGTCCTGTTCTCCGCGCCTCTGGAGTGGACCACGATCTTCGACGTGACCGTCCTTATTATGTGTATCCGGAACTCGACTTCGATGTTGTTGTGGGATCAAACGGTGACGTTTACGACCGCTACCTCATTCGTCTCGAGGAAATGAAGCAATCAGTGCGCATCCTCCAGCAATGTAACAAAAAAATTCCTAATGGTCCGCTCTGGGTCAACGACAAGCGCGTTATGATTCCAGAAAAGCTTGATGTGTACACGAAGATGGAAGTGATGATTCACCACTTTAAGATTTTCATGGAAGGGATTGACGTTCCTAAGGGTGAAAACTTCAGTTGCGTGGAAGGTCCCAATGGTGAGCTTGGTTTCTACATCGTCAGTCGCGGAGGTCCTAAGGCCTGGCGTATGCGAGTGAAGTCTCCATCGTTCATGCTGTTCCAGGCGTTCGAAGCATCTGTGAAAGGCGGAAAAATTCCGGATGCAGTTGCCCACCTTGGTTCCGTGAATATCATCGCGGGCGAATTAGACCGTTAGTACATGGGCACGCCTGTCAGGGCGCGCCTTAATCAGAGAGAAATATATGGCTGTAACAGAACAAATAAAAAAAACGATGGAAGGGATCAGGCACCAGTTCCCGACCGAACAGGCCCTCCTTCTTCCTATGCTTCATGAAGTCCAGAACCACAACGGCTGGGTTTCCATGGATGACATGAGAGCGATCGGGGAGTTTCTCCATCTTCCGCTTTCTAAAGTGAGAGAAGTGACTTCTTTCTATACCATGTACAAGCTTGAACCTCAGGGCAAAGTGGATATCCAGATTTGCACGAATATTTCCTGCTGGTTAAATGGTGCGGACAAACTCGTTTCCTGCGCAGAGAAAAAACTAGGAATCAAGTGTGGCGAAACCACGTCTGACGGCAATTTCACTCTCTCTCATGTCGAGTGTCTGGCCGCTTGTGGAACTGCACCTGCCATCATGCTCAACGAAGATTATTACGAATCTCTCGATACTCCCCAATTAGAAAAACTTCTCGATCAGGCAACGAGTGATCTCGCTGCCAATAAGAAAGTCGGAAAAAGCACACGCGTAGACGGAGTCTGGCCATGATGTACAACAACGAACACTTTGAACCAGTCATCACACCGAATGTTGATAAAGCAGGTTGTGATACTCTCGATTTTTATCTCAAGAATGAAGATGGTTACAAGGCCCTTGAGAAAGCTCTCAAGATGAAACCTGCTGAAGTCGTGGATGAAGTTAAAAAATCCAACCTTCGTGGTCGTGGCGGTGCGGGATTCCCGACTGGGATGAAATGGTCGTTCATGCCGGCCGCTCCTGTTGATAAAGACGGAAAACCAAAGCCAAAATATCTTGTTTGTAATGCTGATGAAGGTGAACCTGGAACATTCAAAGATCGTCTGATCTTCACGAAAACTCCCCACCGCATGATTGAAGGAATGATCATCGCGTGTCACGCGATTGCATCCAACAAAGGATTCATCTACGTCCGCGGCGAATGGTTTAAAGAAACCCGCCTCATGCAGAAAGCTATCGATGATGCTTACAAAGCCGGTTACCTCGGGAAAAATATTCTCGGCTCTGGCTTTGACTGTGACATGGTTATCTACAGAGGAGCAGGTGCCTACATTTGTGGAGAAGAAACCGCACTGCTGAACTCGCTTGAAGGCAAGCGAGGAGAACCTCGCCTAAAGCCACCGTTTCCAGCTCAAGTTGGTGCGTACGGAATGCCTTCATGTGTAAATAACGTTGAAACGTTCGCCGCTGTCCCTTACATCATCCTTAAAGGATGGGAAAAATACGCCAAGATGGGAACTGAACGTTCCGGCGGAACACGACTTCTGGGAGTTTCCGGTCAGGTGAATAAACCAGGCGTTTACGAGCTTCCGATGAATCTCTCTATTAATGATGTGATTCAGGTCGCTGGTGGTGTGAAAGGTGGAAAGAAACTCAAGGCCGTCATTCCCGGGGGTGCTTCAGCTCCGATGCTCACTGCTGCTGAGTGTGGCGTGCTTACTGATTACGACTCTCTCGCGAAAGCAGGCACGATGGCCGGCTCAGGTGGAGTGATCGTGATTGATGAAACTGTTTCTATTGTTGAAGCTGCATACACTCTTCTTAAATTTTACGAACACGAATCCTGTGGTCAGTGCTCTCAGTGCCGCGAAGGCTCGCACTGGCTTGCCCGTATGTTCAAGCGCATCCTCGATGGCGGCGGGACTCAGGACGATCTCGATTACATCGCAAAAATCTGCGGCAACATGGCCGGACAAACAATCTGTGCTTTCGCCGACGCTGTCACAGGCCCTGCTCTTTCTTCTGTGAAGAAATTCCGTCATGAGTTTGAAGAACTCATCCGCAATGGCGGCCTTGAGAAGACTCGTGCTCACACACACTCTTATGTAACTGAAGGTGCCCATGTCTAATCCAACTGTTCATGAAATTAAAGGAACCAAGGACGACCTGAACTATGTTTCGGCAAAACGTCCGGTTCACTCTGATCCATCACCGGATGCAAAACCTCTTCCGAAAGTCACCATCGATGGTAAGACGTACGAGTTCAAGCCAGGCGACACCATCATGGAAGTTGCTGAACGCTACAAAATTCATAAAGAAATTCCCCGTTACTGTTACCACCCGGGACTTCCTGTCGCTGGAACTTGCCGTATGTGTACGGTTGAAGTGGAGAAAGCTCCCAAACTCATGACGTCTTGTTCAACTCCTGCCGGTGACGGCATGATTGTTCACACGAGCTCTGAGAAAGTTCTCAAGTCACGCAATGGTGTGCAGGATTTCCTTCTTACAAACCATCCCCTTGATTGCCCTGTTTGTGACAAAGCAGGGGAGTGTAAGCTCCAGGATTACACTTTCCAATACGGACCTTCTGCCTCGAACTTCAAGGAAGAAAAACGCGTTTACGACGAAGCGACGACAAAACTTCTCTCTGATAAAATCACACTCAACATGAACCGTTGTGTTCACTGTGAGCGTTGTGTTCGCTTTACCGATGACGTGACAAAAACTCACGATCTCGTGATGGTCAACCGGGGCTGGCATAAAGAGCTTGAAGCGACTGACCCGGCACTTGGTTTGACGAATAACTATCAGGGATGTCTCACTGACTTCTGTCCGGTGGGTGCTCTGACAATGAACGATTTCCGCTTCAAGAAGCGCGCATGGTTCCTCACGAAGAAACCTTCCGTCTGCGACCGCTGTTCTAAGGGATGTAACATCGAAGTTCACCACGATGAAGATGTGGTTTACCGTTACACTCCTATCCACAACGAAATGGTCAATGGCCACTGGATGTGTGATGACGGTCGTGTCTCTTATAACGACATTATGAATCCATCTCGCGTGATCTCTCCGCTTCTTAATTATGAGAATGCGCTTCATTCGACAACTCTTGAAACTCTTCTGGGCGACCTGAAGAATAAGATCAAGGCGTCTGGAAATGTACAGCTTGTCGTAGGAACGGATTCGACCCGCGAAGAAGCCGCTCTTCTTAAAGACAAATTCTCTGATGCTGTCGGAGCGAAAGTGAACGTTGCGTACTTTAATGGTACGAATGGCGTTTCAACTTCAAAAGACGACATGAAGATGGATCACCTCCTCATCATGAAAGATAAAACGCCGAATACTCGCGGAGTTGAAGATGAAGGTCTCACTGCTCTTGCAGGTAATGAAGCTAACGCTGATATCGTGATCCTTTTCCGCAATGGCCGCGCTGGTGTTCCAAAACTTAAATCAAACCAGAAAGTGATCCTCTGGGGTGTATGGAACCACGATGAACTGAAAGCTCTTCCGACGACAAATATCCTGGGAGTGATTCCAGGACTTGCGACGATGGAAAAGGCCGGAAGCTTTAAGAACGGCGACGGAATTGTTCAGAAATTTCATCCGGCAATTAACCACCGCGGAGGAGCTGTTGCAGCTCACCAGGTTGTTGGTGTCCTGAAGTCTTTAACTTAAGAGTTGGTGATATGGAATTATTTGATGTAGCTCAGTTGATGGCAAAAATTGTGTTCGTAGTGGGTCTCTCACTCGGGGTCGTGCCGATCATGGTGTGGTTCGAGCGTAGAGGTGCTGCCTGGATGCAAAGACGAGTCGGACCAAACCGTGTCGGTCCGTTCGGACTTCTTCAGCCTCTTGCTGACGTGGTTAAATTTATTTTCAAGGAAGACTTTACTCCCGGCAACGCGAATAAATTTTTCTATTACATGGCCCCGATGGTGGCACTGATTGCTCCTCTCTGTGCAATGTCGGTTATTCCTTTCGGGTCGACGGCCATTGTAAACGGTCATGAGATCACTCTTCAAATAGCTACAATGGATTCTGGTGTCATCTTCATTCTCGCCTTTGCGGGCCTCGAAGTTTATCCGATCATCCTTGCTGGTTGGGCATCAAAAAATAAATACGCGGTCCTTGGATCTCTCCGGGGTGCAAGTCAGATTGTTTCTTATGAAATCTCCATGGGCCTCGCCCTCCTTTCAATGCTTATCGTTTACGGAACATTCAATCCTCACGAAATGGTCAGCTGGCAAGCAGCTAAGTACTGGGGTTGTGTTGTAAATCCTTTCGGCGCACTCGTCTTCTGGATTTCCATCTTCGCTGAGACAAACCGTCTTCCTTTCGATCTTCCGGAAGGAGAGTCAGAGCTCGTTGCAGGTTACCACCTTGAGTATGGCGCTATGAAATTCGCTCTCTTCTTCATGGCCGAGTACGTGGCGATGATCATGGCCTCTGCTCTGATTGCAACATTGTTCTTCGGCGGGTACGGCCTTCTTCCTGGGATGTCTTTCCTCGTCAACTTCATCTCAACGAACTTCGGATTCGGCGAAGTCGGCATGCAGAATACAAAAGCTGCATTTGAAGTCTTAAGTCTGATTTCGAAAGTTGCATTCTTTATGTTTATGTTCGTCTGGATTCGCTGGACTGTTCCGCGCTTTCGCTTTGACCAATTGATGGATTTGGGCTGGAAAATACTTTTCCCGCTCTCACTTATTAACCTCGTGATCGTGACCCTTATGGTTTACGTTCTCAACAAATAGGGACACTTTATGGGAACAATTAACGTTTCAAAAAAGTACACCGCCCGCGAAAAAGCTTATATCCCCGCGATCCTGATCGGGATGAAGATTACGATGAGCCGATTCATCAAGGGCTTCTTCCTCCGTCAGCACGATACAATTTTGTATCCCGAGAAAAAACGGGACTACTCTCAGCGCTTTCGTGGAATGCATTTCATTTCCGTTGATGCCAACAAAACTGAAAACTGCACGGCCTGCTTTCTTTGCGAAACAATCTGTCCCGCAGACTGTATTCACATTGTGGCGGATGAACGTGAAGACGAAAACAATGTTTACGGCGTGAAGAAAGAGAAAAAGCCCATCAGCTTTGATATCGATTCACTTCGTTGTTGTTTCTGCGGTTTCTGCGAAGAGGCATGTCCGAAAGATGCGATCAAGCTCTCTCGTAACTACGAACTTGCTGTTTCAACACGCGAAGATGCGATTTACGATCTCGACCATCTCAAGCGTGATGTGAAAGGAAGAGGTTAATATGTTAAGCCCCGCGATTGTTATCCTCGCCATTATCTCTGCGATCCTCGCTACGACGATGATCTTTGCAAAGAACGCTGTCACTTCTGCACTTTGCCTTCTCGGAGTTCTTATCATGAGTGCCGGGATTTACGGCCTCATCGGTGAGCACATGGTCGCCACAATTCAACTGGTGGTTTACGCCGGTGCGATTATGGTTCTCTTTATCTTTTCCATCATGCTCCTCAACCTGAACAAAGAAGAGACTGAGTATAAGCAAAAGCCGCTCGTTTTCTTTGGTGTGATTGGTGTCGGTCTTCTTATTGGTGGAGTTCTGTTCAATGGACTCTTCAGCCACTTCAAGCACCATCACGATGGCAGAGTCCTCGGTCCTTTCAGTCACGAAACGATTCAGCAGCTTGGTGGTAACTCAAAAGTTCTATCCTTTGCACTTTTCTCTCAATACTACATTTCATTTGAAGTGATCTCACTTGCCCTTCTGACAGCAATCGTCGGCGCAGTAGTATTGGCGAAAAGAAAATTTGATTAAGGCACACTTATGACAAACGATTTATTGGTTCAATGTCTTGCCGCTTTTCTCTTCACCGTTGGAATGATGGTCGTTCTCCTCCGCCGTGACACAATCATGGTTTTGATGGGAATCGAACTTCTCCTGAATGCTGCCAATCTTTCACTCGTGGGATTTTCAAATTCTTCACAGATGATTGAAGGCCAGATGCAGGTGTTTTTCGTGATTACGATTGCAGCTGCCGAGTCCGCCATTGGTCTTTCCATTCTGGTAAACCTGTACCGGAACTTTGGCTCCATTAAAACTGAAATAGCGAATACTCTTAAAGGATAACCTACGTGGAAACGATGAACTCAAGCCTGCCACTTCTCATCCTCCTTTTTCCTCTCATTGGATTCTTTTTCAATGGTGTGATCATGCCGCTGGCCTATCGCGGTTTTGCAAAAACACCAGCGAACACGGCCGGAGGAATCGCTACGTTCTTTATCGGATTATCTTTCGTTCTTTCTCTTTTTGCCTTTGTGGCTTTGAAAGGAGCAACAGGAAACGATCCATCACTCGTGACAAATTGCTTCGACTGGTTCAACTTCGGCGGTCTCGTCATTCCTTTTGAACTTCGTATTGATAAACTTTCAGGTCTTCTTGTGATGATCATCACAGGGATCGGTACTCTTATTCATCTCTACTCGACCAGCTACATGCATGACGATGAGTGCGTTGGTCGTTACTTCTCTTATCTGAATCTCTTTTGTTTCAACATGCTTCTTCTCGTACTCGGAAACAATCTCCCGCTTCTTTTCTTTGGTTGGGAAGGCGTGGGGCTTTGCTCTTATCTTTTGATCGGTTTCTGGTACACAGACACAGAAAAAGCCAACGCTGGTAAAAAAGCTTTCATCGTGAACAGAATAGGAGATCTTGGATTCCTGATCGGGATGTTTCTTCTTTTCCGTGAACTTGGCACTTTAAGTCTTACAAGTATCAATGAACTCCTTCATAACCCTGACGTGATCGCAAGAATCACTCCACATGCAACGCTGATTTGTCTTTCTCTCTTTGTCGGAGCTACTGGTAAGTCTGCGCAGATTCCTTTGTATGTATGGCTTCCTGATGCGATGAGTGGACCAACACCAGTATCTGCTCTCATCCACGCTGCCACCATGGTGACTGCAGGTGTTTATATGATTGCGCGCCTGAACCCTCTCTTCGAATTGTCGCCGGTTGCTCTCCAGGTGATTGCTCATACCGGTGCTCTCACGGCACTCTTCGCAGGAACAATTGCGATTGCGCAGACAGATATCAAAAAAGTTCTCGCATATTCAACTGTGTCTCAGCTTGGATTTATGTTCCTCGCTTGCGGAGTCGGTGCTTATCAGACAGCGGTTTTCCATTTAATGACTCATGCTTTCTTTAAAGCTCTCTTGTTCCTTGGTTCAGGATCTGTGATTCACGCCTGCCACCACGAGCAGGACATGACGAAAATGGGTGGTCTGAAGAAGTATCTTCCTCATACTCACGTCACCATGTTAATTGGTTCTCTCGCGATTTCAGGTATTCCATTCTTTTCAGGCTTCTTTTCAAAAGATGAGATCCTTTATTCTACGATCGCGTTACCAAATGGTATTTCGTACCTCTTCATCGTCGGTGTCCTTACAGCTGCTCTGACTGCTGTCTACACAGGCCGCATGATGGCCCTCACGTTTTACGGTAAAGAAAGACTTGATCACCACACGAAAGAACATCTTCATGAATCGCCGGGGATGATGACGTTCCCGCTTTATGTTCTTGCTGGTCTTGCTGCTCTTGGTGGATTTCTGGGTGTTCCTCATTTGATGGGTGATTACCTTGGTCACATGCCACACTTTCTTTCTAACTGGCTTGATCCGATAGTTCCTGCGAAGCACCTTCCTCTCGTCGGCGTGAAACTGCCCCTGCATGAAGGTGTTGTGATGGTGGGTTCAAGTATCATCGCCATTGCTGCTTACTTTGCTGGTGTAAAAATCTTCTCTAGAGTTCTTTTTGTCACAGATCTTCTGAAAGGCTTCGGGCCTGTTCATAAAGTTCTCGCGAACAAATATTACATTGATGAGCTCTATCATCAGATCGTTGTGATTCCAGTCAGAAATATTTCGAAGTTCTCCTCAGACGTCGTCGACAGATACGTCTTTGACGGTGCTGTGAATGGACTGGGTAGAAGTGTGCGCTGGATGAGTTCTGGTCTTCGTGGTCTTCAGACCGGAGATTTGCAAACTTACGGCATCATGATGTTGGGAGGATTGCTCCTCGCCATGTTCTTTATTTTTAAAGTGTTCATTTAGTAAGGATATATTCATGGATTCAACTTCATCGACCCTGCTTAGCTGGATTGTCTTCACACCGATGATCTTCGCAGTGATTGCTCTCCTGACACCTTCATTCATGGAAAGCAAACTGCGGACTCTCACACTTATCCAGACACTGGTGAGTGCAGTCCTCGGTATCATGCTGTACATGGGATTTGACGGCACATCTTCGACCATGCAGATGGTTCACTTCATTCCATGGCTTCCGGATTGGGGAATCAATTATCGCGTCGGGATCGATGGCATCAGCCTTCCGCTCGTACTCCTTACAAGTTTTATCTCTCCTGCTGCGATTCTTGGAACATGGCCTCATGGTGAATTGAAGAAAGAAAAATTCTTCGTCGTGCTCATCATGGCCCTTCAGTCTGGAATGTACGGAACGTTTCTTTCAACTGACCTTTTCCTTTTCTATTTCTTCTGGGAAATTGTCCTTATCCCGATGTTCTTCATGATCGGTATCTGGGGCGGAAAAGACCGCATCTACGCAACCATCAAGTTTTTCATCTATACGATGATCGGATCTCTTCTGATGCTCGTGGCGATCTTCTGGCTCATTCATTCGTCACAGGAATTTTTTGGCCAGCCGACAGCGAACATGGCGCAACTTTCTCAGATGAGTTTTGGATTTGATGGCTCTTCACTCGCGAATGCTTTCAGATCACCACAGACTTATCTCTTCCTTGCCTTTGCACTTGCTTTCGTGATCAAGGTTCCGATGGTTCCTTTTCATACATGGCTTCCGGATGCTCACGTTCAGGCACCGACTGTTGGCTCAGTTTTTCTGGCCGCTGTTCTCCTGAAGCTCGGAACTTATGGCCTGATGAGAATTGCGATCCCATTCTTCCCTCAAGCTGCTCTTTATTTTTCTGATTTCTTTATTCTCATGGGTGTCATCGGCATCATCTATGGTGCTTTCTGTGCACTCTCGCAGACAGATTTCAAAAAACTTGTCGCTTATTCATCTGTGTCCCACATGGGATACATCATGGTCGGTCTTTTCTCATTTCAGAAAGTTGCGATTGCTGGTTCGCTTTATCAGATGATCAATCACGGCATCTCGGCCGGTGGACTCTTCATGATCGTGGGCTTTTTGTACGAGAGACTTCACACACGAAACCTCGAAGATTTCGGCGGCCTTGCTAAAATCGTACCCCTCATGGCTATTGCATTCATGATCATGACACTTTCAAGTGTGGCCCTTCCTGGATCAAATGGATTTGTAGGTGAGTTTCCGATTCTTCTCGGAGCTTTTCAGGTACAACCGGTTTTCGTTCTCTTCGCAGGGACTGGTGTCATCCTCGGCGCCATTTATGCCTTAAAAGCTTACCAGATGGTGATGCTGGGGCCAAAGACAACCCGTCACGATGTCAGTCATCTTCATGACCTTGATGCGAAAGAAATCATTGCGATGATTACACTTACTATCTTTGTCTTCGGCATTGGTTTCTTTCCGAGAACTTTCTTCTGGAAATCGGATGCGACTCTTGAAGAATATGGCACGACAGTTATCCAAAAAAGCAGGAACCCATGAACATAATGCAAATGTTTCCACTCGCGAGCTTAACATCTGAACAACTGATGTGCCTTCTTCCGCTTTTTACAATAAGCGCAGGTGGTCTTTTCAGTCTTCTGGTTGGAACGAATAAATCAAACGGTCATGGATATGCATTTATTGTATCTTTCGCCGCCGTTCTTTATGCCCTGATCGAAGGCTGTTCGAATCTGTTTGTGAGCGATATCTCACTTCTTCAAAATACTCTCGTCCTGAATCCTTTTACCCGCAGCCTGAACCTCATGATCATGTGCTTCGCCCTGATCGCAGTTGTCCTCACGTATGGCCAGGATAAAAAGGAAGGATTGCTCGCTGAAATCTACGGCCTCATTCTTTTTTCGTGCGCGGGAATGATGCTGATGGTTAGTACGTCTCATCTACTTTTCATGTTCATTTCTCTCGAGATTATGTCTCTTGCTATCTACGTTATGGTGGCCATGCGCCGCTCAAGCCGTTTCTCTTCTGAGGCCGGCCTGAAATATTTCATCCTTGGTGGCCTTGCTTCTGCTCTGTTCCTTTATGGCTCGGCGCTGATCTTTGGTTCAACAGGTTCATTTGAACTCAGCACTATCGCCCACAATGTTCAGATGGGTCAGCCATCCATCATCTTTTATATCGGTCTTGGACTCGTGACAGTTGCCATGCTTTTCAAAGTTGGTGCTTTTCCGTTCCACGGCTGGCTTCCTGATGTTTATCAGGGTGCTGCTACGAACGTCACAGGATACATGGGTGCCGGAGTTAAGTTTACGGCCTTCATGGCATTCGCAAAGATTTCTCAGCATCTTGTTTTCAATGAATCAGTTGAAGGCCTTCACTGGTTCCACTCATTCCTATGGTTTGTTGCAGCTGCAAGTATGATCTACGGCAATGTTGTTGCGATTTCCCAGACAGAAATCAAGCGCATGCTGGCTTATTCAACTATCGCGCACACAGGCTACTTATTGCTCGGATTAATTGTTGTAAGAACAGGAGTTGAGGATACGAGATCGTTGATCATTTATCTTTTCTTCTATGCACTATCTAACCTCGGTGTCTTTGCTCTGATTTCACTCTTTGAAGATAAAAATCAGAAGGACCTCAATCTTGAACAGATGGCAGGTCTTGGTATAAAACACCCGATCCTCGGCGCGCTCTTCACTATCTTTCTTTTTTCAATGGCCGGAATTCCTCTTACGTCGGGATTCATCGGGAAGTACGGTCTCTTTAGTTCTGCCGTCAGCAGAGGAGAAGTTCCACTGGTTGTCATTGCAGTTCTCACGAGTGTCGTTTCTGTGTATTACTACCTTAGAGTGATTGTTTATCTCTTCATGAAAGAATCAACTGGCGAGATGGCCACTTTGCACCGTCTTAAAGGACCAACTGTGGCTGCAGTTATTTCTGCTCTAGCTACTTTGCAATTTGGAGTTTTTCCCAAAGCAGTCATTCATTTTGTTAAGATGTTCGCCAGATAAAAAAAAGGCTCCTTGGGGAGCCTTTTTTTTGCTTAAAAATTTCAATTTGAATTAGTTCAGAAGAACAACACCAACGTAGTACTGATATTCGATCGGGGTTACAGTTTTATCTGTGATGATGTTCTTCACCTGATGCTCGATCTTGTGCTGAAGAAGTTTGATCATCGCTGCATCACCTTCAAGGTTCAGGACAATTTCACTGTCACTGATTGATTTTACCTGACCGGTGATTTCAGTCTTCCGGGTAATGTCATAAATTGCACCAAGGGCTTCCTGGCTAAATGTTCCGCGGTAAGTGATTTTTCGGGCGATCATGGGGCCATCCTCTCTAGAGTGTGCTCTTTTCTTAAGATTTTAGATGAAAAACATCAGGCCGTCAGCAGTGAAGCGGAGTGCTACGACGATTTGCGTTTGTTTAATGGTTTGAATTCATTGTAAAATTACTGAAGCTCGAATGATGGTGCCCAAGACGAGACTCGAACTCGTACGGTATTGCTACCGAGGGATTTTAAATCCCTTGTGTCTACCATTCCACCACCCGGGCGAGACGAAAAAAGTAGAGTTATGATGTGATGTGCAGAAGATTATGTCAATTGAAAAGCCCCGTCCTTCTGACCATCTTGCTGGTCATGAGTTGTGCTCATCGCGACGATCTCGAGATCGCCACGATTTATGAGAACAAATGGTTCAGTGCGAACCGTGAGCATGCCATTGAAGCTTCTGATTCAAGAGCAGTTCCACATTTATTCTTCGATGTTGATCCACAGTTTGTGAAGAGTGAACGAAGTGCTCACGTTGTTATCACGACTCCCTATAGATCACCACATGCTTACGGAGTTGATCTCCCATCTGGCCAGCGTCACTATATCCATTCATATTGTGAGCAGAAAGACGTCTGGAAAAAAAATGGTGACGTGTATTCAAGGCCGGACTTCTCGATCGGATACCTTCCGCGAGTCCTTGATCAACTCGGCGATCCCCATAAAGTTCTCGTCTTCGGAAGTGTAAACCGTGAAGTTTCTCTTCTTGATTCAAATTACATCAAAGTCCGGATGGTTGGTGCTTACGTTGAGCAAGTATGCATGGAAGGAAACTGCGTCGGAAAAAATACATGGCTCTCTCGTCTGGTCTTTGTGGCAGTGGATCCTCTTGACCGTAGATTTACAGATGTGGCTTCTCTTAAAGCATTTAAGAAAACTGTGGATTGGGAGAAGGTCAAATCTCAGATCGAAAACATGGATGGAAGAAATCCTCTTGGTGATTTCGTATCTCCGGGACTTAGAGTAAGACCTTTGATCGGTTATGCTGAAGCTTTTGCGTACTTTAAAAAACGTTCGATTTACTTCACTCCCTCTGAACTAAAGCGCGTTCAGAAGGGGTGTCACAAATTGTATGAGAAATTCTGGAGTGATGTCGGTGAAGAGAGACCGGAAGATCGTCAGGCTAAAACGGTTGATGAACTGAACGTTAAACTGAAACTGCGGGAAGAAATCCGCCTTAAAAAACTCCCTGTTGGTTTTTCTTCCAGGCTTCGTGTCTTTACCGAGAAATATTATCCTGAAATGAAGACCTGTGAAAAATTTGTTTATCACGGGAATATCAATCAAAATCCCGAGAAGTTCTGGTTTTTAAGTTTTATGGGAATCTTCTACCGCCTTCACGCAAACGGTTACTACTTTGATTGTGGCCGCAATATATGGGAGCGCAATTACGTTGATGAAAACGGTAAGGCCTATTACAATATCTCAAAAGACATCGTCGGCTGCAGTAATAAGAGTATAGATATGGCAATGAAAGCTCTGCCTGGCTTTATCAAGGATAACAATACAGCGATGAGCCGAAAATTCCGTTTTATTGATTACGACACGCATCCTTTCGGTACCCACCGTAAAATTTATCAGTGGACGAGTTATAAACTCGGTAAGTTTGAATGTACCGAAGATCCGAATTCAGTTATTCAGACCAAGATGATCTTTTCGCCTGAAGACATGCCGTGGAAAGAAAAAGATGTGAAAGACAAAAGCCAGGGCGCGAAGTTGATTTATTGATGAATAAACAAATAATACCAGCTCTTAAAATTTTTCTCTTCTCACAGCCTATCCTCAGTACTGAGTGGCTCTCCCTCCTGGGCCACAAATACCATGCTTCACTTCCATTCAGCTGGGAATTTACTCAAGTCTTGGAAGAGGCAAATGTCATCGCATGGGATGGAGTGCTCACGCCTAAGATGAAATCATATCAGGACCGTCTTTTTAAAAAGCTGGAGACTGGTGCCATTCTCCTGCTTCAGGGCGAGGCCAGAACCATGCTGGAAAACCATCCTTTTGTGACCTTGATCTCTCTCAATCAACTCAGATACGTAGAACTCCCCGGCTGGAGTGTCCTTCCGGAAGAACTCATGATGGCACTTACAATATGCCATCAAAAGCTTTCCCATGTTTAACTGGAAAGAATTTGAGAAATCCAAGAACGTTCTTTCGATGGTGGGAGACGCTTTTTACCACGAAGAAAATGGACAGCACCATGTTCATATTCGTCCGAAAAATCTGATAAACTGGATCGAGATGATTCGTGATGACCTCGGTTACCTGACTCTCGTAGACCTCGTTGCTGTCGACAGGTCTAAGTTTCCGTCTAAATATCCCTATGGCCTTGAGCTTGTTTATCATTTTCTCAATATGGGCAATCATCAACGCCTGAACATTCATCTTCACTTCAATGAAGATGAAGTCGTTCCCCGAATTAATAGTTTCTATCCACATGCAGACTGGATGGAAAGGGAACAGGCAGAGATGCTCAGGATCCAGTTTGATTCTCCAGTTGCAGGCCTTATTCTTCCTCAGGGACAGAGTCAGTTCCCTTTGCGGAAATCTGCGCGTATCGGAAACTGGAACCTCGAAGTTCCGCCTGAAAAACCACATATCAGAATCAATCCAAACAAATCTGAAGCACCTTATCCGGAAGAGTCCCACGTCTGGAAAAAGTTCGATGTCTTCTCTGCTGAAACAATGGGTAACTTTGACTGGATGGTCTGTTTTGATCCTGCTTCCGTCATTGATTCTAAAGTCCGAATTGGTCTCCATCATCAGGGCTTTGAAAAACTTCTTGAGAGCAGGAGCTGGATCCAGGTTCTTCAGCTCGTTGATAAAATCAATCTTGGCTCAGCTCCCACTTACGCTACAGCGTGGGCACGCACTCTCGAAGATACGTATAGGATCAAAATTCCGGAACGTGCTCAGGCACTTCGTATTGTGATGCTTGAACTCGCTCGAATTGCTGAGCATCTGACTGTGCTTGCAGAAGTTACTTTAGCTGCGCAAAAAGACGAATTCAGGTTTTTCATTGATGCCCGTGAAAAAATTTATGAACTCTTTGAAAAATATTGTGGTCATCGACAGGGGTTG
Source organism: Bacteriovorax stolpii (assembly GCA_945883845.1). Classification (GTDB taxonomy): domain Bacteria; phylum Bdellovibrionota; class Bacteriovoracia; order Bacteriovoracales; family Bacteriovoracaceae; genus Peredibacter. Next base: position 14,240 of record CAMCYI010000006.1, on the reverse strand, counting down.
GGTCTCATCAGCATCGGTGGCATGCGTGATGATCTTCCTTACGGGTGGATCATTGAATATCAAGCGGTGAATGAAATTCTACTCAAGACTTTGAAAACGATTCATCATTCACTTATCGGCCAGAGACATTTTCGTGCACATCTTGAAGGTGCATATGTAGACGCTCAGACTGTTCTCCAGTGGGGAGTTTCCGGCCCGACTATGAGAGCTGCAGGTTTAAATTTCGATCTGAGAAAATCTCAGCCATTCTATTTTTATCAGGATATCGACTTTGATATTCCGGTTGGCATTTACGGTACATCTTACGATCGCTACCTCATTCGACTTGAAGAAATTTTCCAGAGTCTGAGGATCGTCACGCAAGTGATCGATAACCTTCCCCTTGGTGAAGTTTCTCATTCTGATTTTGGTCAGGTTTTGAGCGAAGGAAAAGTTCCGGAGAGTGTTTCAGGCTGGCATTTCTCTTCTCTAGAATCCTCGAATGGAGAAGCTGGTTTTTTTCATCTTCCTTCGCCTGATTTTTCACCTTATCGTGTTAAGATAAAGACTCCTGGATTCTCTCTCGCTCAGGCAGTTCCTTACTTCATGAAAGGACTCTCTGAAAATCAATTGCGTTCGTCACTTGCAAGTCTCGGGATACGCAGATGGGAAATTGACAGATGATTCTTAACCGAAATTATTATGCAAAATTTTCTTTTTTTAGTGCCTGGTGGAACTCTCGGCAGATGAAAAAACTTACAGGGGAAAAGATCTTCAAGTCCTTTAAACTCCACAAAACGGAGTGGCCTTACAAGCTTTATTTCTATTCTCCACGCCTTAAAAGACGCCCGAGATTTGTGGGGACTTCTGAACAATTATCTAACTGGAAAGAAGCAATCTTGTGTGAGACACTTTGTCCGACTCATGCGATTAAAGTGACGGCAGAAGCCTTCCACATTGATGATCGCGGATGTATCACCTGCGGCCTCTGTGTGGAATTCGCACCACCGGGTCTTATGGAGATGAGTGCAGACTCATCGGTGATTCATCAGTCTTGATAAGGATATCCCATGTTCAAGTTGCTTTCATTCTTCGCTCTCTCGTATGCAGGCGCCTGGTTTTTTACTTCTCACACAATTGGCCCTAACGGATTCCTCGGACAGTTCGTCGCGAACCATCCATTTATCATTCTTGGAATCTACTCACTTTTCATCGCTCACATCACCATCACAGCAATGAGCCTTTCATTCCATCGCTATCACACTCACAAAGGTGTTGTGATCAATCGCTGGGTTGATATGCCGATGCAGGTCTGGTTGTGGATGATCACATCAATGTCAAAAGTTGACTGGGTTTCAGTTCACATCTTTCACCACGCTCACTCTGATCAGGTAAAAGATCCACACAGTCCGCAGGTAAAAGGGATCTGGCACGCACTTCTTATGGGTGTGTTTGATTACACGAAGGCCAAGTCTTGGCCTGAAATTGAAAAAATTAAAAAAACAATTCCTACAAATAAGCTCGAAGCTTTTATCCATAAGTACCCTTTCGCAGGACCTTACGTTTTAACTCTTGGGATGGTTCTTCTCTTTGGGCCTCTCTGGGGTGGACTTCTCGCAGTCCTGAACTTCCTGGTTTCACCTATGTTCGCTGTCGGTGGTGTGAATGCCATCGCTCACTGGTGGGGTTACCGTAACCACGTGACAAACGATAACAGCCGCAACATCGGTTTTCTCGTTCCATTGAACTTCATTATCTGCGGCGAGCTCGATCATAACAATCATCATGCTCACATGCGTTCATGCAGCTTCCGTCATCGCTGGTACGAATTTGATATCGGATTTGTTTACTTGGTAGTTTTAAAATGGATGCGTCTTGCTGAACTCAAGAACGTTTACTCGCCGGCCACTCTCAAACAAGAACTGAGCCGTAAAATTTCTGAGCTCATCGAAAAAGACAATCGTTTCAAAAAGCGTTGTGAAGAACTCGCTCAGGAAATGAACAAGTCGTATACCGACCTTAAAATTGATATCGAAGCTTACTGTCGTGGAGAAAAAGTGAAACTTGAAAAACAAGTTCGCGAGTTCATGATGGAAGTACAAAGAACTCTCAAGGCCAATCAGAAGCTGAACCTTAGCTACGCTTAAGGTCGAAGACCTTTTCTTTTTTTACCGACCAATCAACATTATTTACGCGGGAGAGAAATTCTTCCCGCGGAATATATTTTCCACCGAATTGTTCCACGACCGTAGTCACCATCTGAGTGTCGAGCCAGGTAAGCCCGTTTTTCTTCAATAACAAGATCAGGGAATAGAGACCAAACTTTGAAGCGTTGTCACTTGAGTTAAACATGGATTCACCCGAACAGAAATTCCCCATCACAACACCATAGATGCCACCGACAAGTTCCTCATCAAGCCAGACCTCCACAGAGTAGGCGAGGTTCGCTTCAAAAAGTTTTCTGTACCCTAAGATAATATCTGGTGTGATCCATGTCCCTGGTTGATCCTTACGCTTTGTCATCGCACAGGCCTTGATCACTCGCTCAAAGGAATTATTGAAAGTCACAGTATAAGGATTTTTCTTGAGAAACTTCTCAAATGATTTAGAAAGATGAAGTTCTCCGAACTCCAGAATCCCCCGGGGATCCGGAGAAAACCAGGCGAGCGGAAAATCCAGTGATATAGGCCAGGGAAAAATCCCATGCTTGTAGGCCTCGACAAGCGTGTCCGTTTCCAGATCTCCACCTACAGCCACGAGGCCATCTTCCGTCGCCGACGAGACAGGTGGAAAGACGATTCTTCTCATGGATGGAGAACTTTTAGGAGAAGTTTTGCAATGTCGCCGGCCACACTGAGAGAACTTTTCTGGTCGCGAACTTCAACATCTTCCGGAAGCACATAAGGTGCCACTTCCATGAGATCAGCTCCGGTGATCTTGAAATCTTTTGCAAGCATGAGAATCAAAGCCGCGGAGTCTGAAGGCAGAAGACCATCTTTTTCAGGTGTGCCAGTGGCCGCAGCATACTTCGCATCGAGAGCATCGATATCAAAGCTTATGTAGATCTCTTTTACGCCCAGGTCCTGAAACTGTTTCTTGATTTTTTTATAAACTTTCTCAGCACCCATCTTCTGAAATTCTTTTGCCCAGATTTGTTCTACACCTACTTTGTCTGTCCAGTGTGATTTCTTCTGCCCGCTTGAGCGGATCCCGACCTGAACAATGTGCTCGCGACTCTTCAACTCTTTCAGGATCTGAAACGTCCAAGTTCCAAAACAAAGATCGATTCCCATGCGGCTTTCCAGCAGATCTGTATGAGCATCAAAGTGCAGGAGAGCAGCTTCACTTTTTTTCGCGCGGGAATTCAGCCAGGTTTTTACCAGCGGGTAACTCGTCGAGTGATCTCCGCCGAATCCCAGAATGCGCGCCTGTGGGTGAGATTGATATATTTCCGCTGTCGCTGCTTCAGCGATACTGAGTGGAGAGACCGGAAGTTTGTTTTTTTTGCCGTAGAGTGCCTTCTGGCAGAGAGTGATGGTTTTCTCATTGAGGTATTTATCGTGGAGCAGGTGAGGGATGACTCTTACATCACCCAGGTCGATGAAAGATTTTTTCTCACTCAGGATTTCCTGACGAAGAGCAAGCGGTCCCCAGTTTGCTCCACGCTGAATTCCTCCGCCGTTATCTGAAGGGATACCGATAACCCAGGGACAATCAGGCCTGAGTGAGCTGATGGTTTTTTTCCAGGCGACCTTTGCCATCTCCTGGTCTTCAGTGCCGTAGTAAGCCTTTAGAAGACGCGCTTTTTTTTCTTTTCCTGTATGAACAGTAAAGACGCCATTCCCGGGGAGTGTCAGAAGCTCAGTAATATTTTTCAAATCAAAACTCCATTAATAATTTTATTTTGGAGAAGTTCATAGCGATAATGTTCGCTGAATTTTTCATCCGACATCGACATATAGTTTTTCAGCACATCAACTTCAAAATCAAGAATGCGTTGATCGAGATCCGTCGTCACCCCGGCAATGTGGCTTGTTTTCCAGACCTGTGGGAAATGATGCCATTCCGTTCCGAAGGGTTCATTCTCAAAAACATCAAGGAATGCCTGTGATTCGGGATGACAGAGTAAAAACTCACGAAGGAATTTTTCATCAATCAGTTTCCCGCGGGCACCGTTGATGACGATCGCTGACGGATGCAGATCGCTGAAAAAATTCTCATCAAACATGTGCTTTGAAGTTTTATTCAGACTCATGCAGATGAGGTGAGCTTGAGCTTCTTTCCTTGAGCCATCTTTCCAGTGCGAAAGATGAGGAAGGCCCGAAGATCTTTTATAAGGGTCGATGACTGTCACATTTGCGCCGATAGTTTTTAGCGTCTGTGCAACTGTTGATCCGATATGACCATACCCGTGCACCCAGATATTCATTCCCGTAATGAGCTTTCGTGGCCAGAGTCGTTTCTTATCCCAGGCCAGGTGCTGAGGAAGAGAGAGGACTGACTCAAACAGACATCCGAGGGTGTATTCCGCCACTCCACCAGCTCTGATCGCATGGCCAATCACAACAGGGATGTCGTTCCAGATTTTTTGATCTTTTTCAAAGTGGTCGTATCCGGAATTCGGATGAATGATCAGTTTTGTTTTCTTCAGGAGTTCATTGGGGAGCTCTGAGAGAACAGTATGCGTGTTAGTGACCAGGATGACGTCGGTATCCCGCATCTGCCCGGGATTGCCATAGGACACTCCGGGAATGCTTTCCACGGCCATTTTCTCTGAAATCACGAAGGTTTCACTCTGATATGGGGAGAGATGGGTCCGGATGACCTGAACGCTTTTCATCTCTCAAAACTAGCCTAAATAGACCCAAAAGTGTATAAGAGACACCATGATCAGCATTAAATCCGGCCGTGAAATTGAAGTGATGAAAGAGTCCTGTAAGATGGCGGCCAAGACCCTCCATTTTCTCGGCAAAAATCTTAAGATCGGCATGAGTACCGAGGACATTAACCAAATGTGTCATCAGTACACCATCAATCGCGGAGGCATTCCTGCGACTCTTGGTTACCACGGATTTCCAAAATCACTCTGCACTTCACTCAACGATGTCATCTGCCACGGTATTCCTTCATCGAAGGATATTTTAAAAGATGGCGATATTATCAATCTCGATGTGACGACCATCTGGAAAGGTTTCCACGGCGACACTAACGCCACTTTCTTTGTCGGTCAGGTGAAACCTGAAATCCAAAAACTCGTAAACGTAACAAAAGAGTGCATGCTCGCGGGAATCGCCCAATGCCGTCCAGGTGGACATATTGGAGATATTGGTGCTGCCATTGAAGAGATTGCTCACGCCAATGAGTTCAGCGTTGTTCACGAATATTGTGGACATGGCATCGGCCGTGTTTTTCACGAAGAGCCCCAGATCACTCACTTCGGAAAACGCGGTACAGGCATTGAAATGCGCCCTGGAATGACCTTCACGATCGAGCCTATGATTAACTTCGGCAAACGACATGTCAGACATCTTGATGATGGCTGGACTGTTCTCACGAAAGACAAGTCCTGGTCAGCACAGTTTGAACATACAGTTCTGATTACTGAAAGTGGTTATGAAATCATGACAACTTTCTCTCCGGATGATTGGACCGCTGAAGATGAAAACCTTTAGGTCTCTATTCGAAACTTCGGCGAACCTGGCCAAAGTTTTTGTACCAACAGTTTCTCTTTCCTTTCCTCCTTATACTCTTCATTTGAAATTTGATTCCCGTGATCGCCTCACTGAAGCCGGCTACGATGGCAAGGCCGATCCCTGGTTCTCCTCTTTGTGCGAAGTCATTCCGGGGAAAACTCTCGATGAGCTTCTTCGTTTCTCTTTCACGAATCTCGACCAGATTTTTCGCGAGGACCAGACTTACTGGGAATTGCGCCAGGAACTCGGCGAAAAAGTTTTCTCACCATTCCTCGAACTACTTAAGGCTTGTCTCGATGTTTATCGCGGACGGGATTACAATTATCAGGAAGTTTCGCCTCTTGTCTGCCGCTGCTTTGGCGTGCGGGAAAAAGACATTGAGAACTTTCTCAAAACTGAGAAAGATTCTTCGTTAGAAAAGCTCGCTGAGTTCTCCAAAGCAGGGCAGGGCTGCCGCTCGTGCCTCACTCAACTCGAGCGTATGCTCCTGATCGATAAAGGTCAGGGCCGCGAGAAAGTTTACAAGAACAAAACCATCGCTCAATGGATTCTCGATATCGACTACATGCTGAGTTGTTTTCCAGCTGCCTTAGAATGGGAAATGCAAGTTGAGAGTGTGCGCCAGAGGCAGGTCATCATCACTTACAAAAAGAAAGTGTCACAAGTCGAAGAAGAAAAAATGGGGATTGAGCTTCAGGGCTTCTTAGCTGCCGGAGTCGATGAGGATTTTAGTTTTTTCTTAAGACGTTCCTGACATTTCTTGAAAGCTTCACTGTAGGTCAAAAGCTTCCCAAAAATCTTTTCATCACGTCCCCTGAAAATCTGCTTCATATCAACATCTTCCTGAAGATACTTGATGTCGTTGAAAAACGTTGCAAGCTCAGGCACTTCTTCCTGCAGACATTGCGGAGTAGGTGCTGTTGTCTGAATCTGTGAAATGAAGTTCAGGAAAATTTCTTTGGTTGATTCAACATAGTCATCAATCATGCCAATCGTTATCTGGCGGGACATTCCATTGAGGGATTTCGGGACTTCGAAAATCGCCTTACCCTTTTGCATGGAAAGCTGCAAAAGATGAAGACCCTCGGAAGGACGCTTGCGTGAGCATATATCGTGGTAGTCGACAGTTGTGATTTCAGCGTTCGGAATCTGAATTATCTCAGAAATTAATCTCTGATTGAGGTCATAAATAGGTCCGACTTCCTTTTTTAGGTGAAATCTTTTTTCCTCAGCACCCAGGCATTTTAAAAGCTGGTTTTCCCGCGCCCTTGCGACGAGCGGCAAAAGAAAGACGATAAAAATGAGGAAGTGCTTCATTCCCTGATTCTACCGTGATTTTCAGAAAAGATAAGACAGAAAAAGACCGTAAGTTTATGATGGAGAAATGAAAGAAATGTCTTTTATGGATCATCTGGAAGAGCTGAGAACGCGGGTTATTCGCGTTGTTCTTATTCTTGTGATCTCTTTCGGCATTTGCTACGCCCTTTCCACCGACATTCAGGAATTTCTTCTTGTCCCTTTGCGGGCCGCCCTGGGCAGTGAAGGCAAAGTGGTCTTCACGGGTCTTCTCGATAAGGTCCTGGCCGAACTTCAGATGGCCTTCTGGTCTAGTGTTTTCCTGGCGAGCCCCTTCTGGTTTCGAGAGGCCTGGCTATTTATTAAGCCCGGGCTTTATGACAATGAGATTCGCGCCATCAGGCCATTCATTCTGGTCGGGTTTGTTCTCTTTATGTGTGGAGTTGCTTTCGGCTACTACGTCATCTTTCCTTTCACCTTTAAGACTCTTGTATCGACTTCGTCTGGCGTAAAAGATGTACAGGCGATGATTAATCTTCAGGATTATCTTTCTCTCGCTTCTAAAGTTCTCGTCTTCCTGGGACTTCTCTTTCAGTTACCGAATGTAATTTTGATTCTGGGATTCATGGGGCTCGTGACGAAATATTCTCTACGAAACTGGCGCCGTTATATCGCTGTCATTTTCGCAGTGATCGCTGCTGTTGTGACACCTACCCCGGACATCCTTAGTATGATGTGCGTATGGGTGCCGATGATGATTCTCTATGAAATTGGTATTCTCGCTGTGGCGTGGATCGTTCACCCATATCTCGCCAAGAAGCATCTACCGGATGTAACTAACCAGCCTTGATATCATAATTGTCGAACTCTTCTTCCGTATCCTGCAGTTCATCTGTTTGACCCACAACTTTAACCGTGGATGCTTTTCTTTCCGCCAGGTACTGAATGTGTTCTGAGTTGAATTTCCAGTTATCCATATCTCCGTTAATAAAAAATCCGGGTAGTTTTCTTCCAAGATCCTGAATCAATGCTTCCACCTGGAGTCCGTGAAATTCTGAACCATCAATCTTGCAAAGCCACCCTTGCAGGCGGACCTCGTATCCCGAAGCACTGTACTGACAATACGAGAGATCTACACCGTTACGGTTAAGAACTCTGCGTACTTCTTTGCTGGATTCGAGGCGTGACATCTTTTTCATTGGCCACCTTTTTGGATATTTAATCCTACGATGACTTATCGGAAAACGTGGCAAATTCTTGAGTAATTTAAGCAGGCTTCTGAATCCGTGAATTTAAGCCGTTTTACCTAATGCCTCATAGGGAGACATCAGGGGTTTAGGGCCTCAAATCCACAATTTGTGGGCGGCTTAGCGGTTCATGGCGAGAATGACCTCACGGGTGACTTTTGAAGCAAAACAAGCCGAATTATTGGTTGGATCAAGCATCGGAGCTAGTTCGACAACGTCAGCTCCTACGAAGTTCTTCTTGTTAAGAATTTTCAGGATCCGCATGAATCCGTGGAAATCTTCTCCTCCGGCTTCCGGTGTTCCGGTACCCGGAAAAAAGCCCGGATCAAAAAAATCGAGATCGAGTGTGAGATAGATCGGTCGCGAATCATCGATGCCTTCGATCCACTCGCAACATTCCTTGAGAGAAGTCGCTAGAGTTTTGTTTTCCTTCATCCAGTTAAACTCCTGACGAGGGCCGGAGCGGATGCCGTATTGGATGAGGCGATTTTTCGGCGTGAAGTGATCAAGCACACGACGGATAATCGATGCGTGCGAGTATTTTTCCTCGAGATAACCATCGCGAAGATCAGTGTGAGCATCGAGATGCACGATCACGAGATCTGGATAGTTATTCATGTAAGTCACAATCGGGCCGTAAGAGATTGAGTGCTCTCCACCCAACGTTAGAAACTTGATCTTATCTTTCTTGAGATCAAGATCTTTTGTCATCTCCATGAAAAAGTTATTCGTGAGATGCCACTTCGAAGGATACGTCGGAAGGTCACCCATTGTGACGATGTGGTAGTCCTGAGTATCTTTCTCAAGGTACGGAGAGTAATCCTCTAATCCGTATGAAGCTTCACGGATCGCACTCGGAGCGAAGCGGGCACCCGGGCGAAAGCTCGTTGTTCCATCAAAGCAGAACCCGATGATGTGAGTGGAATCAGAAAAAATCGCCTCAGCATACTTAGTACCGATAAAAGGTTTTGCCGGTTCGAGACCTTCAACTTCTTTAATGAGTCTTGGCTCTGTCATACTTACTCCTGACCAATCATTTGTTTGTGAAAATTAGAAATCGAAAATGTACCTTTGTGCCAGTCCATGTTGTACCACTTGAGACTGCGCTCAAGAGTCGTCATGCTCCCAAGCTTCGCCGGATTAATATCTGTCGGACGGTATTTCTTCGAAGAAAATCCGAACGTCCAGTACACACCAGGGTAGATGAGCATCGGAGCATTGAACGAGTTCACCACAGGGAAAACCTTCCTCATGTTATCGTAGATGTTCTTCACACCCCATTCATCGAGAAATGGATTTTCTGTCTGGTTCATCATGATGCCGTCTTCAGTGAGCGCGTTGTGAACGTCCTGATAAAACTCATCAGTGAAAAGGCCTGAAGCAAAGTCCACCGGATCAGTCGAATCCACAACGATGATGTCGTATTCGTTTTTTGCTCTTTTAATAAAAGCAAATCCATCTTCAGGAAGAACGCGGACACGTTTGTCAGAAAGTCCCGAAGTACAATCCGGGAAATATTTTTTCGAAACTTCAACAACTCGAATATCAATTTCGACGAGATCTATGCGTTCGATGTCTGTATGTTTCACAAACTCGCGGACAACTCCGCCATCGCCACCACCAATGATGAGAACTTTCTTGCATGAGCGGGAAACCATATAAGGAATGTGTGAAACGACTTCGTGATAAACGAATTCATCTTTATCAGACACCATGGTTTTTCCATCGAGCAAAAGAAGTCTTCCCACTGATTCAGTGTCGAGCACTTCGATTTTCTGATACTGGGATTGCTCAGAGTGAAGGTATTCTTTCACCTTAAAACCCATCGCAAACGTATTACGAAAAGACTCTTCAATCATCCATTGGTCGACTTTCATTTGATCCTCACTTTAGGGCCTCATTCTTATCTTAAACTTAAGGAAAATCCAAGTTATTGAAACTGCCACCCGGTAAACAATACTGCCCTAGTTTTCACTCTCAGAATAGAGTCTCTGCTGCGGCTTGTCATGGTAAGTTTTTCGGTATTTGTCACTTTCTTGAGATTGGAGGTTCACCCTTCGTTTTCGGCCATGGTAGCTAAGGCTCAACTCAGGAAGGTTTATGCTTTTGCTTCTTATCTCGACATTTCTCGTGGGAATTTCCACTCCGCTCGCAGCTCTGCTTGTAGAAGATCATGATCCTTTGGTTTTCGCGTTCTATTTTCTCTCAGCTCTGTTAATGATTCAGATTCCTTTCATCTTTAGAAAATGGGATGAGATTAAGGCCCTCGTTGGAAAAAAAGAATTCGGCCTGGTTGTTGTCGGTTCATTGATTGCAACTTGTCAGTACTGGTGCGAGTTCAGCTCATTAAAGGTCGGCCTTCCGGTTTCACACGTTGCTTTCCTCACTCTCACGGTTCCAACGTGGGTGATGTTCTATGAATATGTTCGCGGTCGTGGTCAGTTCAGCAGTGTTAATAAAGTCATTATCGCGATGATTGGTTCTCTCGCTCTGATTCTCCCGACTGTGGGGCACCAGTTTACGGCAGGACATCTTCTTCCTATTCTCACTTCAATCTTTATGGCCGCGTTTCTGATCACGTCTAAAAAGAGCCAGGAAGCTGGGATATCTCCGTTAGTCGTATCATTTTTCAATGATCTGCTCGCCCTTATTGGAATCAGTTTCTTGATTGTTATCAATGGTAAAACTCATCTCGTAGCCATTCCGGCCAATGCGACAGGAATTTTCCTCTACGCTGCTTTGATCGGTCTTCTGCCGGGTCTTTTCTTCCTTTATGGACTTCGTTCAACCAAACTTATTACAGCTTCAACGATTATCGTCATCGAGCCAGTGATCTTCGGTATCGTGGCATTAATCGTGAACTTTAATGAGCTGGGCCTGAATTTCATTCTCGGAGCGATAGCGATTTCTGTCTCTTCCATGCCTGACTCGGCCTTTGGAATGGTACGCAAAGCCAGACTGGTTTACCTGCTCAATGCCTTTAAGTAGGCCACTTTTCGCGTTCAATCATCATTCTCAGCTCTAAATTCTGTAACTTTTGTTTTATGATGGAGTCTCCAGAGGAAATTCTATGATTTTAGTTACAGGTGCGGCCGGCTTTATCGGCAGCGTAATCGTGAAACACTTAAATGATCTTGGTGAAAGAGATATCGTTCTTTGTGATCAGTTTGAAAGCGGGGCCAAGTGGAAAAATCTTGCGGGCCTCAAATTTCACTCCTTCGTCCAGATTGAAGATCTTTTTCATCATCCTATCTGGAAATCCCAGAAAAGTTTTTCGACGATTTATCACATGGGTGCCTGCTCAGATACGACAGAACACAACATGGACTATCTCTATAAGAACAACACTGAATACACCAACAAGCTCCTGACTCTTGCCGCCCAGAAAAATATCCCGATCGTCTACGCTTCAAGTGCAGCTACTTATGGTGGAGGCGAGCATGGATATTCGGATGATCACAAAGGTGTTTCAAAACTCCGTCCTCTGAATAAATACGGTTATTCAAAACAACTTTCAGATGAATGGATTCTGAGTCAGACTAAAAAACCAAAAGTCTGGTTTGGTGTGAAATTTTTCAATGTGTTCGGGCCTCAGGAATATCACAAAGGGAAAATGAGTTCTGTGGTTTACCAGTCATTCAATCAGATCAAGGACGTAGGAGAGGTAAAACTCTTTAAGTCACATCGACCTGATTATAAAGACGGCGAGCAGTTGCGCGATTTCGTTTATGTGAAAGACGTAGTCCGCGCGATGGTGGATCTTATCTCCGCCGGCAAGAAGAAGCCGTCTATCTCAGGGATCTATAACCTGGGCACAGGTGAAGCGAGAAGCTTCCATGATCTCGTGAAAGCGACTTACGCTGCCATGGAAGTTCCATCAAAGATCACTTTCATCGACATGCCCCTCGAACTTAGAAATCAGTACCAGTACTTCACACAGGCCGAGATGGGGAAACTCAAGAAGGCATTACCGAAGTTCAAGTTCATGAAGCTCGAAGACGCCATCCGAGATTACGTGAAAAATCATCTCGCCGAGCCGAACCAGTTTCTGGAGAGTCATGAGTAAGAAGAAGATCGACGGCTTTAAGCAGGCGATTGAAATGCTTCAAGGTCTCGACCTCGCAGCCCAACAGACTGTCCTTGCCGATATCGCCCGCCGTGATCCGGAGATGGCCATCAAGCTCAAGCAGAATATGGTGACTTTCGATGATCTCCAGTACCTCACAACTTCCATGATGAAGCGTCTCCTTCAGGACATCGAACTCGATGACCTGGGCCTTGCCCTTCGTGGAGCGAATAAAATAGTCACAGATCATCTTCTCAATATGTTCTCTACGAACATGCGCCGGGATATTGAAGACATCCTCAAGGGCAAGCCAAAGGCCTTGAACGACGTGCTCGAGGCCCAGACCAAGATCATGGAAGTGGTCATCCGTCTGAGAGACAAGGGGGAGATTATTCTTTCCAAGGATAAGTCTGAACGTCTGGTCTGAGTGTCGAGTCCCTTTACACCGCCTGTAGATTCTTCATTTCAATGAGCACTTAAATTCAATTCTCAATACAATGTGCGCATCTGTTTTTTTTGGAGTTTTTATGAACGGTCCACTCATCACGATCTTATCTCTCGCCATGATCCTTTTCTCATTCGCTGCCCGCGCCTGAGAATAAGATTTTATTTCTTGCGGGTCATCTCGCAAGTCATCGCTTCTTTACCATCAACAACTTGATTGAGAAGAACACCCGTCGCTGTAGAAGTGAGGGTGATCACTTCAGTGACTGATTTTCCGTCATCCTTAATATACGTGCGGGTTGAGGTTACAGAGTTATTGTTCGACCATCGTGAAACGTAAGACTCACGCCCATTTCTGCTGACATCTTCGCCATCTTCAACATGAACGATGATTTCACGGGCCTCACTTCCCAGGAATTCGACCAGAAGACTATCTGAGCTGCGTGCAGAGATGAAGGCATGGGCGGGTGTGCTTTTGAATGAGGTACAGCGGGAAGCGTTCACTTGAAAACGTCCCTGAAGTGCCTGAATGTTTCCAGCAGAGAAGCACTGAGATGAGAACAGAGTGGCAAGAGTCACTAAGATTTTCTTCATAATTATCCTGTATCAAATAAAGTTCTTTCTTATACCCCAATAAGGCCCCGAAGGATCACTTCTTATATTTCTTACAGGACTTTACTGTTGCGTGCATAAGTGACCCAAAGCACGGAGCTAAATTGACCATTTCAGTGGCTAATTTGCCCCTCCCATATCCTTTTGGCTCCATGCGGATTTTTTATAACTCTCAGAAAATGCAGAGGTTCTGTTTGGCACGATTCCTGCTCAATGTATTTCGAGAGAACGAAGGACTTACTCAAGGATGAGTAAACTTTGAAACGGATTTCACCTTCTTTCTCTGCCATGGAATGGCATTCGCTTTTAAAGGATTTGAGAGCGAAAACATCACGGACGAACTAACATTTAAGGAGTGCTTTATGGACAAAGCAACAAGCGATCACTTCAGAAAACTATTTCTGGAGATCCTCTCGGAAGAGGAAGTCTTTGAAGGCAAGCTGGATGCAGCGGCTCTAGAAGGTGATGAAGTCGACATCGTTTCTACAGAGAAAGAAAATCAAATGGATTTTCGACTCAAATCAAGAAACGCCGTATACATGAAGAAGATCCGCAAATCTCTTCAGAAGATTGACGACGGCTCTTTTGGTGAGTGCGAAGATTGCGGAGCTGAGATCTCCTTTAATAGACTCGTGGCGCGACCTACAGCGGATCTTTGTATCCACTGCAAAGAGCTCCAGGAAAAAGAAGAGAACCAGCTCATACACCGTAACCGTGATTCGGTTGTTAACGGTGGGAGAGTCCTTCCGATTGAGCACCTTGAAAAAGGGTTCAATCGCGATGAGACCTCGACGTCTAACTTCCAGGTATCCCACATGGATTACCAGGACATCGTGAACTAGAATTTATTCTTTTTCAAAAAAAGGCAAAAAGAAAGGCCCGGGAATCCGGGCCATTTTTTTT
>CAMCYI010000005.1 GCA_945883845.1 Bacteriovorax stolpii | reverse complement strand
TTAAAAGAAGAGCGAATTTCATTCAATACATCCATGTTAAAAGTTTTTCGCCCCTAAATTGAATATTTTTCGCTCTTCATTGGCAAGTTGCATTTAGCTCGATGTCAGACCTTCACCTGAATCTGACACTCGTGAAAGAGATTTAAAATTCGTTTTCAGCATTTCAATAAGTTCGTCTCTCTGTTCCGGGCCTATTTTGGCACTGTCAAAGTTGTGCATCTGCAACCACGGTGGGTTTTTAAAATCACGGTCCGAAATATAACGCGGGAAGAAGTGCCAGTGGACATGAGGAACAACGTTCCCGAGACTGCACATATTCATCTTGTTGGGAGAGAACGTCTTTTCTATCAACTTCGATGCGATCATCATTTCCTGAAAAACTTCGATCCGCTGTTCCTCCGGAATGTCCGTCATCTCTTTGTAATGATCTTTTGTCACGAGGACACAATAGCCGCGGTAAAACTGATGTTCTCCGAGGTAGAGGTAAGAATTTTTGAATTCGTGAATGAGGTAAGGATATTTTTTATCCCCTGAGAGTTTAAGACGATCGCAGAGAGGACAAGCCATTTGAGTTCCTATTCCAAAATTTTATTATGCATCCAGCCCGTAAGGCTTCTTCGTTCTTTGTGACAGGCGAGAACTTCATGGGGAAATTCACGGCTCAGAAAAATCACCATCGTGCCCGGTGCGGGCGTAATCTTCTGGAGTATTTCTTTTCCATCATGGTTATAAATGACGAGCTCGCCGGCGTCTTCTTTGTTCCAGGTTTCGTTCAAATAGAAGACGAAGGAAACAACACGGCTGGGATCTTTTCCAAAGGCATCGATATGCCGGGAGTAAAAGAATCCTTCTGGATAATACGCGAGATGATACTCAAGGTCTCGAAGTCCAAAATAATAACGGCTATTTAAGGCCTCAAGAACATTCCCGAGCAAAAGAGTTAGCTTTTGAAAGATTTCTGGCGGAGCTTTTGGATCAAGCCATAGCGTATAGTCACCTCTGATAGCTTCATTGCGCATCCTTTGTGCACCGTGACCAACTTTGGCAGGAAGAAATTCATTCTTCTTTTCTTCAATAAAGTCATTAATTAGGGTGAGTTCTGAGCTATCCAGCACATTCGCGAGTTGGACCATTCCATGATCATGAAGTTGCTGCAGTATGATATCGAGCATAAATTCCTTAAGGAAGTCTCTATTGTAAGCGAGCTGACCTTAAGCGAGAATATGAAATCTTAAAAGGGGACCCACATGAAATTTTTAATCCTGTCTTTGGCACTCTCTGTCTCTTCATCTGTCTTCGCCGGATGGCAGTCAGAAGCGAAAGCAGTTTTGCGCGAATATAAAGCTGAGTGCGCAACAACAGAAGTCTCAGTTGATGAAATCGTCAAAAACGACCACATCTCTGGTCATGTCACTGGTCTTCCAACTGATGCTCTCGAAAAATTCAAAGTGATCTTCTACGTGAAAACTAACCGCTGGTACATTCACCCGTATCAGAATGAGACTGAAGGTTATTCGTACTCAAGCCTCAATGAAAAAGGTGAGTTTCGTATTAAGACAATTCTTCGTACACCATCTAACAAACTCGCAGCCGTTCTGGTTCCAAAACAAGTGAAGGCCATGAATCAACACTGGTGGCTCAAGCCACTCCTTGGAATTTTCGGTGGAGTTCTGAAGTACAAGTGCGCGTACTCGATCGTTCCAGGGAACGGCGACTTCTTCGTTCCACAGAATCTTCAGTAATCTGATTTTTAAAATTTTGATCTAAGCTTTGAGGCCCTGGTTTTCCAGGGCCTTTATTTTGTGCCTGAGAATAAAACCGAGCATCATCGCCACCACTGCAAGTGACAGTGCAAGTCCGATCCAGAACCCCTGTGCTTCAAGTCCCGCATAGAATCCAAGATAGTATCCAAGTGGAATGCCGATGATCCAGTAACCGATAAACATCGCCACCGTTGGTGCGCGCGTAACTGAGAGACCGCGGAGAACCCCAGCGAGTGTCACCTGGGCCCCGTCGAAAATCTGAAAGCACGCAACCCAGAACAAAAGTGTTTTTCCCCATGCCAGTACATCTGGATCCTGAGTATAAAAATTCATGACGGCATTGGGAAAGGTGTAAAAAACAAATCCATTAAAAGCGGTAAATGCCACGGAGGTAAACAGAGCGACCTGCGCGTATATGATGATTGAGTTTAATTTCTTCTCTCCGTAGGCGTGGCCGACCTTTACTCCTACGGCCTGAGCGACTGAGAGCGGAATCATGAAAGCGAGTGAGCCGATGTTAAGAGCAAGATTGTTGGCGGCTGTTTGATCTGTGGCGAACTTTCCGACGAACAAGGTCACTGAACAGAAGGCCATTACTTCCAGAAAGACCGACAGGCTGATCGGTGCTCCGATCGCGAGTGTTTCTTTCATGAAATCCCAGCGGATTTTCTTTGAAGATTTCCAGAACGCGTGAGCCACTAAAAAAAGTGAAATCGCTGTTAACAGGCGCACGGATAATGAAGCCCACGCGAGACCTGCTTCGTGGAGATTCGGCATGCCGAATTTTCCGAAAGCCAGCGAGTAATTGAAGAAAAGGTTCACGGCCGCAGAGAGCAGAGCAATCGTATTTGCAGAGATTGTTTTTTCCATCGACTGGAGAAATTCCTTGAGGCCCTGGTAAAGACACACGCCGAACATTGAAGGAGCTGTGATCCAAAGATACTGCTCGACAAGAGCGTTGAGTTCCGGCCCGTAGTCAAAGACTCGAACGAGCCTGATCGCCAGGATGTTCAGGAGAAAAACTCCGATAGCAACAAACAGTGAATAAAGTAGTGCCGTCCAGAAAAAGACAGTCGGATCCTCGCCGCGTCCCCTTCTCTGTGCGAGAAGTGGTGAGAGAGCAAACTGAAATCCTAGACCTCCGACCATGATCGGATTCTGGATGGAAATCGCGAGCCCGACCGCTGCGAGGCAATTTCGCGAATACTGGCCAGCGATGATCATGTCCCCGGTGCCAACGAGCATAAGTCCGAGCTGGCCGATGATAATGGGCACAGAAAAAATAAGAAGTTCTCGAAGGGCCTTTTTGCGGGTCAAAAGATCGCTCATTCTAATTCTTCGTCTTTGGGTGGCTGAATGAACTGATCATATTCTTCCTGGTAAGTGAGTAAGCGCATGTCCTTGATCCGGTCGACGTAGAGAACACCAAACAGATGATCGAGTTCATGCTGAAGAACTGTCGCAAGAAACCCATCTGCTTCCAGAACTTCCTCAAAACCCATCGGATTGAGGTAAGTCACCTTCACCTTGCGTGGTCTTTCAACAAATCCACGAAGGCCCGGTACAGAAAGACACCCTTCCCAAAACCCCTGGGAAGTTTCATCAACATATTCAATCTGCGGATTGATAAACGCCGTGAGCGGAAGATTAACTTCCTGCCCGTAGCGATTGAAACCCATGAGTTCAATAAGAGCAACTTTAAGCGAGATACCAATTTGAGGAGCCGCGATTCCAATCCCACCATAGTGATCCATGGAATCTTTCATATCAGCGAGAAGCTGAGTAAACTCATCAGTCTTTAAATACTCTTTGCTGATGTCTTGAGCAATTTGTCGCAGAACAGGGTTTCCCATTCGCGTAATGTCTCTCTTCATGAAATCTCCAGCAACGAAAAGGCAGATTTTGCCTCATGCTTTCGACCATAATATCCGATCAGAAAAGGAACCCAAAGGTAAAATATGATCATCAAACGCTTTATCCTGACACTTTCCCTTTCGACACTTTTCTCGACGGCGACGTACGCAGAAGTGGTTAAGCAAAAGCAGCTCAACTTTCCGGTGAGCGGCGAAGGCATGGGAAAAAGCATTCACTATTCGTTTGCCCAGGGAAGTGCGCAGGACCTAAAAAAGAATTTTCCTGAGATCGCGCGCATAGATTCGCTTGGAGTCTTAAAACAAAGAGAATCTAACGTGGTGGTGGCCAAGACTGTTTTTATCGTGAACAAGCCCATTGGTTTTTTTGATCATGAAAATCTTGTGAACGAAGACCTGATCAAGAAACAATTCAGTGACCTGAAGGTCAAGAAGACAGGTCCTCACTCATTTAAAGTAGAAGTCCCTGCGAAAGATAAAATTTCTTACGAGATGAATGTGTATTCTGATTCAGATGACGTGAGTACACTCCCCCATTTCAAAGTCACTGAGGCCATCACAGCATCTCGTAAGCTGGATGTCATATCGCTCAGTGCTTCTTCGGTTTCATTCCGTGAGATGTCGAAGTTCACGAGTCTCGCTTGGGGTGGTGTCGTTGTGAGTGCTTACATTCCTTTGAAAGAGAGTAAGACGCTTATCATTTCTTATTACCTCACGAGTCTGAAGAATAAGGTTGATGCGAAATCGAATGAAAAGAATATGGTTCAGGAATTTGAGCAGGCGCAGAAGGCGTTTAATAACTTCGAATAATCCTCTTTTATCTTTCTATAAGATATCCTTACACAATCCTGTCTTTCTTTTATCGTCTGCCTCCCGCAAGATAAGATCGTTGATCAGGGGGGCGGGCGTGAACCGGGCCTCTGGTTCAACACAAAGAAGATGGATTTAATTATGAACACCGTTCAGTCTTACGCACTCATTCTTTTTTTAACAATTATTGTCATTGCTATGCTTTTCAGGAAAGCTGGGAAGTAATTCCAAAGTTTTAATCTCTCTGCGCAATTCTTCAACAATGAGTATGGGATTAAAGATTTTCCCGAAAAAGGACGATAAATTAGCATCAAATTTAAGGGGCAATGTATGAAATTTGCGTTCTTCTCTACGTTATTTTTATTCTCAACTTTCACCTATGCTATTGATCACTCCTATATGTTGGGAGCTTCTCATCCCGGCAAAACAGAATCAAAAGAAGTAGCATCCTCATGGGTCCAAAATGATCCATTTCAGGTCGGAGCTTCCCTAGTTCCAGATGAAACCCGGAAACCTGCTGACATCGGAAAAATCTCTAAGACCTCACCAGTATATGATTCTCATTCTGGAGCTAGTGATCCATAAAAAAGACATTGAAACTCCGATAATTATCCAGCCAGGCCTTCACCAAATTTGCGGTGAATCCGATCCTTCACTTTCCTCTTTTCTTCACTCAGTGTCCGTGCCGCCTTGGTAATGGCGGCAGTGAATGACTCGTAAGCATTAACACCTTGAGCAGTGTAAGCATAATCGTGCTTAAAGTTATGGACAGCAAGAGACGTCACGTACTGATTGTTTAACATCTTCAAATGAACCTGAATGTGTGCTGCCGGACTGAGGTATCGACTAAGTTTCTGGACACGGGAACTGATAAATTCATCCATCCACGGAGAGCTTTCGAGACCCTGGTAGTGTACTTGAATTTGCATATTAGACTCCTTCTTTCTGCTATGGATTAATTCTATCCGTCAGCAAAACTTAGGGGCACTGAATTTAACCTTGAGAAAAACATTCGCACAAAATAAGTCAGAGATTATGGCCTGTTGACTGGCCTAGTTCTTACGCTTCAAAGCCTTGATCGTTTGAGATAAAAACCGTGGTGTACTCATAAGATCGATATATTTCAAAAACTACCGCCAGTAGATACTGTTGTTAAAGAGCTTACAGAAGAGTGTCTAAAATTTAGACAGATATGAACTGTAACAGAGTGGTTCGGTAGACTACGAGAGCTAAAAACAAGAAAAAAATTCGAACATGCATCAAGAATCATCTTGAAGATTGCCTGCCTAAGCCGATGAGAAGATATGGGTTTTTGTCCTTTCTTGCGACCATTCATTTCTTGTTTGATGAGCCTCAAGCTCTTTTGTTTTTCCGTTTTCATTTTTTCATTTCAAGCCACGGCTTCAGAAAAAGATTTTAAAATCGGTGGAAAAAATTTTTCCGTTTCTTTTCCTGCCACGTGGGATGCAAAAGAAGGCATCGTTGGCCTTCCTCTCGCAGTTCTGGGTCCCATGCAGAAAGATCGAACAAGGCCTGTGGTGAGTTTTACCGGGCCGGATAAGGAAACGACAAAAGCTTTCATGGATGCTGAATTCGTAAAAGCGCTGAGGAAGAAGCTTACGAGTACCCGCCAAAGCTGGGCAAAAAAACATAAAGTAAAAATCATCGACTTCCTTCCTTCTGAGCTTAAAAAACTCCCCAAGGGCCAGCGACTCTCCTTCGGTGTTCGCTACGACCGTGAAGGAAAAAGAAAAACAGAAATCAGTTACTACATCACCTGTAACGGCATGTTCGTCATGAGTAAGCTCATGATGACGGCTGCCAATGAAGGATTTCTCTCTGAAGCAGAGGGAATCGTCGAAAGCCTTCAATGCAAATGATGAAATACTTCTTTATTCTTCTCGTATCGCTCTTCTCATTGCAATCAAAAGCCGATCCAGTGAACTTCGCCGAAAGGCTCGAGACTTACCGACAGATGACGGAACTTTTCCGTCAGGTCTGTATGACCCAGCCTCCGATAGATCCTGCGACAGGCATCGGCCAGTTTGCAGAGAATGTCATTTTCACCAACGTAAATTTCACGCCGGATGACGGAAGCATTGATTGCAATGCTAACCTGCGTGCACTCACGAGACTTCATCAGGATCTTGAAGCTGAGGCTGGCCAGATGGAGAACAGCGGGGAGATCGCAGAATGTAACGTGCCAGAAGTTCTCTCGGCTCAGGGGCAGGATGATGCTGAGGCTGCAACAGTTGCAGCCGGTGAAGCCGAGATGGCCACGGGGTGTGAAGCTAATCTCACGACGGAGAATCTCTGTCTCGATCGATTTACGTGTTCGTTCACAAGTGCTATGGGTGCTTTCATGCGGGCCCGGGACACGGATCTTCAGTTTCCATCTGGCGCACCTATCCGCCCTGACGGCGGATCTTGCCAAGGTGTCGGAGGCCTCGCCATCTCCTGCGCCTTTAGTACAGTTCAAGGAATTTTTGATTCTGTCGGAAATTTTATGAGTGCTATCGGTGGTCTCTTGAACTGGAGTGTGGATAAGGCTTCCAGGATAACTGCCAATTTAGAAGCGGGAATTGCAACGATCGCCGAAGCTGACGAAACAACCATTAATCAGGTCGACATCCTTACCGAAGCAGACCAGCATGTCATCGACTCCTTCATGCGGTTCAGGGACGCATCTCCTTCTGGAAAACTTCAGATGCTCCGGAACCTCGGTGTGAACATCTGGAACGGAATTAATACTGCGATCAAAGAAAGCTACGGCTGTGTCCGTTGGGAAGGCGAGCCCTACGCCAGCGATTGCCTCCAACCCATGGATAATTTTTGTAATGCTCCCTGCGAACAAAAAGTCGATGCTGTCTGTGGTATTTACGGTTACATCAGTACCGACATTATCATCGGTGCGTTCACAGGTGGAGTCATCTCGAAGATCGGAAGCATGGCCGCCAACGTGATTTCCCGTGCAGGCGGAGCCGCCTTCAGAACTCTCGGCAAGCTCGGGATGGAAATTCCCGGCGTTCCGTCGCTTGTTCGAAGACTTAACCGCATTCGCAGGCTTGCAAGAGTCGATATCCGTCTTGCTCGCAGATTCGCCGTCATCCAGGCAAGACAAATTCTTGCTCTCCCGGTTAGTCGCGCAATCCGCCAGGGTGGAGCAGCTTTCCTCCAGCGTGTAGGTCCAGGAGTCGACAGAGCTGCCAAACAATTTATTACGAGTGCCAGACTCGTCGGGGCCCCTCCCCGCTGGGTTGCATCTGCACTCTACGCACCGATTAAATCATATATGACTCTCGCAAGAAATTATCACGCTCTCGGTGGCAGAGTCGCCACCGGTGGATCTGTGATGGTGATTGAAGCCGTCGACGGTGCCCAGACCATAATCACCGCAAATCTTCTGGAAGCAAGACCAATTGACCTTCCTCCGAACCACGTTCGCACACTCGTGCACTACACCGACCACAACCGCTACGGAGATCCGATTCCGAGAAATCGCTGGGTCGTTTCCAGTCTCGATCCCGCGGAGATTGAATCAACGAACCTTTTCGGTGTACGAGTGAGAACACCAGTAGCAGCGGCAGCACCTGGTCCTGTTCTAGCACCAAGGCCAGCAGTGAGCGCGGCCATTCAAACGACCACAAATGTTTCTGATGAAGTTTCAGAAGTCGTCGTGACGGGAACTCGTCTGACCCCTGCACAGATCGCAGAGAGAAACCTCATCTACGGTGAAACAGCACCGACTCCTGTCAGGACGAGTGATCAGATCATCGCACAGATTGGTGATTCACCTTATAATCAGGCCATCGCAAGAGCCGCCGTTGATGAACTTCGCTTGCCTGGAGATTTCAGAGATCAGCTTGATAATATTCAAGCTGCGTGGAGAGATGCAAATCCGAATGCGCCTCCTGCACTCAGAGTTGATTATTTCGAGGATCTCCCACCTGCTGAACAGCTGAGACGCCTCAATGATTTAGAAGGTGCACTTCGTATAGGAAATCCACAGGTCATTGAACGAGCCGGTTTGCGCGAAGTCAGAATAGAGATCGAACAACGTATCAGAGTGGCAGACGCAGCCGTTCCTCCACTCACAAGAAGAAATCCTTCATCAACAGAACCACCACCTCGTCCTTTCGATCCGACACTCGAATCGAGAGTGACCAATACAGCTGCTGAGCTCGATGCTGCTCTTAGTGAACTCCCCGGCGAAATCTCCGTCCTCAGTCGTGAGATCGACGAGATGGGAGTTGATCAGTTTCTTACACTCAGGGCGGCCAATGCTTCCGATGAACTTCGTGATCGCATTCGTCTTCTCCATATAAGACTCGCGAATGATCGCCTCGCACTTTCAGTTCAAGGCCGCGTTCCTCCGCCGATAGCAGCACAGGGATCGGAGCTTCCTTCACTGGAAGATATCGTCGAAACTTACGGTCCACGCATCACTACAGTGCCGGAACAAAACAGAACTTTCATCGCGCGTGCTCGAGGTCCATGGAGACCAGGAACATTCTTTGTCGATTCACAGAATAGAATGCTGAAATGGCTGAATGATCATCTGAAAGACAAGGGCAATATCGATGCCCTCGGAAACCGCCACAATGCCATGATCCTTGAAGCCGTTGAGAGACTTCGACTGAGATATCCAACTCTACGCGTTTCTCCATACTCAGATTACAAAGGTCTTCGCCTTTTTGTCAGCGGTCCTCCAGGTCAGGAACTCCGTTTGATGAACGAATTCCGTGAAGCCATGGAAGAAGTTGATTTGAGATTTATGAACGAACTTCGAGATGGAAATTATGTTAATGAAGCTGCAACCGCTACGCGCTGGTTCTGTACCGGGATCGCATGCTCTGCTGATGAGGCCAATATTCAGGCACGTTTTCCTCCGGGAACAACGATCGAGCAGATCGAAACGGCATGGAGAGGTGTGGATACACTTCGTGAAAATCTACAGTCCCGGTTTGGAAATACATCTCTCATGACAAGAGTGAATGGAACTAACAAGTCAGTTCTCAAAGCAGAAGTCATCGAGGTCATCCGGAAAAATGCTGACAACGCAGATGTCATGCGTGTTCTCAACGCCCGTCACAGAACCCAGCTAACTGCCGCTGATGTCGCCGAGATGCGCGCCTACTTTGACAGCATTGATAATTTCTCTCCGGGCCTTCTTCTTGAATCACGAGTTGTTCATCAGTTCGACGATGCAGAATTCGGAGGACTCACGATTGACTTCACCGGCGTCGGTAGTGTCAACGCAGAGGCGACGATGATGGGTCTCGCACGTGGAGACACTCTCACAAGATCCATCAGCGAAATCCGCGAAGCAGAAGTGCGCGTGACCCGCGACCTCGACGCACTTAAAGAATCTTCTGAGAACGTCATCACAGAAGTTCTCGAGCGCCACGGCATCGACCGCAGGGTCACAGTGAGCGGAGACGACATGGTGGTTGTTCCTTCTGCACCAATCACACAAGAAATCAGACGCGAAATCGTTCTCGCACAAGCTCGCGCCAACGTACCGTCGAGCATGAGGATCAGCTTTTTCGAGCGTGGAATTGTGAACCCGTCTCACCGGTCGATCATTGCCACTCAAGGTGAGAGCATTGAAAAAGCCCTGCGAAAACGTCTTGAAGGCGTCCTCACACAAAGAGAGCTTCGTGACCTGACGTTTGCGACAGACATGCGCGGAACACTTCCAGGAACTGGAGGGGTGAATCTCATTACGAATAACTCGCTTTCAGCTCAGAGATTAGCTCTCGTTCAGAGAGAATTCAGTGCGTCCGTGGAGTCCGTCAATGCAGCTTCAAGAACTCAGTTTACGGTCCTGCCATAACCCGCTAACTTTTACGGCCCCACTGTCTAAACTTTAGACGGCCGCCAGAAATCGACACTTCCCCCTCTCATAACCCTCCGAATACCCTCCCCCGAAATTGGCACCTGACTTGTAATAAGAACCCTGAGGAACATGACCAGGATGGACGTGAACTTAAACACACACAGGGAGATTTTTATGAGAACACGTACTTTATCAATGCCAATGCTTTTTGGATTTCTCGGCCTCATGCTGACGATTCATGCTTTCAGCGCACTCGCTTCTATCGAATGCAAAACTGCGTTCGGAGAAAAATCATTCACTATCGATCAACAAACTATCGCTTTCCATAAGGAAGACGACGCAGGGATTAGCCGTGCAATTTCTTCGGTGTCCGTAGACTCGGTCCGGACCCATAAGAAGCTCAATGGCTTTACCAAGACCATGTACATTGAAGGGAATAAACACCGGATCAATGTAGAAGACGTCAACAACTTCAACGACGTCAATGACTACCTTTGCATCACCAGCCCTAAGGGACACGAGATGACATATCCGCTGACGTGTCGCTCGATCCAGTAGAGTTATACCCCCCTGTGTAAAACGGGCTAACGCCGGATGCGTGATGCCCGTTTTTTTTCGTTGTCTAAAGTTTTGACACTTGTCTTTTATTTACACAATCACCTGTCCTCCGGCTTTTTCTCCCATAACATCCCCACATGAAAAATAAAATCTTATCCATGACATTTGGCCTGGCATTTCTATCGACGACTGCCTTCGCTCAGGACTTTTATAAAGAACTCCAGCTCCAGCAGGATGAACTGCAGCAGCTCACTTCGAAAACGGCCTATGACTTCGCCACGGGCAAGTGCACTGAGAGGTATAGGAAGCTGTTTAAAGACGGCACTCTCAATATCGTGATCGGGTTCGGCTATAGCGATGCAGTTCCTAAAGACGTCGTCTTCGATTGGTACATGGTGAATGGGTTCAAGAGAGTTCTCACTGAGCCTTGCCGCCAGGGAATCAGTGCTTGTGAATTTAAAATCAGCAAAAATGATCCTGATACACTTTTCAAAAACATTGAAGATCAAGATGGGGTCAGCCGACGCGTGGAAATCACTCTCCTCAGGGGATCGCTCTCCGGAAACCATTCCTCAAACATTTCTGCGGCCAATATCGCAAAACAGCGCGTGCTCTGTGAAAACACGAAGACAAGATTTTATAATGAAATTAAAAAAGGTGCAGAAGTCGTTTATTACAGCGGCCACTCGCGGGACGGCGGCGGACCGGATTTTTGCCCTCCTCACGTGCGGGCAGATGGACACGTCGACTATGACTGGTATCAGAAAAACAGACCTGGTTTAAAACTTCTCTCCAGTGCTCTTTCATCAGCAGCAAAACCTACTCAGTTGCTGGCCCTGCATTCGTGCAGTAGCCTGCCGCATTTTTACGGTCGCTTGCAAAAACCTGGATTAGCATTTTTTGGTTATAACAAAACCGTAAAGATGACTCCGGATTTTCGGAACCAGTACGGTGGCCTGGATGCACTTTTAAGTCTCAGATGCCAGCTGGGATTGAAACAATCTATGCAGGAAGACATTCCTACAGAGATTCTTAACTTCTTCTAACTACGGGCAATTAACCAAAAAATTTTTATTTTCGAGTGAAAATGCCGATACAGAGGGCATGAATAAACTACTTTTTTTAGCCCTCTTAAGTTCATCAGTTGTCTATGGGCTCGTGCCTGAAAAACCAGTCGATCAGGATGCCCGTCACGAAAAATTCGCTGGTGTAGAGCGCATGCGTGGATGGGATGATCAGAAAAAAGATGATCTCTACCGGGACCTTGCTTCGAAGCCCATGAAAGAAGTTGAAGAGAAGTACAAAGGTGACTTCGACGCAGACGAGTTAAAAGATCTCAAAGATCGTTAAATAACGCACAACTCCCACCTTTAATTCCGAATCAAATTCCATTAAGCTAAGAGCTCATTTTACGAGTCAAGGAATAGCTATGGATTACAATTTTTCGGAGATCGAACCTAAATGGCAAAAGTACTGGGACGAACATCAGACTTTCAAGACAACTGAAGATACAAAAAAACCTAAATACTACGTTCTCGATATGTTTCCCTATCCGTCAGGTGCAGGCCTTCACGTAGGTCACCCTGAAGGTTACACGGCCACAGATATCATGGCCCGCTACAAGCGCATGAAAGGCTACAACGTGCTTCATCCTATGGGATGGGACTCTTTCGGATTGCCGGCAGAAAACCATGCTGTGAAAACCGGCACACACCCGAACGTCACAACTCAGGAAAACATTGCAACGTTCAAGCGTCAGTTGAAGATGCTGGGTTTTTCTTACGACTGGGATAGAGAAGTCGCGACCTCAAACGTTGATTACTATAAATGGACTCAGTGGATTTTCGTTCAGCTTTACAACAAGGGACTCGCCTACGAATCACACATGATGGTGAACTGGTGCCCGAACCTGAAAACTGTTCTCGCTAACGAAGAAGTGATCAACGGAAAATCTGAAGTCGGTGGTCACCCGGTTGTTCGCAAACCGATGAAGCAGTGGATGCTCAGGATTACGGAATACGCAGAGAGACTTCTGCAGGATCTCGAACTTCTTGACTGGCCTGACTCCGTCAAAGAAATGCAGAAATCATGGATTGGAAAATCCGAAGGTGCCATCATCAAGTTCAAAGTTGATGGATCATCTGAAGAAATTGATGTCTTCACTTCTCGTCCTGATACTCTATTCGGCGCAACCTACATGGTTCTCGCTCCCGAGCACAGACTCGTTGATCTCATCACAAAAGATGCGAACAAATCCGACATCGCAAAATACCGCGAAGTCACAGCTCTTAAATCCGATCTCGAAAGAACTGAGTTGAATAAAGATAAGAGCGGGGCCTTCACAGGTGCGTATGCTGTGAATCCGGCGAACGGACAAAAAATTCCTGTATGGATTGCAGACTACGTTCTGAATACCTACGGCACCGGTGCCATCATGTCAGTTCCGGCCCACGATGAACGTGACTGGGAATTCGCGAAGAGATTCAACCTTCCGATCGTTGAAGTGCTCCAGGGTGGTAACGTTCAGGAAGCCGCTTACTCTGACGACGGTATTCACGTGAACTCCGAGTTCCTCGATGGCCTCAATAAAACTGACGCCATTAAAAAAATGATTTCCTGGCTCGAAGATAAAAAACTCGGAAATAAGAAAATCAATTACAAACTCCGCGACTGGCTCTTCTCTCGTCAGCGTTACTGGGGCGAACCATTTCCACTTCTCAAGTTCGAAGATGGAACTGTCCGATGTCTGGATGCCGATGAACTTCCAGTGGCCCTGCCTCCCGTTGAAAAATACGAACCATCTGGAACAGGAGAATCTCCTCTCGCTACCATTGACGAGTGGGTGAATGTCATTGATCCGAAGACCGGAAAAAAAGCCAGACGTGAAACGAACACGATGCCTCAGTGGGCAGGCTCTTGCTGGTACTACCTGCGCTTCTGTGATCCGCAAAATAAAACAGAGCCGTGGAATTCAAAAATTGAAAACTACTGGATGCCTGTAGATCTTTATGTCGGCGGCGCTGAACACGCGGTTCTTCACCTTCTCTATTCACGCTTCTGGCACAAGGTCCTTTTCGACCTCGGGCTCGTGTCGACAAAAGAGCCGTTCCACAAACTTGTTAATCAGGGAATGATCCTCGGCGAAGACGGCGAGAAGATGAGTAAGTCCCGCGGGAACGTGATCAATCCGGACGCGATCGTGAAAGAAAGCGGCGCGGACACTCTGCGCCTCTATGAAATGTTCATGGGCCCCCTTGAAAAAGTAAAACCCTGGTCAAACAACGGTGTGAAAGGAGTTTCCAACTTCCTCACCCGCGCTTTCCGCTTCTTCATGGATAAGGATCACTACACCGAAGACGGCACGGAACAGATGTCGAACATCAAGGAACTCCACAAGCTCATCAAGAAAGTAACTGAAGACATCGATAACCTTCACTTCAACACGGCTATCTCGCAGATGATGATCTTCACAAACCATGTCTATAAGACTGGCAAAGTGACGAAGAAAACAGCTGAACAGTTCGCCCTTGTCCTCTCTCCGTTCGCTCCCCATCTGGGCGAAGAACTCTGGAGCTTCCTCGGTCACAAAGAAAGCATCGCTTTCGCAAAGTGGCCTGAGTACAACCCGGAGCTCGCAAAAGACGAACTCATGACTATCGCTGTGCAGGTCAACGGAAAAACGAGAGCGACGTTTGACGTCGATCCGGAGATTTCGAAAGATCACTTGATGGCGTTGATTAAGGCTGACGAGAAAGTGGCGAAGCATCTTCAGGGCACGATCATTAAAGAAATTTACGTGCCCGGGAAGATTTGTAACTTTGTAGTGAAAGAATAATTAGTTTCCGATAGCGCGATGACGGCGGTCTCGAATAATGAGGCCTCCGTTGTCGAGGTGTTTCGGAGAATGACTCCGGCCTGTGGAATCAATGCCAGGCAAGTCCGACAAGTCTATTTCGTCAGCAATCGAAACGTCCGCGAGTCCGCCAAAAATTTCCTTCATCGCATTCGCATCCAGACGATCGTAAAACATTGATGTAAAAGTTCCGCTCTGGCAGGTCACAATCGGACATGTAACCGTCGGAGAGAGATCGAACTCATGAAGATCCCGATTCACCTTCGGACTTATGACTGTACACACCCGACCTGCATTTAAATTGTAAGTCGCCGTCACCAGACAAGCATTGCTAATAGGACTGTCACTGCACTCGACTTTTCCGGCGCGGATCCAGAACTGGTTATCGGGACCACAGACCCCGACATTGATCGCTCTTTTAAACCGAATGGTCGTTCCCGCCGGAAAATTGGCTGGCCCTGCCGCAAGAAGGCTACTGGAAACAACAATCATCGCCATCATAAAAAGAAATTTCATCTGCGCCATCCTAGTTTCCGCCGGAGAATCTCAACGTCGAGATTCCAGTGGCATTATTAAAAAGTAAATTTTCGTCAATCCAAAATCTTCCGGTCAGCATTCCATCTGTACCGACTTCACATTGGACGAGACCTGCATAAGCTGGCTTCGTCGCAGTTCCATTGGCAAACTTGCAGGACTTGCCCCAGGAGTTCTGAACAAGGTACTGTTGGCTTGTTCCATTAGCACGGGCCCCGATAATCGTCATGGCGTGAAAGGCAGTTTGCCCTGAACAAAAATTCGAGTAGGTCGGAGTATCCTGATTCATGAAATTTGAGCAGACTGAAATGCCGACGGCTCGTCTGGCACAGATCTCGGCGACCGTTGTTGCGCGTGCCTCACGAGTTCTCTGTTCGGAACGGTTATCTACGGATGTGCAGGGATAATTTTCCAGCCGTCTCGATCTTGCTGTAAGAGCGCAGGCCGGGGAAAGAATACTGACAAGGGCATTCTGAGGATCGAGATTGTTCACAGAAAGTTCTCTCGCTAGCGCTCTGGCAGTTTCAAGAAACTGCGGCGGAATTGGCGATTCAGAAATTGGACAATAAGGATCGGTAAAGTATTTTTCAATCACCCTGGTATTCGTCGGAGTCTGACAACCCCTGATCACGAGGTAATCATTTCTCATCCCACTTCCATCCGCCGTAGTGTTGGCGAGGAAATTCGGAGGATCGACATTCATCCTGAATCCATACCAGATACCGAGGACTCCCTCATTTGGAATGCCGACAACCTGCTCACGGGGACGACTTACGCTCGTACGGTCAGTTTCCAAAACGCTCTCAATACCTTCCGTGAAAAAACTTTCTTTCACATAATCCATGGCAGCTGCTGTGGGCTCGCCACGAGCATTGAATGTACGTGAGATGATCGAGTTTAACTGCGTCCTCTGGGCGGCATTCAGACGGGGAAGGATTGAGCGCCAGAATAACAGCTGACGATCCCAAAGCTGCCGGGCCATGTAGTCACGTGTGCTGAGCCTGCAGGTTGCAGAATCAGCAAGTAAAAGTGTAGCGAGTCTGCTGATCGCCTCATCTCTCTGATTAGGATCTCTGAGTTTCGCGCGGAGAGCTTCCAGGTCGGGCTGGTTCCCCTGAAGAATTTTACCGAGTATTTCCAACGAACGTTGCTGAGACCTTAAAGGATCACCTCTACCGATAAAATCAAGAGGCATTTCACTGGCATCGCAGAAGCCATTTCTGGAAGCGGTATCAATGACGTTACAAATCTGATTTCCGCTGTTGAAGAGAACCTGCCCCGGATTTTCTGCAGACGGCATATCTCCCGATCGTGGAGCTCTGAAGAAATCTGTCGATGTCGATGCACTCGCACCAATACTCATCTGGATGTATGACGGAGCCGCCGTCATACCAGCTATGTTATATTGCATCATCAGTGCAGCTGTATTCGAAGCGCATGTCCCGAGCCCATCCTGATCAGACACAGGAAAAGTTCTGTTCAGACTGCATGTTCGTTGTGCAAACGAAGTTGCCGCAAGAAAGATAAAAGAAAGAATGATGAAAGTACTTTTCACTTCCAGATGCCTCCAAGACTGATGACCGATTTGTCATTGAAGACGCAAAATCCTTCTTGGTTACCAGATTCATCGGTAGCAATGTTCACATTACCTTTAAGACTTTTGCAGGCACCGGACCCGGGATTCATCCCACCGTTTTCCATGATCCCTTTGACAGGATTTTTATATGCCGACATGGCCGAACATTTTTTAACTGGAGTGGAGCATTTTTTAGAAATGTAACAATCCCTGTTCGGGCAGGGAACGACATCAAGAACAGCAGTGCCAACTTTCCATTCAGCGAAGGTCGAAATCGGAAGTGCGAGAATGAGAAATGCAAAAATTTTCACCTCTTCATTATCTATGAAGAAGGAGCCAAACTACACCGGGCAAAAAAACCTAACGATAGAGAGGAATAAAGTGATTGAGGACAGTCAATCCAAGCCCGGAAAGAACCGGAATGGTCAGGTTATCGTCAATATTGAAAGTTGAACATAGCTCAGATAAAGACCCAATCAGACCGGCGATCACTGAGAACGTAAGGATGTGGATGCTCAACGTCGTTGTGTTCATCAGATAAAAAAGCGAAATGAGGTAACAGGTGAAAAAGCCGGCCACTGCACCTTGAAGAGACTTGTTCGGAAATATCCGATCTTTTCCATAAAGTACTCCAAAGAAGGAAGAAATAGGATCTCCGAAAATCAAGAAGAGCATGGAAAGAATTCCAATGTCTTTCTGATAGAAAAACAAAGCAAGCGAGCATCCGAGAGCATAATACGGTAAACCGCTCATGCCTTCTCTCTCCGATCTTCGCATTAATGGGCCCATCAGTTTAATCACAATGGCATTCATTTTCGGGTTGCGTTTCCGAATGAGATCGAAGGAAAAACCGGCCAGGGCGATGGCGAGAATTAACTGAGCCCAGAACGTCTTTCCATAGGATGACTGCAAATAAGTCACCATACACAAAGTACCAGTTCCGATGTGCCAGACCTTGCGAAGCATATGCAGATCAGAGCGCTTGTGCAGAACCTGATCGAATGAAGAGTCGTAATTTTGAGGTTGAGATTGGCCCATATTTTATATCGAATCAATGAATTAGGTTTAATCTTCCGTCTAAAGGTCTTTCAATCACTCCTTATGCTAAAGGATTGTAAGAGGCTCGTCCAGACACTCCAGCATCAAAGTGATATGTGAAATTTTTATCTCTAAGAAATCACTCACAGAATTGCTTCCCAAATCACTCTTACCCTCTCTATAATTTTGTTATGGGAAATTTAACAACATGATGAATCCAGAATCGGACGACTTGCCACAACATAACTTGAAGAAAATTTGGGCCATTGGTGGTGGTAAAGGCGGCGTGGGAAAAAGTCTGGTTTCTGCAAACGTTGCGATCTGTCTGGCATTGATGGGTAACAAAGTTGTGGCCGTAGATCTCGATCTTGGTGGAGCGAATCTTCACACCTGCCTTGGTCTTCCTATTCCACAGACAACTTTGTCTGACTACGTTTCAAAACGAGTTACAAATTTTGAAGACCTTCTCGTTCCGACTCCCATTCATAATCTGAAAATCATCAGTGGTGCTCAGGATGAACTCGGCATGGCGAACTTAAAGCACATGCACAAGAATCAGATTATCCGTAAACTTCATGAGCTCGATGCAGATTACATTCTCTTCGATCTTGGTGCTGGTACTGCATTCAACACGATTGATTTTTTTATCACGGCCGATAAAGGTATTTTGGTTGTTCTTCCTGAACCAACATCGATCGAAAACACATACCGTTTCATCAAGTCGGTTTTCTTCCGTCGCCTCAAGATGATTGAAGGTGTTTCGGAAATCGAACCGTTGATCACTGAAGCGATGAACTCGAAACTCACTTCAGGTGGCCAGACTTCTCCGGCAGAACTGATCAAGAAAATTTCTGAATACAATCCGGAAGTCGGATTAAGAATTCGTTCAGAGATGGCGCATTTCCGTCCAAATCTCATCATCAATCAGGTTCGCTCTCAAGCAGACATTGATATCGGATATTCAATTCAAAGTATCTGTCGCAAGTACTTCGGCATCGAGATGACCTTTCCTGGTTACCTTGATTATGATCAGTCAGTCTGGCAGAGTGTAAGAAAGCGCAAGCCTCTCCTTATCGAGTACCCGAATTCTAAACTCGTTAATAACTTCGATCGGATCGTTAACCGTCTTATCGAATCGTAAAGGACCGAATGGATTCTGAAAAAAAGAATTACTACGAAGTACTTGAAATTGAGCCGTTCTCCACACCGGCACAGATTGAACAGGCCTATATCCGTGCGCGGAATGCCTACTCTGGGGATTCAGTAGCTCTTTATTCACTGATGACTAAAGATGAGTGCGATGCGATTCTTGGTTTCATCGAAGAAGCTTATTCAGTTATTGGGTTTCCTGAAAAACGCCGCGAGTATGATCGCCTTCGCGGTTTCAACCAGAGCGGATTTCCTTCAAACGCCGATGCCAAACCACTTCACACAGTTCACTCACTAGATAGTCGTCCTAAAGATTCTGTTCAGTATGAAGACTTCGGTTCAAATTTGATTGAAGCAAAAGTTTCGAAAATCAGCGCCCAGAAAAAATTCGGCCTTGATTTCGAAGAAAATGTTGAAATCGAAAATCGCATCCGTGACTGTTCTGAATGGACTGGAAAATTCCTCAAAGAAATCCGTGAATACAAGCAAGTTACTATCGAACGTATGGCCGAAATGACAAGAATTTCCAAAACCCACATCACAGCGATGGAGAATGAAGATATTCCTAAACTTCCGGTGGACGTTTATGTCCGTGGATACGTTTATCAATATGCCAAAGTGCTCAAACTCAATCCAGAAGCAGTCGCTCAGAGCTTCATTCTCTATTTCAAGAAGCTTAAGTCTCAGAAGTGACCGTAGAAAATTCTGCTGATGCTGATACTGACGTAGAACTCGAGATCACTGTCAGCGAATCTGACCGCAGTGAGTGGAAACGCCTGGATCAGTTTCTTACGAAATCTCTTACACAATTTTCCCGTTCAACCATCAAGCGCCTATTTGATGATGAACAAATTAGTTCGGAAACTGTCAGCCTAAGTCTAAACAAGATGCCTCCAGCTGGGACCATCATTAGTATCGAAGTCCCACCACCGATTCCCACAGAAATCCAACCGGAAAATATCCCACTGGAAATCTTGTTCGAAGATCCGCACCTCATTATCATCAATAAGCCTGCAGGCCTTGTCGTCCATCCGGCCCCAGGACACTACAACGGTACTCTGGTCAATGCGATTCTCTACCACTGCCCGGACCTCAAAGGTGTGGGCGGAGAAAAACGACCTGGAATTGTTCATCGTCTCGACATGGGCACTTCCGGAGTCATGGTCGTAGCGAAAGATCAGAAAACTCACGAAGGTCTCGTAGGCCTTTTTTCGACTCATGATATCGACAGAAAATACGAGACGATTATCTGGGGAGCTCCAAAATCTCTATCAGGGACAATTCAATCAACTCTTGGCCGGCATCCTACGAACAGGTTCAAGATGGCGGCGAATGTAAAACTTGGTAAGCGTGCAGTCACCCATTACAAAGTGATAAAACAATTTGAACTCGTAACTCACCTGGAGCTGAGGCTTGAAACAGGTCGCACCCATCAGATTCGCGTGCATTGTGCTCAGATACTTCAACACGCAATTCTTTGTGATCCCCTCTATGGAAATGGTGACTCAGGGCTGAAAAAATTTGATGAAAAACTCGCACAAAAACTGAAAGAGTATCCTTATCAATTACTGCACGCCAAAGAACTCGGCTTCGTTCATCCGATCACGGGCGAGAAACTCTTCTTTAGTGCCCCTCCTCCTGCTATTTTTCTGGAGACTCTCGCGCTACAATAGAGCCCATGTCAGTCTACCTTGCAAACCTAAACCGCGGCCGCTTTGAGACCTGGACTCATCGTCCGGAAATTCCATTTGATGCTGTCACGCAGGTTCATGGAGTGATGATCGCATCTCCGGAAACACTGCCGTGTGAAGCAGATGGCATAATGGTGTCCTGGAATGAATTCAAGCAAGCTCTAGCGATTAAAACTGCCGATTGCCTTCCTGTAGTTATCGAAGGCGAGAAAGGTGTCGTCTTTCTTCACGCTGGTTGGCGCGGATTAAAAGATGGAATTCTGACTCAACCATCAGTTCACTTGATCACTCCCATGCGTGCTTTGATAGGGCCTTCCATTCACGACTGCTGTTTTGAAGTCTCACCAGACTTTAAAGAAAATTTTCCAGCGAGTCCGCACTTCTCAACTCGGGACAATAAATTATTTTTTAATCTTCAAGCTGAGGCAAAAGACCGGTTAGAAAACACTTTTCCCAACGTGCAAATGGAAACCTCTCCGATCTGCACGTGCTGCCATCCGGATTTTCATAGTTACCGCGAAAACAAAACCAAAGAAAGAAACTGGAATCTCTACATAAAAGGATAGTGTTCATGGACAACAACAAAGGCTTGACCCTTAAGGGCATGAGCGGAACAAATTTTCTCTTCATCATCAACGCTGCGATCATGGTGGGTGTTTCGATTTATCTGACGACACATTTCTACGAAGCCAGATATCCGACGACCCTGGGTGGAGGAAAGAGTCTTTGTGACATCTCAAATTTCTTTAACTGCGATACGGCGACATTTTCAAAAGTCTCTAACATTGCCGGCATTCCGATCTCGTTCTTCGGAATCGTCGTCGGCCTTCTCTTTATCTTCTCAAGCCTCATGCCTAGCCAGAAGATGGAGAAAACAGCGAGTGCTGTTGCAAGACTTAATTTCATTGGGTGTGTTGCACTCTTCGTCTATTCACTGATAGGACTCGGTGCGCTTTGTCCGTTCTGTACTGTCTATTATGCCCTCTCTGGAATTGCCTTCTTTCTTCTTTGGAAATACGGAATTTCTTCCTGGCTTCCGGACATTAAGGTATCTGCTCTCTGGGCCGTGCTCTTCCTGATCGGATCATTTTTCATGTATAAAACGACAGA
This sequence comes from Bacteriovorax stolpii, assembly GCA_945883845.1. Classification (GTDB taxonomy): domain Bacteria; phylum Bdellovibrionota; class Bacteriovoracia; order Bacteriovoracales; family Bacteriovoracaceae; genus Peredibacter. Next base: position 154,961 of record CAMCYI010000005.1, on the reverse strand, counting down.
AGATAAAGAGCTTTTGAAAAACACGCTGAACACAAGTGTCGTTGAACAGTTCCGCAAACTTCAGGATTTCGGAGATCCGGATGTTGAGTCTCCCTACAAAATTCACATGGCGACAGAAAAATTCTCTGATTCTCCGATCCGCGTCAGTATATTCTCAGATTTTGAATGCCCGTTCTGTGCGAAAGTTTCTGAACAGCTGCCGGAAATCATTCGTCGCTATCCGAAGCAAGTCAGCATTCAGTATATGTTCTATCCACTCGACAATAAATGTAACTCGAACATCGAAGGCAGTTTTCACCAGAACGCCTGCGATGCGGCCATGCTTGCAGCTTGCAATGAAAAAACCTTCCTTGAAGTACATGATGAAATCTTCGCTCACCAGTCTGAACTCGGAAGCGGCATCATCCAGACTCTCGCGAAAAAACATAATCTGAAAAACTGCTTCACGGATGAGATTAAAAACAAAGTTATCTCAACGATTAACCAGGCAGCGAAGTTCAAGCTGAAATCAACGCCGACGATAATTGTGAATGGTAAAAAAATTGAAGGCTCAGTTCCCAATAATCAATTCTTTGCGATTTTCGAAGATATCCTGAAAGGCGGAAAGTAAACGTGCTGATTGAAACCCATTGCCACCTGGATTACCTGAAGGCGTTTCCGCTGGATGAAATCCGGACAAAGATCAAAGAGGCCGGCATCACGAAAGTGGTTACGATCGGCGTTGATCCCGGCAATCTTGATAAGGTGTTGGAACTCGCCAGCACTTATCCAGAAATTTATTTCACCCAGGGCATTCATCCGCACGACGCCAAGGATGCCACCGAGGTTGAATTCGAAAAAATCCGGACTCGCGCCTCCCATCCGAAGATGGTGGCCGTCGGAGAGATTGGCCTTGATTACCATTACAACAATTCACCACCCGAAGCTCAGCGACTGGCATTTGAAAAGCAACTTCAACTCGCTGTGGATGCTGACCTTCCCGTTGTGATCCACACCAGAGACGCAGACGAAGACACCATGGCGATCATTAAAAATTTCTCTCCTCACTTAAAAAAGAAAGGCGTGATCCATAGCTTTACTTCAACGAAGGAACTCGCTGAGTTTGTTTTGAGTGAAGGTTTTTACATTGGATTTAACGGCATCATTACTTTCAAGAAAGCAGAAAATGTTCAGGAAGTGGTGAAACTCACTCCACCGGAAAGAATCCTTCTCGAGACTGATTCTCCTTTCCTCACGCCGGTTCCACATCGCGGAAAAGAAAACGGGCCTTACTTCCTTCCTTTCATTGCACAGAAAGTTGCAGACCTCAAAGGCATGAACATTGATGTCTTAAAGCAGTTTGCCTATGAGAATTCGCTGAAATGTTTTTCTAAACTTGCTTAAGATTCTAAATTAGCGATGCGACTGGTGAGTGTGTCACCGGGAAGACACGCGGCGAAGAATGATTCGTAGTATTCAATAGGGATCAAATAAAGAATCCCTTCTTCGATATCCATGAAATCCGGAATTTCATTATCTTTAAGGGAGAAATAAGCTGCAAGAACACGGGAGCGCTTCATGCGTTTCATCACCTGATGGGCCTCGATCTCTAAATTCATTTCCAGCTTTGTCATGTCACCCTCTCAAAAATCCGTCTTGTTTTGGGATAAATTAAGGGTAAGGGTTTTTTACTTTTAGTGCAAAAACAAAAACTGTTTGTTCGAAAAAGTTAGAAACGAGTCATTAGTCTATTTTGATGCTACCTAACATCTTTCCGAGGCTAGTCTTCGGTTCAGTGGTTGGAGCGCCTTTCTTAAGAGGTACTTGCGAATGAGAGCTATGGTCAGTTTTTTCATCCTGATGGTGCTCATCTGGCACGTACTCAGGATAAAACGGAAGTTCCGATTTATAGACGATGCGGTCAAGATGCTTGATGAAAGATGACCAGTGTCCTGTATTGGAATCTGTTTTACGAATGATATCCATCGATCCCATTTTCGAATCCATGAGATCAATCAGGTGCACGAGATAGGCTTCAGAAGTCTGAGGAATTTTTGGTGAGCCATATTCATATTCCCCATGGTGAGAAAGGAGAATGTGCTTGATATGCATCTTCGTATAGTGAGGGAAATTTTTAATTTTGTAAGAGAAGCGATCAACGATCTCAAGACCCTTAACAAGATGGCCTACAAGTTTTCCTTCTTCAGTGTAATCAACATTGACCCCATCTGTGAGTTCATAAATCTTGCAGAGATCATGGAGAATACAACCAGCGACAACATAGTTTTCGTTCACTCGGTAATGACGGGAAAGAGTCATCGCAAGTTCAGTGCAGGAGAGAATGTGCTCAATCAAACCTGATTTGTAGGCATGATGAATCGTCTTTCCGGCCTGCCAGGTTTTGAGACGACGGGCGATCTCCCCGTCCGTGATGATAATGCGCAGGAGGTCCCGGATGTATACGTCTTTGAGGCTGTCTACAATCGCCAGGAGCTTTTTATACATAACCTCAGGATCTTCATAGGCCTTCATGAGGAAGTCGTCTTCATTGATGTCCTGAGAATTCAGTTTTTCAATTTGCGAGAGAATAAACTGGCGACGGCCCTGGTAAAAGTTGACCTTTCCGCGCACTCTTACAAACGAACCTTTAACGATGTTTTTTTCAATTTCAGCTGAGTAATTCCAGAGCCTCGACTCGAGATCACCAGAGTTATCTGTCAGGATAATGTTGAAATATTTCTTACCGCTTTTGTCTTCCATGGTGTTGAAGATTTTGACGAGAAAGACTGACTCGATCTCTTCCTTGCCTTGCATCTCTGAGACGAATATTTTGCGCATATGACCTACTTGCGTTAAAAACCTAAATCCACTATTCAAAAGCTGTCGCTTAGAGTACTTTCACATCGCTAAAACGTCTTCTAATTTCCAGTATATTTGTCGCCACTTGCGTGACGTGAGGAGTCTTATGAAAACCGTAAAAATTGGTATCAATGGTGTGGGCCGTATTGGACGTACCGTTCTTCGTGCTTACTTCACTCGTCTTGCTCAGGACAAAAACCTGAACATCGAAATCGTCGCTGTGAACAACCCTGGTGAACCCAAGGCCTACATTCACCTTTTGAAACATGACTCTCTTCACGGAAAACTTGAAGGTGATTTTTCGTTCAATGAAGAATCACGTGATATTTCTTATAACGGCCGCAAGATCAAATTCTTTGCGCAAAAAAATCCCGAAGAAATCGACTGGTCATCTCTCGGCACTCAGGTTGTGATCGATGCGACCGGGATCTTCAAGGATAAAACGAAGCTCGGTCTCCACATGAGAGGAACTGTTAAAAAAGTCATTATGTGTGCTCCGGGGAAAGACCTCGATGGTACATTCGTGATGGGAATCAACGTCGACAAATACGACGATTCTAAACACCACATCATCTCAAACGCATCATGTACGACAAACTGTCTCGCACCTGTGGTTAAAGTCCTTCACGAAAACTTCGGCATCGTGAATGGTCTCATGACAACTGTTCATGCCTACACGTCAGATCAGAACCTTCTCGACAACGCTCACGATGATCTTCGTCGTGCTCGTGCTGCTGCCATGTCGATCATCCCGACTTCAACAGGTGCCGCTAAAGCTCTCGGCGATGTGATTCCAGAGATGAAAGGCAAGCTCGATGGTTACGCTGTACGCGTTCCGACACCGGACGTTTCGATGGTCGACCTTACTGTTGTCCTGGAGAAAACAGCTTCTAAAGACCAGATCAACGAAGCGATGAAAAAAGCTTCTGAAACATATCTGAAAGGCATTCTCGGTTACACAACTGAAGAACTCGTTTCCATGGATTTCATGGGCGCGCCTGAATCTTCTTTCTTCGATTCAAAACTCACAAACGTCATCGGTAACACGGCGAAGATCGTTACGTGGTATGACAACGAAGTTGGATTCTCAAACCGCGTGATCGAACTCGCTAACTTTGTTGGCCAAAAACTCTAAGGATTCCATGCAACTCAAATCCATCCAGGACGCTGATATCAAGGGAAAAAAAGTCATTGCCCGCTTTGACTTCAACGTACCTTTGAGTAAAACAGAACCAAGAACGATCACCGATACAAGTCGTATTGATGAGGCCATTCCGACAATTCGTCTGCTCCTTGAAAAAGGAGCATCGAAAATCGTAATGATCAGTCACTTAGGTCGCCCAGATGGAAAAGTAGATATGAAGTATACTCTCGAGCCTGTTGCTGAATATCTCGCGCAGAAACTCGGAGCCGATGTCATCCTTTCTGAATCGGCTATCGATAACGGCGTGAAGAATCTTCTCCAGCTTCCGGAAACAAAACTGGTTCTTCTCGAGAACATCCGTTTTCTTCCTGGCGAAGAAAAAAATGATATGGAACTTGCCGAGAAAATCTCAAGCTACGGCGACATCTACGTTAACGATGCCTTCGGTGCCGCTCACAGAAAACACGCTTCAACTTACGGGATCAATTCTTTCTTCAAGAATCGCGCTTACGCGGGCCTCCTGATGAAAAAAGAAATCGATTCTCTTGGTGCACTCCTTGAAAAACCTGCGAAGCCTTTTGTCGCTGTTATTGGTGGTGCAAAAGTTTCTGATAAAATTAAAACCATCGAAAAGATGCTTGTCCTCGTGGACACACTCCTCATTGGTGGGGCCATGGCCTATCCTTTTCTGAAAGCGAAAGGTGTTACCGTTGGTAAATCACTTTGCTCAGATGAAGATGTGGCCTTGGCGAAACAACTTCTCCAGGCAGACCGCGGTGGAAAAATTCAGCTTCCAAAAGATCATGTGACTTCGCTTGAATTCGGAGGCGCTCCTATCTCTTGTCCGGGAAATAACATTCCTGCAGATCAGATGGGTCTCGATATCGGACCTCTCACGATCAAGGCATATTCTGATCACCTGAAGACAGCAAAGACTGTTTTCTGGAACGGGCCGATGGGACTTTTTGAAAATAAAGATTTTGCGAAAGGAACGATGTCTATTGCTGACACGATTTCTGAAACGACATGCTTCTCAGTTGTCGGCGGTGGTGACTCAGTCGCAGCTGTCCAGCAATCTGGTAAAGCAGATAAATTCTCACACGTATCTACTGGCGGTGGTGCTTCTCTCGAATATATCGAGCGCGGCGAACTTCCTGGTGTGCAGGCATTGAAGTACGGAGTTTAATCATGAAAAAGTTGATGGTAGCTAACTGGAAGATGAACAAGAACGGTAATGAAGTGATGGAATTTCTCCACGCTTTCAAACCAAAATATTCACAGAAGCGTGATGCGTGGATAGCGTCTCAGGCTTTGTATCTCAAGCTCATCATCAATGAAGGTGTTTCAGCAGGATTACAAAACTGCTCTGAACATGTTAGTGGCGCTTACACCGGCGAAGTCTCTCCAAGAAGCTTTAAAGAAATGGGCGGAACATTCGTCATCACCGGCCACTCTGAAAGACGCCAGTACTTCAATGAAACTTCCCGCAGCCTCAATGCTAAAAATCGCACTGTCCTTGCTGAAGGTCTCACGGCCATTTACTGTGTCGGTGAAACTCTTGCAGAAAGAGAAGCGAATCTCACTCTCTCTCTCATTGCTGATCAAATTCACCAGGGTCTCAACGATCTCTCGTTGGCGAATGAAAATAATCTCGTTGTCGCCTACGAACCAGTGTGGGCCATTGGTACAGGAAAGACCGCCACTCCCGCTCAGGCGCAGGAAGTTCACGCCTTCATTCGTCAGACTCTTAAAGCAAAATTCCCTGCATTCGGTGATAAAGTTCGTATCCTCTACGGTGGAAGTGTAAAACCAGATAACGTCGAGGAATTACTCTCACAAAAAGATATTGATGGCGGTCTCGTTGGTGGAGCAAGTCTCAAACCAAAAGATTTTCTCGCTCTTTGCGGAGACGTCTAAACAGGAATTTCGTGCCCGCTGGAAACTGACCCACAAAAGTAAGTAGAATCTCTCCATGAGATTTTTTCTACTCACACTTTTGATGTTCCCCGGTTTAACCTCAGCAGCAACAAGCCCAATATCAGCTCTTACCGCCACCAGTGGCGGTAAATCTCCGCAGCTATCTGTGTTTTCTGCGCTCCGCCATCCTTGTATTTCTAGGCAACCCCGACATTCTTTGTTAAAACTATCTCCTTAATCGGAGACACTTATGATTACTATCCTCACAGTCGCTCAATACGTTATTTGCTTACTTCTCGTACTCACCGTACTTCTACAGTTCGGTAAAGGTGCTGAGATGGGTGCCATCATGGGTGGAGGTGCTTCTCAGGCCGTGTTCTCAAGTTCAGCGAAGGGTAACTTCATGACGAAGCTCACTTCATTTCTTGCGATCGGATTCATGGTTAACTCCATCATCCTCACGACAATGAAATCACGTGAAGCCAAACAATCACTCTTCGATAACGAAGCTCCCGTAGCTGCTCCATTGAACTCTGATGTTCAGGCACTCGATACAAAAGCCGTTGAAACAGTTCCTGCTCAGGATGCTGCTACAACTCCAGCTGCGACAACTGCAGAGCCAACGGCTCCGGTTCCAGCAACAAAAACTCAGCAATAATTTAAATTCGAAAGCCCTCTTCGGAGGGCTTTTTTTTTGGTTTTAAAATGAACTTTTTCGTCGACATCATCAGCTACACCATCTTCGCTCTGGGCACAGGTCTCCTGTTCCTGGGTACGGTTGTAAATGTCGTTGAAACAAGAGACAGGCTCCCCTTTTTAGTGACAATAGGGGCCTTCTACGGCGTTTTTATCATCACGGGCTTCCTTAGTGGCCTCCTGTCAAAAACAGAGAATAAGGCCCCTCGGGCAAGACTTCATAAAGCCGTCCAGACCGCTCTCATTATCATCCCTGTTGCCGTTCCCATTGTGATCTTTGCAACTTTGAGAAATCAAGGCTGGATAATGAACGAAGCAGTTGTGATGGCCATTATTACAGGTCTCGCATTTGTCTTTCTTGGCCATCGTATCCGTCGGAAATTAATGGCCGCCCAAGCCTCTTAACCAGTTCTTTACACAAAAGCATCCAGCCCTTTGCTATACCTCCACTAACTTAAACGGAGGTTTCCTTGAACAAATTATTTATTTTTGTCTTCGCTTCTTTGATGTCATTTTCCGCTCTCGCAGAAGTGCCGGCCTTCTGGCCCAAGCAAGTCACTTGCGATGAAATCCAGACAAGCATCGCTCAGTACGGAAGTGTGATCATCAACGTAAAATATCTCTTTGGAATGGAAGCGTTCACAGTCACAACTGAGCGTCAGAACTGCAGAGGCCGGTACAGAAACAGCAAAATGCGTGTGACGACGAAAGACTATCGCGGATGTTATGTTGGTTTTTACTGCGAAAGAATGGAAATCGACCACGACTAAGCTTTTTTCTTCAGCGGCGGATCCATCACTTTGATTTTTCCGTAATCCATCTCCTTCTCGAGTTTTTTTGCTTCTGCGAGAGGGAGTTTCGCGTAAGGAAGGGTTGGATCAAATGAGTCTGCCAGAGTGATGTCTCTGGCAAAATCTGATTTCACGTAACGAACCTGTTTATCAAAGATATCAAAAATATCCGGATCGAGTTTTACACCTTTGAATTTTCTCATCGTATTCATCGCATCTGAGATCGACAGAACATCGTTATAAGAACGCTTTGTCGTAATCGCATCAAAAAAATCTGCGATCGTACAAACGCGGGCAAGAAGATGAATCTCCTCTTTTCCTTTAAGTTTTTTCGGATAACCAGTTCCGTTGAAATTTTCGTGATGTTCATGAACAACACGAGCGATGATATTGAGATCAATATTTTCGTCGACGGTACAGTGACCTGAGAGCAAAAGCTCAAGTCCAAAATCAGGATGCATCTTGATTTGCTGATAATCTTCATCTGAAAGACCACCAGGATTATTCAGGATGTGCGTGGGAATTTTTACTTTCCCGAGATCGTGAAGAAGTCCGCCGAGACCCGCATGCATGAGCTCGCGTTTCGTCGCCTTAGGATTAATCGCCTTGTAGAGAGAAATGCAATACATGCAGACATTGATCGAATGATCGTAAGTATAAAAATCATGGAATGATAAATTTCCGATCATCCCGCGGAGAGATTCAATGTTGTGGTGATCAAGCACGTCCACCATGTTGGCCACGACTTCGCGACAGCCTTCAATTCCTTCCGAGAGGATTTCCGTGGAGAACTCTTTTCCGGAATCAAAAATATTATGCAGATATTCGATCGCCGTTTCTTTGAGAACAGTTGTCTTTTCAATGTCGCCGATCGGTGATCTCACCAGGCTTTTAAGATAGAGACTGCGCTGAGTTTCCGGAACATATAGCTGGATATATTTTTTATGAAACTCTTCGACTTCATGTTTATGAAGAATTCCGCCCAAAGGGAAAATGCGGATGAATTTCTCTTTGCCTTTGACGATAGAGGAGTTCACGAAGAGGTCGTAGCCGAGAGCTTCTTCGAGCTGAATGAGGTCCTGTCTGACTGAGAAAAAGCTGATCTTGTCTTCCATCCAGTGATTGTAGCATTTAAAAAAACGAGTGGATGAAAGGGCAGATTTTTCAGCTGATTAGAGTGAAGCGACGCAAAGATGCCCAAAAAAAAGGCCACTCCGAAGAGTGGCCCTGACTGAAATTATTGACTAAAAAGGGATGTCGTCAGCAGCAAAAGAAGCATCAGAAGCAATCTGATATTCCTGAGCAGGAGCTGCTTGCGCGTAGCTCGTGTCTACAGTCTGTCCGCCTGGAGCTTGAGCACGGTCACCAGTATTAGCAGAAGGACCGCCAATGAACTGAACTGTCGAAGCGAGGATTTCAGTGGTGTATCTTTTGTTTCCGTCTTTATCATCCCAAGAGCGAGTCTGAAGACGGCCTTCGAGAAATGCCTGACGGCCTTTTGCGAGGTACTGGTTGCAAAGCTCAGCGAGCTTGCCCCAAACCACTACACGGTGCCATTCAGTTTTTTCCTGTTTTGCACCTTGCTTGTCAGTCCATGCTTCAGTTGTCGCAAGAGAGAAGTTACAAACGGGTGAACCACCAGCTGTGTACTTGATCTCTGGATCCTGGCCGAGTCTTCCTAAAAGAATGACTTTGTTTACACTCATGATGTCTCCTTAGGCGCATAGGATGCGCAAAAATTTTAAAAGGGTTTTCCTATAAAGGTATTCATACCCCAGTTGATAAAAGTGGGAAAAGACAATTTCCTGTCCTTTCCTGACTGATTCGGTATGAAAAAACAAGGCCAGTTTAGTCCGGCCTTAAGTGATGAAAATAATGAAAGGATTTTTGCAGGTCAAAAAAATTAATTCAGGTTTGTCTGGGAATTTTGAAAGTCTTCGAGTTTGCGGGCACGTTGCAAAACCGGACTATCCGGATTTTGTTTAAGAAAATCTTCCACCTGTCTGCGCGCAACTGTGACGTCTTTTTTGTACCAGGTAGGATCAAAACCACAGTACGGACATTTGAGATCTTTACGGTACATCGTTTTATAAGTGAGATCGAAAGCGGGCCAGATCAGAAAAAATGAAACGACGCCTTTGAAATCGAGCCATGGATAAAGGGCCGCCGATAGAACGAAAGTCATAACAAAAATCTGCAAGAAATGTGAACCCTGAAGACGACGGTGATAACGAAGCTTTCGTGGAGACCGGCAGTGAGCGCAAAAGCATTCTTTTCTGAGGGATTGTTTCATATTTCTCCTGTCACTATTTAAGCACGAATAAGGCGCCCGGGTAGCGCGCTGCAAGTTTTGCCCCCGCCACCCCCACCAAGTCGTTTCACTCTTAAATGTGACGCTCCAGGCGGCCCGCGCCGCCTGGGGTATTGATTTAGTTGTGAACAAAAACAAGGTGGGAATTGCTAGGAGAGGTACACCGAATTCAACGAACGTTCCGTGTCCAAAGATCGGTACCCTTTGGATTGCTTTACACCTCGCAAATACCGTACCAAAATGGGTGGACGTAATTACCATCCTTTAAACCGGGCTCAATGACGCCAGTAGCAATACGCTCCTCACAACGGGGCCAAATTAGTATTTTCTTCTCTGCTTCGATCGTGGTTTTGATCTCGATTGTTGCGTTCGTGATTAACATTGGTCTGTTTGTAAAAGCGAAGATCAATCTCCAGAACGCGACAGACGCAGCTGCCTTCTCAGGTGCTGCGGTTCAGGCAAGACACCTCTCCAAAATTGCCTACATGAACTGGGAAATGCGCAACATCTACAAAGAGTGGATGTACAAGTATTACGTCGTGGGAAATCTCAATATCACTGATGTGGAAACTCCTGGGACCTCAGGTGCCATGAGCTTTCGTTTGCAGGCCGATAACAATGTCATCACAGGAGTCAGGGAAGAAGATCCCTATAACATCCCTGCCGTGTGCATTCACCTCACTCAATCAAAAACCAACATTTGTAAGCGCTATGCGATTCCCGGACTTCCGGAATTCGGATCATCCAATCTTCCCGGAGCGGAAGAAGCATCTCGTGCGTTCATGGATGTGTTGATTAGTTCCAAGGTGAATGACTGCATCGATCGCACACGTCTCAACATGCTTGTCGCCACAACATGGGCCTACAACGTTCTTACAAGTGACGTTGATGATGTCCTCGTGAAACAAGGGCCTGCCATTCTTTCCAACCGTCAGGGTGCATGGCCGCGAGCGATTGAAGTCGCGATGAGAATGCGCAACCTCGAAAAAGCTATGAACCGTGAAGCTGAGACCAGTGGTTTGTGTGAAAACGTCGGATCGATTCCCAGCTGCACGAAAGATATCCGCACAATTTCCCAGGATAAGAAAATGGGAAGTGAGCGTATCGTGAAGGCATTTTATTCAGGCCTTCGTAACCTTGGTAACGAGGACGATGCTGAGATGAAGGATTCATTTACACTGACTGAAATTCCTCCGACAAAAGTTCCGGTTGCCGGCTCTCAAAACTCAGCGAGCTACCTTCTTGTTCCAAGAGATCAGGTACAAAACTACGAAAAACAATACATTGATCTGAAGCTGATGATGGTGAATCTCGCCGTCTTCTACGCGGCGATGATCCCTCGTGCAGACTCGGCAACGTCAGGGGCGTGTGACGTTTCAAAAGTTGCCATTCCTGTTCCCGGATATCCGCTAGGCTTTTATAAAAATCCAGATGTCCTCACTTACTACGCTGTCCGCGGGGAAGCACTTTTTTCCGGAATGTTTAATCCGTTCGATACGGAAGATATCAAGCTCACGGCCTATGCTGCTGCCAAACCTTTTGGTGGAAGAGTCGGGCCTATGCTTTTTGTTCAGCGTCCGGGACAATCATTCTTCCTTGGTCGTCAGGACTCGAATAAGTTTCGTTCTATTCCCTACATCAGCACACTCGATCTCAGTCAGATGCCGAAAAGAAACAATCAGCCCGGTGTGATTGGTAACGGTGTGTTCATTCCCGGGCTTCCCCTTCCGATTAACTTTGATCAGCCGGATCCGGGATATTTTTGGATCAAGGATGCTTCAACTCCACTTGGGGGAGATGCACAAAACGGCGACGTGCAATTCGGAATTCCCAACATGGTTTATGAATACCAGACGCCATTCAGGACTGCGGGCTACACTCTCGGAGCTGGCAGGATCAATACCATCACTCCCAACAAACAAATAACTGGCGACCAACCCGTTGGCCTCTATTCAAAATTTCAGTTCAACTTATTCAAAGGGACCGCACTTACAAACGATGTGTCTCAGGAAACTTTGGAGAACGAAATTGCCAGGGTACGAGCACCAACCCTGTATGAAAGTGCGAACTATCTCATCCCGAGTAACAATAAACTCAATCTCGACCTTGAGCTTGATTCTTTCGGAAGCATCAACGGCCCGCCACAACGAAAAGGTGCTGTGAATGTTCACACGACCATGTTCTATGCTCCTCTTTTCAACCCGGGCCAGGAAGATGTGTTGTGGAAAAACCAGGATGATGTCATCCGCACGATTTTTGAATTTATGCGCGGTCAGGGTTCAGCGGTAAGAAAGTATAAATCTTCGCTCAATTTTGCGGCGAAAGCCATTTACGACATGAGAAACAACGTAGCTGCTGAAGCCGCGGGATCCATTCCGGGATATGAGAAAGCAGCACGTGGTGTCTCTGATATTCTTTTCACGGGCCCGGCAGCTGCCAACATCGGAACGCAACAGCCCCAAAGCTGTGCGAGCCTTGCCGGACAGTTCCTGCATTTTTATTACGGTGATACCGATATCGGCAGTGGCCAACAGGTCGCCAATCTCGCAGGCTGTCCGCAAACTCTCGGGGCCATGCTAAAAAAATATTTCAATCCAAGTCTGGGCAACGCCGGCTATGACCGAGATCATTACCGCTTTGAGTATTCTTCCTATCCGCAAAACTTCGCGCGTGCACCAGCTCGCGGCTTATCCCTCTTTTCGGCATATGTTCCAGGACCGTTCACGGGAGTTGGCAATGACGGAATTTTTGACAATGCAGTCCAAGGTTCAGACATTCGCGAAAACATGCGACGGAACTTTTACTCGACGAAGTTGATCCCCTTAGACTCCCTGCAGAAAAGCAGACCCGGATTTGATGAGAATCTTACAGGCTTTCCTGTTATGTCAGAGGGAACCGTTATCCGTCAGAGCGGTACTGAAACGAGTCAATCTGATTTTAAAAACCCACTTGATGCGGCTTCCATAGGTATTGACCTTTCCGGCGTCACTTATTAATTGTTTTCCTCACTTGAAAATGGCCAAAAAACGCCTTTATAATCAGGTGGTCTAAAACCTCCATTCATCAAAGGACCTTTTGTGGCGAAGAAAGCAAAGAAAGCAGCAAAAAAAGCTCCTGCTAAAAAAGCAGCAACGAAAAAAGTAGCAAAAAAAGCTCCGGCAAAAAAAGTAGCTCCGAAAAAAGCAGCGAAAAAAGCCCCTGCAAAAAAAGCCGCTCCTAAAAAAGCAGCTCCAAAGAAAGCAGCGAAAAAAGCTCCAGCTAAAAAAGTTGCTCCTAAAAAAGCGGCGCCTGTAAAAGCTGCAGTCAAGTCTTCTGCAAAGCCAGCTGCAAAACCGGCCGCTAAAGATAAGAAAAAATCAATTGTTCCTTCAGTTGTTCCGGCAAAAGCTCCGGCCCATGCTGCTGGCTTCAATGATGACTATGCTGCTGATACATTGAACGATGATTTTGATTCTGAGTTTGATGCTGATGAAGAAGAAGAAGGCGAAGCCAAGCCTGCTGCAGCTGCAGCTGAAGACGATGAAGAGGAAGAAGGTAGCTACGGTTACGGCTGGGGTTACGAAGAAGGCCTCGATTCTCCTGAAGACGCTGAAGCTGAAGTTGAAGAAGCGGACGAGGACGTTGAATACGTGAAAGGTCCGAAAAAGAAAAAAGCCGATGATGAAGAAGAAGAAGACGACGACGATATATAAATAAAAGGGCTCCGCAAGGGGCCTCTTTTTTTTGGGGACCGCATACTTACGGGCCAATCGTTTTTAAGAGGTGTACAATGAAAAAACTGGATTTATTTTATTTTGCGAGCTGCCCTTACTGCCAGATTGTTCTCTCCGCCATCAAGGAAAACAAACTGGAAAGCAAGGTAACTCTGGTTGATATCCACAAAGATGCTTCTCAAAAACAGAAGCTCATTCAGGATACCGGTCGAAGTACTGTGCCATGTCTCTACATCGACGGAAAGCCCATGCACGAGTCCAGAGAGATCGCACAATGGTTGAAAACTCACGCTTCTGAGCTCTAGCAATAAGGACGACACTTGGAAATCAGAGATCCCGTTCACGGCTCCATCCCCATTCACGATGCGGAGATTGAGATTATCGAGCATCCTTTTTTCCAGCGTCTGAGAAACATCAAGCAACTTGGTTTTTCTGAATACGTTTTTCCCGGTGCCACTCACACGCGCTACCTGCACTCTATTGGAGTCATGAACGTTGCGAGCATGGTGTTTAATTACCTCTTCAAAGACCAGCAGAATCCGGATATCGCCCGCCTCGGCGAAACGCTGAGACTCGGATGCCTCCTGCACGACATCGGGCACGCGCCACTCTCGCATTCCACTGAATCAGTGATGCCGATGTTATCTGAGTTGAAACTTCCGAAAAAGTTTCTCGACGGGAAAGGTGATCGCCAGGCCTCACATGAAGACTACACGATCAAGTCCATCACTGACTCTTCTTTCACTCAGTCTTTTGCGGGTGTAAAGAAGGCTTTTGGTGTTGAACCGGATGCTGTTGCTGAACTCGTCATTGGCGAAACGAGTGATGCATCTTACTTCACAGTCAACGGAACCAATTATTTCCCGCTCCTTCATCAGCTGGTTTCAAGCGAGATGGACTGCGATCGGATGGACTACCTTTTGCGTGATAGTTATTTCTGTGGCGTCTCTTACGGCAAGTTCGATCTCGACTGGATCATTGATAACCTGAAAATCTGCCTCGAAGGAAACGATGCCTACCTTGGAATTTCCGAGCGCGCGATCTCAACCTTCGATGACTTTCTTCTTTCACGATTTCACATGTTCATGATGGTGTACTTCCATTACCGTGCTGTTTGCCTTGAGCAGATGCTCCTTCGGTATTTTGAATCCGAGAAAGATGAATACAAAATACCTGCGGACATCGAAGAGTATCTTGAGCACGACGATGCTTTCCTCTTCAAGACCCTGAAGAAATCTAAGAACGTCTGGGCCCAGCGGGTGGTGAAAAATTCCATCCCGAAAAAAATCCTCGAGACATTCGGGGCTCAACATCTTCCGCAGATGCACGACCTTGAAAAATACCTGAAGTCTGAAAACATTGATTACATCAAGAGTTCGTCGAAAGGTAGACTTTCAAAATACTACAGCTCGAGTTCTCCTCAGCAGAAATATCCCATGAAGGTGATGAGAGAATCCTCTCTCGCCAAAGGCCATCGCACGATCAAAAACATCCAGGAGGCAACGGACCTCTTCCAGAAATACAGTGATTCACATGCGGTCAGCCGTATTCACTGTGATTTTGAACTCCTTACTTCTCAGCAGAAGGGTGAAGTTGAAAAAATTCTGCGGGCCTTTTAATGTACAAGTTCTTCCTTTATACCATCCTGGTCATCATCTATCTGGGACTCGCAAAAACACTTTCTCCCTCTGAGATCGGTGTTCAGTATCTCCAGAACGAGAGAGGATTCTCCAAGATTGTTCCCGGTGAGGAAGCGACGTTGATTCTCGTCGATACGCACGCGACTGGTTTTTTGATTAAAACATATTACCAGAAATATCGCCTCATCTCGACGATGGACACTGTCGAAGAGATCATCGTCCGCACCAGCCGCGAATTTGCCAAACGAAATATGAAATTCATCGGACTCTCCATCTATCGCAGAAACCACGAGAAGGAAGAGTTTCTTCCGCAAGCACCGGGAAGTCTTTACGTCGGCAACCGTGAATACGGTGAGTGGCGCGAAAACAAGAAAGGTGTTTTAAAATGGCGTTTCGCCAAGGCCTTCAAAAACTATCCAAATTATCTGGGATGGGGAAAATTCCGTCCTACACAGGAATTTGCTGACGGCTATAAAAACAGCGCGACGACGAACAAACCCTACTTTGGTCTCAAACATGAGTTTGGACCGGAGGGAAGAATAACCCGGGAAAATTTCCCGCACTTTTTTAAAGATGAGAGAATGAAAAAAGTCGATATGAAAACTCTCCTGATTGATTACTTTAAAGAAAACTTCTAAGGATACTTTATGGCCGAAATTTTCGACAGGCTCGTGATACGAATCCTTCTTGCAGGCTTTGTGTGCCTCATGATCTACGCGTACAGATACGCTCATGTGATCTTCTACCCGAGTGTAAAACGACAGGTGTTGAAGCGGATTAATCCTGCTGAGAATCCGGCAGACAGTGTCCATTTGTTTTCACGGCTGATCGGGATCGCCCTGATTTTTTCTTCCATCAGCTTCAACGAAAGCTCCGGCTTCTTTCTCTCGCTCTTTCATTTTGCAGTCTGGGGTACAATCGCCATTATCCTTTATCTCTTAAGTCTTTTTATCGTTGAATCGATCGTGTTTTATAACTTTGACTACACTGACGAGATCCTCAAGCGTAAGAACATGAGCTACGCATTCATCAGCTTCTGTCACGCCATCGTCATCGCTTACCTCACTCGCACCGTCATGACTCAATCCGACAACTCTCTCATTATTCTCCTCGTACTCTGGCTCTATATGCTGGTGATTGTGGGCTTCTCCATCAAGTACTACACTTTCATCAGTAAACTGACGTTCAGTCGCTTGCTGATTCAGAAGAATCTCTCGCTCTGTTTTTCCTACGGTGGGTTCACTTTTGGTGCCGGCATCATCATCGCCAGTTGCTTTGACCAGGAACACTACGACATCACAGTTTACTGTGTTCAGGTTCTCCTGAAGACGATCCTCTCCCTTCTGATCTTCCCTCTCTTTAAAAAAGGTCTGGTTTACATCTTCCCGGTCAAGCTCGGTGACGAGCGAGGATTCGAAGGCCAGGTTGACCAGGATATGCAGAACCTGGGATACGGTTTTTACGAAGGAAGTGTCTTCATAGCCGGTGCAATCCTGACTACGATGATCGTGAACCGCATTCAGTTTGGTACAATTTACCCATTTTTTTAAGCACGCTCCTTTCTGGTAAACTGAAGTCCAGAGAGGTCTTATGAAAAAGAAGTCTTTTAGTCTCAGTGAACAACTTCAAGTTTTTGAAGAGGACATTGATCGCCTCGAAAACAAGATCTTTGAACTTGAATCTAAGATGGAAAAAATCATTCAGGTAGAGAGAGATCACCTCATTCGCCTGAAGAACAAAGAAGATGTCTCTGATGAGTTCCTTGCTCAGGGGAAAACATACCAGGACCTTTCACCAGAGAAGGCCTGGAAGTTCTATCAGCAGGAAGATTTCAATTTCATTTTTATTGATGTTAGTTCGGGAGATTTCCGTCCCCTTAAAAGGGTTCCGGAAGCTATTCATATCCCTTGGGAAGATTTCTCAGATCGCTTCATCGAAATTCAATCCCGGACTGTTCCGATCTTCATCATCTCCGAAGACGGCACGAACTCTATCCTTGCATGTGA
This sequence comes from Bacteriovorax stolpii, assembly GCA_945883845.1. GTDB lineage: Bacteria > Bdellovibrionota > Bacteriovoracia > Bacteriovoracales > Bacteriovoracaceae > Peredibacter. Next base: position 137,905 of record CAMCYI010000005.1, on the reverse strand, counting down.
GTTCCTGGTGAAACAGGGATTCTATAACTGCAACAACATCTCTGGTGGCTACAAGCACTGGAAAGGGTTTCAATTCTCCGACGTTTCCGGTCAGTCGGCATAAATTCGCGGCATTTTTTTCCTACATAAATTATTTGGTCCTCCGATCAGACGGATAACCTGCGCATAGATGCGCGGGTCTTTTGATCAAGGAAGAACCTTCGTGAGATTAAACACGAACGTTTCATCGATGTCGGCCCTTAGGGCACTCGGTGGACACGTAAAAACTGTCGAGAAAGCGACCGGAAATATTTCCGCCGGTTCACGCGTTCGCTCAGCTGCGGACGATGCTGCTTCACTCGCCATGGGCACCAAGATCAACGCCAACCGCAGATCTGGTTTGCAGGCCATCCGGAATGGTAACGACGCCATCTCCGAAATGCAGGTCGCAGAAGGGTCGATGAACGAGATGAGTTCCATCCTCACCCGGCTTCGCGAGCTTTCGGTTCAGGCCTCAACAGATATTCTCGATGCTCCTCAAAGAGAGATGCTTAATCTCGAATACATGCAACTGAGAAGCGAAATGGACCGTCTCTCACAGGTTTCTGAATTCAATGGAAGAAAACTTCTGTCGGGTGGGGACAAGCGCGACTTCCAGATCGGAATTCATGCAGACTCGAATTCCCGTTTCGAACTCTCTCCTGACCAGATGATGGTGGATGAAAAACGCCTGGGAACAATTGATACGGGTCTTTCATCAAAAGATCAGGCGCAAAACAATCTCGGCCAACTCGATGTTGCGATCGGAAATCTCACTTCAAAACGCGCTTTTTCAGGCGCGATACAGAATCGCCTTCAGTCTTCTGTGAGCAACCTCACTGAATCAAACATTCATAGTGCAGATACACAGTCACGCATGATGGATTCGGATATGGCCTATGAAACGTCTGAAAAAATGCGCGGGGAACTTCGTATGCAGGCGACTTCAGGAATTCTTACTCAGGCCAATAACCTTGGTCAAAACGCTCTGAAACTTCTCGCCTGATTAAATCAAAGAACCTTTCTTCTGGCTCTCAAGCAGTTCGCGATAAAGATTATCAAGCATCATCTCAACACGATCAAGCTCCACTTCTCCGAGCTTAGTCGTGTAATGTCGCTCAAGATCGTTGGTGACCTGGAGGAGGTTCAATTTAAATTTTTCTCCGTAGTCCGTTAGGAACACCAACTGCTCGCGCTTGTCGTGCTCAGAGACCGCACGCTTGATGTAGCCGCGTTTTTCAAGCTCGTTAAGGTGAGATGTCATGGTCTGTTTTTTAAGGCCGCAGGCGCGACCGATCATCTTGATGGATGGCCCGTCATTTTCTGTGAGGTACATGAGAATTTCGAGGAAGCTTGGTCTCAGGTCGTTGAATCCGCGGCTCTGTAATTCTTTGATGAGCTCGATGGAGTAAACGCGGTAGATTTTTTTAAGCAAACTTCCAATGTTGGCTATTCTTTTCATATAGTCTTACTATCATACTATATGCTTCTGGAAGTTCAAATCACATTTTTCGAAGGGGACGGGCGAGCTCTTCTGGCATCTGACGACGCTGGGCCTTCATGACTTTCTTCTGGGGAGAAATCCCTTCGTACCACAATTCGTAGCGCAAGCGATCCTTCACGGAGATGACCTGAGTAGATGTCCAGCCACTGATAGTGAATGCGAGGCCTAAAAATAATACAAACAATTTCATGTCTTCCCTTTATCCAGAGTTCCCCATCCCTATCGCAAGTTAGAGGCCATCAATTTATGGTGGAAAATCAAACAGATAAGGGGTGGAAAAGTGTCTACAAATTAGACACCTGCCTGTCATAATAATTCATGCTCAGAATTGTTCAAACTCTTCTTATGGATCAGGGAGCCACCTTCGTAATCTTCACGATCGCCCTGACATTACTGGGTCTCGCATCTCTCTTTTTGTAAAAAAATAAAATTTTCGGCAAAGCCTCAGGAGAAAAGAGAAGAGAAGAGAGATTTTTATCAATCCTACATCTTGCTGTCGAAGGTATACGGTCCCCACTATATCTTTCCGAAATTGCCACATGATACCTGGGGATTTGGCTACTCCGTACTTCTACGTCTGGCACCCTGGACACAGATGCTTCTATTGGCCATGGTTTCATGGCACAACTTCTTTTCTCTTAAGTAAAATCCAGAATAAAAAGTGGTTATACCTTAAATAAAAAAGGGCCCGCAGGCCCTTTTTTTAGTTGAAGAAGTTTCTCGAATTAGAAATCGATGTCGCTAGTCCCGCACCCACCCCGAAGGTCAACATACTCGACCCCCCGTAACTCATCAGTGGTAAGGGAATTCCCACAATCGGAAGAAGCCCTGACACCATCGCCATGTTAATGAAGGTGTGCCAGAAGAAGATCGACATAATTCCTATAATCAAAACTGAGTCGAAGAACCTCTGGACCGAAGTCGCCAGCCAGATAAGCCGCATGAAAAAGACCAGGTAGAGAATGATCAGAAATACCGATCCGAAGAAGCCGTGTTCTTCATTGAAGATAGCGAACACAAAATCGGTATGGTTCTCAGGGAGATAGTTTAATGATGCTTGAGAAGAATTTTTAAATCCTTTACCGAATAATCGACCTGAACCAATCGCGATCTCAGATTGAATGGCATTGTATCCAGACCCCTTCGCATCTTCATAAGGGTCGATAAATGTATGAATACGTTTTCTCTGATATTCCTTGAGTCCAAAGTTATACATCAACACCCCTGAAACCAGACTGATGATGCCAAGAGTGGCGATCGTCTTCCAGCGCAGGCGCTTATAAAAAATCATCATCGCGAAGATAAAGAGAAGGAGCATTCCTGTTCCAAGATCGGGCTGAACAATAACCATAACGGCAGGAATCAACGTAATGATGCCGGGAATGATAAGTTCTTTAAAGCCGAGCTGACGTTCAGGATTCACTTTCGTAAAGAATCTTGCGAGGGCAAGAACGAGTCCCATTTTCATGAACTCTGAAGGCTGCATCCGGATCGGGCCGATCACGAGCCAGCGCTGGGCACCCATACCCACTTTACCCATGAGAAGCACGAGGAAAACGAGGAAGAGAGTCACGATGTAGCCAATGTAGGAAACACGCTCAATTGTCTTAGGATTAATAAAACTGATTCCAATCGCCACACAAGTAGAAATAAAGAACCAAAGGACCTGTGATTTATAAAGTGAATCAAGACCTTCGTGCTGCTGGGAATGAGTCGCTGAATAAAGATTCAGTACACCCACGAGAAAGATCGCGGCCATGGAACCCAGGAAGCTGAAGTCGTATCGTTTTAAAAATTGTAACAGCGTCTGATTCATTTAATTCCTGTTATTCGTCAGCGTGATCAACCGGAGCTGGCTTCAGGGACTTCACCCAGTTTTCACGGACACTCTTATCTTTCTCGAGATTCTCAAGATACATCTCAGGCTGATATTTTTTCATATATTGAGTAATGACAGCTTCAACTACCGGAGTGGCAGCAGAAGATCCGTGACATCCGTGTTCAACGATCGCAGCTGCTGCGATCTTTGGATGATCATACGGTGCAAATCCTACAAAGAGACCGTGGTGGCGGGATTCGTAATCCATGTTTTCACATTTCTGATAAACCTTATCCGCACTCGCACCTTTCACCTGTGACGTTCCGGTTTTTCCGGCCATCTGAATCCCCTGACCGCGACGGTAAAAAGCAGTTCCTTTCGGATTGTTTACAACCTGGTAGAGACCTTCACGCACGAACTTCAGAGTCTTCTCATTCTTCATGTTGATCTTTGAGAGAAGTTCCGGTGTGAATGTTTTAACCAGTTCGCCTTCTGTATCGTAGATATCTTTCACGACGTATGGACGATAAATTTTTCCACCGTTTGCAATCGCTGCATAGACAGTTGCCATCTGGATGGTTGATGAAAGAACGTAAGACTGTCCGATGGCACACGAGAGAGTTTCCCCTGCCTGCCATTCTTGCCCATAACGTTTCTTCTTCCATTCTTTTGTCGGAATAAGACCTGCGACTTCGCGCGGGAGAGAGATTCCCGTACGTCCACCCATGCCGAAGGCCTTGGCGTACTTAGCGATGTCATCGATGTCCATGCGGTTGGCCGCACGCTGGAAGTAAACGTTGCAGGATTCACGAATCGCTTTCACGAGTGTCGTGGGTCCGTGACCTTCTTTTTTCCAGCAGTGATAAACCTTCCGCCCGAGACGGAAAGATCCGCCGCAGTTAACTTCTGTGTTCTCGTCAATCTCACCTTCTTCAAAAGCTGCAATACCAGTGAGTGCCTTGAAAGTTGATCCCGGAGAAAAGTGTTCCTGGATATTTCTGTCGCGCAGAGGATGTTCTTTGTTGTTCACAAGTGTGCGCCAGTATTCCGGTGTCAGCCCGCGGGAGAACTGAGAAGGATCGAAGCTTGGACGGGACACCATCGTTAAAACCTGGCCCGACTCGATATCAATGGCGATGATCCCGCCAACTTTACCTTCGAGAGCATTGTAAGCTGCGATCTGCATGTCACGGTCGATCGTAAGCTTCACGTTCATGCCCGAGATTGGTTTCTCATCTTCGATACCTTTAAAAAGGTTATCAGTGTTGATGTATCGTTTTCTTCTTCCGCGTGCATCCACTTCCACGAACTCGTGGCCATTTTCTCCGCGCAGGTACTTATCGAGCTGTTCTTCGATCCCAAACTGGCCAATGAAGTCACCGAGACGGTAATCAAGGCGGTCACGTTCACGTAATTTAGGGAGCTGAATCTGGGAAATTTCTGAGATGTATCCGAGAAGATGGGCGCCGATTTCTTTATCGCGATACTCGCGCGAGATAAATGTATCTACGCTGATCCCCGGAAGGTCGGCGTTCTGAGATTCAATCTGGGCGAGCTCTTCAAAAGAAATATTTTTCTTTACAATGATCGGACGGTATTTTGCCTGATTCGAATTTTTTTTGAGGATCGCACGGATCGCTAAAATATCTACGTTCATGATCTTTGCGAGCTTTGCGAGTGTCACGTCGTTATCCATGAGGAACTGCGGAGTCAGAATCGCATCGAAACGTGGAACGTTATCCACGAGTAACTGGTCATCCCGTGAGTATATGAGACCGCGTGGTGCCCACACGACTTCTTTTCTCAGACGGTTTTGAATGGAGTAGTTATGAAGAGTCTCACCCTTATAAACCTGGAGATACCACAAACGTGCCAGCACCAGGCCAAAAGCCGCGGTGATGATGTAGGACAAGAGGGTTGCTCTTTCCTTGTGTATCTTGACGAGTTCTTCTTCTCCGAACATTTAAATTTCGACTCCGTGATGACCACCAGAAGATGGAACTTTCCAGATCAGGCTGAGCATCCAGAAAAGAATGGGGGAAATAACAGATAGAAAAATACTTCCGGGAATAAAGCTTCCCGCAATAAGTCCAAATTTTTCGAAGTCACCGATCTTCAGACAGATCACAAGTGTCACAGTAATAAACCAGATCACCTGGAAGAACTGAACTACCAACATAGTCATGAAAGCAGTGGTGAGGTGAAGAAGCTCTTTAAGATAATTCGCAGACAGCATCACTATCACACCAGCAAGTGTTCCGAGTGCCCAACCTTCAATCGAGAAAATCGAATGTACCATCTGCAGTCCGAGAATCATCCAGGGAACACCCGGAGAATCCATGCGGATGGCGAGGAACAAAATGATAAGGACGTTAAATGTAAGTCTGTATTCTTTCCAGCCGAACACCGGCATTACGGTTGAAGTCACGATTTCGAGACCAATCAGGAGTGCAACGGTGATCGCAAAAGAAATCAACATTTGTGAGAGACGCATTTTCATGATTTTTTCTCCGTGATCACAGTCTCTTTAGCGGGACCGGTCGGAACCGGAGCAGCTTCCTGGGCCTGACCCCGGCCCTCTTCAAGAGGAATCAGGACGAGAACTTCTTCAAGTTTGTCGAAGTCCACACTAGGGATGACTTCAAGAGAGAGAGTCATTCCGAAATTTTCTTTCGAGATATCTGTGATCATCCCGACCTTCACACCTTTTGGATAAATGCCGCCGACTCCTGCAGTGATGAGCTTGTCGCCCACTTCTACCGGCTCGTTTCTCATAATGTACTTGAGAGCGCATTTGAAATTGAAAACACCTTCGACGATACCGTGAGTGCGCGTGCGCTCCACAACGACGTCGACACGGTTGTTCTGGTCGAGAATGGTGAGAACGTCAGAGTAATTTTCAGTCACGCGGTAAACATAACCCACAAGGCCATGATCCGTGATGACAGGTGACATCACTTTGATCCCCTGCGAACTGCCCTTGTTGAGACGAATGACTTTGAATTCGTTCGCCGAATCCCAGCCAACGACCTGTGCGAGAACACGCTGAGGCGAAATACCATCAGAGAAATTCAGCAGTTGCTTCAGGCGCAAGTTTTCTTTGCGGATTTCTTCCATCGAAGTGAGATCACTTCCAAGGCGGGAAATTTGCTTCTTCAAAACGGTGTTTTCTTTCGAAGTATTGACGATCATCAGGTAGTTTTCCCAGAGGGAAGAAACGTTTTTCTTCGAACTCGCGATCCCTTCCTGAACAGGAGCGATGATTTCCGTGACGAGGGCGTTGAAGAGAGTCGGTTCACCCATATTGAAGCGTTTCTGCGAAATGCCATAGACGGCGAGAATGGCGACAATCAGGTTATTGACAATTTTAGTCTTCGAAGACTCATTGATCAGTTTCAAGCTTTAAGCCCTTGTTTGCAAACTTATCCATCTAGAGTAAACGAATTCTCGCTTCACGCCAATCAAGTTTCGAGGAAAAGTCTTTGACCTCACCCGTCTTCACCCGATAAAATGACTTGCACTATTTTGTTCAAAGGACACATATGAAAAACGCATTCGCGAGCAGGGTTTCCTATTTCATTCTGAGCTTTCTCTTTCTGATCATTACGGCCAGCTTTCTCTTCTCAAATTTTGATAATTTCTCTCTGGGAAGTTCAAAAGATGTAGCAAGTGTCGACGGCACACCGATCACGACAAAAGAGTTCCAGGTAGCTCTTTCCCGTCAGGTTGAATTCTTTAACCAGATGATGGGTGGGAACATTACTGAGAAGCAGCTTCAGGAAATGGGGATCAAAAGCAGTGTTCTGGACAACCTGATCAAACAAAAACTCGTTCTTAATATGGCCGACAAGACGGGATTCGTTGTGTCATTGGAAGAAGTGAAATCGGAAATCAAAAATATGCCGTATTTCAAAACCAAAGAGCAGTTTGATGTGAATCTTTACCGCAACGCTCTGCAGTCAAATGGTTATACTCCGACTCAATTTGAAGAACTTGTCGGCAACGATCTCAAGCAGAAAAAAATCGACGAGCTTTTCAACACAACGATTGTTTCTGAAGGTCATGTCAGAGATGTTTTAAAATTCAAAAATAATGTCGTGACGATCCAGGGTGTGAAGATCAACCGTCATTCACTCTCTCCATTGATTTCTGTTTCTGAAGATGATGTAAATAAATATCTCGCTGATAAAGCTAATCTTGAAAAACTCCAGGCTAGCTACACAGAGAATCTCAGCAAATACCAAAAAGCTGAAGAAGTGAAAGCTCGCCACATCCTTATTCAGGGCGAAGATGCGAAGGCCCTCGATAAAATCAAGGCCCTCAAAACTCAGGTGAATGCGAAAAACTTCCAGCAGATTGCGACAAAAGAAACTGAGGATCCAACAGGTAAATCAAACGGTGGCGAACTCGGATGGTTCTCTCGTGGTCGAATGGTCCCTGAATTCGATGCTGTTGCGTTTAAGATGAAAAAAGGTGAAATCTCAGATCCTGTTAAAACTCAGTTTGGTTACCACCTGATTTATGTCGAAGACAGAAAAGCTGAAGAAAAACAAACTTTCGATAGCGTTAAATCTGAACTCGCTCGTCTCGCTATCCAGCAGACGAAAGCAACAGATCTCGACAAGCTCTTGAAGTCTGAAGAAGAAAGACTCACGAAGGCACTTGCCTCTAACGATCTTGAGACAGTTGAACAGACTGCGAAGAAAGTTGATGGTCAGTTTTACAAAAATACTGATGTGAACATGTACGAGCAAACCCTTGCCGGCAGCACACTGGGCCCGGACCAGATGGCGAAGATTTCGAACGCAACAGCTGATTCAGTTGTTAATCTCGGAAATGCCGGAATGATCTACCTTGTGAAAGTAACTGAACGTAAAGGAACCACTGCGGACTTAACTCCGGAAGCTCTCAAAACGGAAGTTACCAGCCAAAATCAATTATTTGCGCGTAAAGTTCGTGAAGATGTACTTAAGGCCCTTAACAACAAAGCAAAAGTTGTCACAAAAGCAAATGTGTTGTAATTTCGGCTCCTCAGTTGAGGAGCTTAAGTTATGGCAGATAAGAATGCGCGATTTAAAGAGAATGTCCCCGGAAAATACTTCGTTGATGATTCCTGCATCGCTTGTGATGCCTGCTGCGTGGAAGCTCCTAAGTTCTTCGCGATGAACGACAATGATGGCCACGCTTTTGTGATGAAGCAGCCTTTGAGTCCGGAAGATCTCATCGATGCGGAAAATGCCCGCGCCGCTTGTCCGGTTGAGGCCATTGGAAACGACGGATAATTTAAAATAAAAAAAGCCCTCTTTCGAGGGCTTTTTTTTTATCTTTCTTTAATAATTACTTCTTATCAACGATCTGAACTTCGCGATCCAGAACGATTGTGTCTGAATCATCAGTCATTTCGAGAGTAGCGTAAGCCTCGATGTATGAAGCGTAATCTTCAATCATACCTGAACCCTTTCTGAAGGCCGGAATACCGATAAGGTATGACTGCCCGTGAGAAGATGATGATCCCTTTCCTGAAGAAATAAGAAAGATATCATTAACAGTCGGTTCAGAAAGAGACCCTAATTCAGGCATATCGTTTTCTTTCTTAATTTTAACAATGAGTTTAGAGAGAACGGAAGATGGCTTCTTCGCTTCTTTCTTATAGAGAGCAATAAGCTTCTGCTTAATGCCAACACCCGATTTGCTCTTTACACGAGCAATGGGATCTGCAAAAGCTGAAGACATAGACATAAGAAGAACGATTGAGAGAAGTGATTTCATAAATACCCCTGGTTTAAATTGAACATCCTGTTGATGAAAAGAATATTGCAATTCCCCTACCAACTTTTCCTCAGCTAAATATCCGCAACCAAAAATGTAAAAACTTCATGGTTGTCTAATCTCTGTACAAGTGTCTTTCTTTTTTACACTTCTCCTCCTGCTAAATGAAAACTGCTCTTATGATCCTTCCACCACAAACCAACAGGAGAATATATGAGAAAAAACATTATCCCTATGCTCGCGATGGCTTTCGTCGTGATGTCATGTGATTCAATGGAAGGGACACTTCAGACAGCTGAAGAGCTGACTCTTCAGGCGAAGAAGACGGGTCTTTTCCAAAGCGGAACTAGAGAGATCAAAGTACCGGCAGCAAGCTACACGGCGAAGCTGAGTCCGACTTCAGAAACAAACATTAATCTTGAGTTTAAAGTGAACGGCAAGGACCAGAAGATTCCTTTCAAGATTCCTAAGGGTACCAGACTTCCGGAAGTTTCAGGAAAACTTGATATCCTTTCGAAGGACTCAGGTCAGCCGTACGATCTCGTCGCTAACGTCGATACTCAATCAAGCTCATACGACTTCGACAGAACTGAGAGCTGCGTGGTTCGTTACATCCCGACTCAGCGTTGTATCACGACCCCATCTTCACGCAGCTGCCGCATGATCCCTGCTCACCAGGATTGCGACAACCGCGGTCGTCGTCATGGCAGACCAGGTTCAGGTTCGCAACCAACCGGCCAGGTTTGTCGTGATGTCCCCGCAAGAGAAGAGTGTGTCTTCCGTCCACAGACAACTAACTGTCACATCGCGCAGGTTGCTGTTTATGGATCACAGCTCGTGAATTACGAGAAGATCACAACAACAAGAAACGTAGCTGTTGATATCGCAGCTGCCGGCCGTAACGTCGGTCAGTTCAATCACTCGAGCTCAAGCTCACGTGATATTGCTCTCAGAAGTTCAGACTGCAGATAAGATTCTGATATTTAGTGCGCCTCCATCCCGGGGGCGCCTTTTGAAAATGCCTAACATTTCTACACCCTGATAATTCATACACTCGCTTCCCACTTCAATACCTAAGCAGCCTATTCTTTCAAGATGAAGTCTTATTTTTTTCTCTCTACACTGGCGTTCACTTTAGCAACTCAAGCTGGGACTTACTATCCTGGAGGTAACTGGGCCGCTCCGGAGATAAAAGTATGCTTTGCTGCTGGTGAGAACACAAAAAGGCAGCTCGATTCGTGGGAAGTAAATATCAGCAATTGGAAAGAAAAGAACAAAGCACTTGTTATGGAATGGATACAATCAGAGTTTTCATTGGAGAGGACTGGAGTTACTTTCATTGGTTTCGAAGATTGCTACGCCGGCGGACAGTTTGATGTTCCGATATTTTTTGGCAAGACCAATCCGCTTTTCCGATTCATGGTTGGTGGCACCGATGGATTTGCACTTCTTGGTCACTTACTCGCACCGGGAAAGCTTTCCGGTTATCAAGATGCCAAATCATATGCGTGGTTTAGCAGCTCAGGATTCTCTAAAGCTGTCGTCGTCCACGAGTTCGGTCATCTCGCCAGACTTCAGCACGAGCACGAAAGAACGGAAGCAAAGGACGATCCGCTCTGTAAGTCGGAAAAAGTTGGCGCGATAGGAATTAACAAATCATCGACTCACAAGACAGTCGGACCCTACGACCCAAAATCTGTCATGAGCTATTGCGCGATCCACGCGAAAGGTGGAAAGAATCTAGGCTTAAGCGAAGGTGACCTGGCAACGTTGAAGTTTCTATATATTAACAAAACCGATATCCAGTAAGTTTTTATAAATTTGGAGAACGCATGAAATCTTTTTTCGTAATCTTAACATTACTCGCGGCCTTGCCCGCATTCTCTGCCAAGTTGGAGCTGAAGGTTACGAACCTATCAGGTAAAAGTGGTAAAGTCTTTTATACCGTGATTAAGGACCCGAAGCAGTTCCCGGATGGAAATGGAATTGCCAGTGGATCAGTTGCCGTAAACGGTAGCCAAGCAGAGATTCAATTTAACGTTGAACTTCCTCCAGGCTCCTACGCCATCTCTACATTCCTTGATGAAAACGGAAATGCACGAATCGATACACGTTTTAAAATCCCAACAGAAAGATTCGGCTTCTCCAATAACCCTAAATTAAAATTCGGTCCACCTAGCTTCTCTGACTGCGAAGTCCGCGTTCAGGAAGTTCCACGTAATTCAATCAGCATCAAAGTGAAACCTTTTAAAGAACATATCGGTATCTAACCACCACTACAGGAGATTTTATGAAATTCGTTATGATTGTTATGGCAGCACTTCTTGCTCAAACTGCTTTCGCCGGCAGAAAAATTCAACTCAGCGCATGTTCTGAAATCGGTGCTGACCTCACGACGATTCTCACAGGCGCTGAAAGCCAGAGATCACTTTATAAAGGTGCTGTTGGTATTTTTCAGTTCGACACTGAAGAGCCGGCTGCTGCTCCTGCGGGACTTGCTATCGTTTATAACTCTCCGGAAGCTTCTGAACAGGGATTCATCATTCGTAAATGTGTTGGTCTTCATTACTTAGCTGGTTCAGACCTCAAAAATGCAAAATCTTCATACGATGCTAAATCGGGTGTTACTTTGATCATTAATATCTCTAAGCCAAACATTGAAGATGGCGGAACGATTCCAGGCAAGATCAAGTTGAACATCAAGACAGTCAACACTGGCAAAGACAACGAAGGCCAGGTGATCTCTGCAGAAGAACTCTAAGATTAATTTTTGAAAAGATTCAGACTCCGAAAAAAAAAGGGCACCCTCATGGGTGCCCTTTCGGAGTTTTAAGAGAAACTAGTCTTTAACTATTAGCGTTTAATGTTCAGAACTTCTTGCAACATCTGATCTGCAGTCGTAATCGTTCTTGTGTTCGCCTGGAAGTTACGTTGAGCTGCCATCAGCCCGATGAACTCATTTGCGATATCCACGTTAGATTGCTCAACCGATTTCGAAAGAACTTCACCGCGACCATCAGCTCCTGGTTTACCCATTGCTGCCTGACCTGATTTACGAGTTTCTTTGAACAAGTTCTTACCTGTCTTGAACAGACCTTCGTTATCCTCGAACTTAGCAACTGCAACCTGACCGAGCTCCATCTGCTTACCGTTGTCGTAGACCGCAGTAAGAACACCGTCATCATTGAATGACATGCTTGAGAGAGTCGCTGCAGAAGATCCATCCTGAGAGTGGCGTGCCACTGAAGACTTAGATCCGTACTGAGTAGCTGCATCGTTACCAGAGCCACCGTCTTTGATCGACTTACCGAAGTCAAAAGCGATTTGCTGACCGGCAATTGCGCCGTTATTAAAGTTGAAAGAGTTAAGCCCTGGAGTTGCCTCTTCGAGCAAGCCTTTCTGATTGAACTTAAGTTTACCGCTGGCCTGTTCGACCATTGTTCCAGGCAATCCGCCGGCCACATCATTACCATCCGCCATTGCGTGGTATTCCCACTGACCGTCTACTGCTTTATTGTAGTACATCGTCACGAGACGAGCAGTACCAACAGAGTCGTAAACTGTAACTGAAGTGTTGAAGTTAGAAGTCTTGTCCGGATTTTTCGGATCGAACTTCATTGGCTTCTCACGAGAGTCGAGGTTAATCGACATTTTTACTGCAGATGTCTGTGTCGCTGCGACGTTCGTATTCCCAAGTTTAATTGAGCCCGTTTTGTTTGTGATCTTGCCGGTTTCGTCAGGCTGGAAACCCTGAACTTTGTAACCGTCACCGTTAACCATGAAGCCTTCCTTATCAAAGTGGAAAGCACCGTCACGTGTGTAACCCTTACCAAATGGTGCGTCCACCTGGAAGAAGCCGTTACCGTTAATTGCGATGTCTGTGATGTTTTGTGTACGGGATATTGTCCCTTGTACGAACTGCGGAGTGATGTGTGCGAGTTTAGCACCTGAACCCATCTGGTCACCGCCGTCAATTCCTTTAAGAGAACTGGCAAGCATGTCCTGGAATTCAGCTCGAGAGCCTTTGAATCCGAAAGTACCAGCGTTGGCGATGTTGTCACCGATGACTCCCATTGCGGAGCCGGCAGCGTTCAAACCTGTTACACCAGTGTTAAAAGACGAAAGAATACTCATGCATGTCCCTCCTAGACCTTGGTAGGGGATGATAGCACTACAGGCTCTCATCCATGGCTTCCAGAAAAGGACCAGCCACCTAACCGTTAATAATAAAAACTATGTCTCTCAGCAAACTCCTATGCTGATTTACATCATAAATAGCGTCGAATCGATCTTGGTGAACACATTCTCATTCATGTTGTTCTTGTCCACCGCTGTCACGACTGTGTTCTTATCCACGTCGATGACGTAAGCTGCTTTGTTGGTGATCACGAGTGAATCGTGGCCGCCCTTTGCCTTCAGCTTAGAGACCGCTTCTTTAAGCTTCATGTACTCATTTCCATCAAGCTCTATATTTCTCTCCTGCAATCTTTTCATCGCATGAGCTGAAACGTTTACTTCCTGACCGACATCTTTCTTCGTGACCTGTGGCTGACGAAGATCCTGCTGGCCCAACTGATCAACGAGGCCTTTGAACTCGCTCTTCTCTCCACCCTTAAGGATGTTCGCCTGCTCCGCCTTTCCATCTTTGGAAGGCAGTGAAGTGACGTTCGGAATAAGAAACGAATTAACCTTGCTACTCATTAATCGTAAATTCCTGTGTTGCTCTGGTAAGCGTTCATCGCTTGCTCAGCATTCACATTTTTTTTTATCGCATCAACTGCGTTATTAAAATTATTATCTATCGAACCGCTCTGCCCCGACAAGTCGGAATTTGTTGCCCGTGCTGCATTAAAATTCGTCGAAGGGATTGCACCAGCAGCTGTAGCAGATTTTGAAGCTGCAGCACCTACGTGAGTTTGTGTTTCAGCTGTATGAAAACTTGCTACGTCTCTAAGATAAACTTTTTGTCCGTTCACAGTGAGAACTGGCTCACCCTGATCGAAGTTCACACTCGTCACAACTCCAGTTGCTTCAGTTTGTGTCGGAACTTCCTGGCCATTGGCATCCCATGCTTTCACGACACCAGTGTAGGCACCTTTACCAGCAACAGTTCCGTTGAGAGTGACTCCGTCCCACATGACTGAGTGAGAACCGGAAGACATTCCTTCTTTCCAGATTTCACCAACGATATTATTTTTCTGATCGAGAACGCGAACCATAACTTTAGAAGCTTCACCGCTAAGTTTGAAGAGCACGTCACCGCTGTCTCCATTCTCTTTCAGGTTGAGCGTAGATCCGTTGGTGACAACTTTCTTACCGACAAATGAAGCCGCGTAGAATTTATCCTGGATGCCCTGGTTCTTATTACCATCTTCAAATTTCTTATTCAGGTTTGAGAGCTGCTCGAGTTGTGAAAACTGTGCGAGCTCGCCGGTGAACTTCGACTGGTCCATCGGATTCATCGGATCCTGGTTCTGAAGCTGGAACGTGAGGAGTTTTAAAAACTCATCTTTCCCCATCTCATTATGTGGTCCGTCTTTGTAGAGATCTTTTGGTTTTTGTCCTGCGGCCTTGTTGATGAGGTCTTCTCTTAACTTCGCTTCTGACTTGCCTTTACCGGCAAGTGCCTTCGGCGCCATCTGCACTTCTCTGTACTGAGCTTGCTGTGGTGAAACTGGTCTTCCCATTTCAGGCATTATGCAGCCTCGTCATCGAGAAGTTTCCAGAGATCCTGGCGGCGGTCTGAATCGTGGCGACGCTGGTTAGACTCGGAACCGAATTGTTTTTCAGCTCCGCTCTGACCCTGACGACTTCCACCATTCATATCGAATTCACCTTTCGAGCTTTGCGAAGGTGTATCTACTTTAAGATCTGCAACGTTAATCCCGGTATTACTCAAGTGAGTAAAGAGATCTTTTGAGTTCTGCTGGAAGAAGTTTTTACCTTCCAGAGAGTGAGTGCCGATATTGATCGCCACTGCTTCCATATTAAACTGCGACGTCTTCGCGACTGTGATGTCGATCATGCCGAGTTCATCGTGATTCATTCTCATAGAAACACTTGGCTCTTTAGAAGCTTTCGCCTGAACAATGTAATCTGTGATCTGAGAAAGAATCTGATCAGCGTTTCCAGACTTGACTTGATTCATGTCGAAAACTTTCTGAGGGCCTGAAGCTTCGTTTGCTTTAGCTGTTCCGTTTTCAGATTGCATATTGAGGATGAACTGTTGAGAGTTCATTCCGCCGTTTCTTGCTTCGAGACCTTGCTGAGCTGTAGCGTCGTTCACCATCTGAGTTTGCTTCAGACCGTTTTCCATCGCCATTTTCTGCTGTGGTTTCTGCATGCCGTAAGCATTTATTCCCACCGGTTTCTTCGGAGCTGCTGCCTTCTGGGCAACGAAATCATCTACGCTCATCAACTGTGCTTCACCCTGAACAGGTGCGCCTTTGAGAGCTTTTGGATCTTTAATGAGAGCATTGCCGAGTTCTTTCTCGAGATCGCCTTCAGTGACAGCTTGAACTTCTGCACCTGAAGCATCGAGCTGAGGGATTTCACCCTGAGCAAGTTTCAGAACCTGTTCATCAGTCATCTTCGGAACTACACCCTGAGCGGATTTAGGCTTGATCGCCTTCTCCACATCCATGGTCATTTCCGGATCAAACATTGTCGGGTGTAATGGATTTTCTTCGAGGGCCTCTGGATTAACCAGGCGTGAAGGCTTCTCAAGTTTTTTATCTGCAGAAACTTTAACTTCTTTTACTTCAGACTCAGAAGACTCTTCGATCTCTGCCCCTGCGGCCTTGAGTTCGCTTTCAAAATCTTCTTTCTCTAATTCTGATTCGATATCCTTCGGCTTAGGCGACGAACTCTTCGAGGATACAGACGCGCTCTTCGGAAGCTGTTCAGCCTTCGGTGCGATCTTCTCGACGGGTTTGTTGTAAGCGGACTGGATCATCTGTTCCTTCAAAAATTAAAGTGGTCCTACGAGTTATTATTCCACACTGCACACTAGTTTTTGAAGCCGGGCAGAAACTTCCGAAAGAACTTTAGTTTTATAAAAAAAAATGGATAAGCGGCAGGAATTGCCGCTTATATGAGATGAAAGCGTAAAAAGGACGTATTTTAGAAGTACTTAGAGATTCTTACGGGCCTGATATTCGTAAAGGATATTTATGGTATTCCCTACTCGTTCTGTGAATCACCAAACACTAACTTTACACTTTTCCAGTGGCCTTTCCGGGACGTGATATTTTCTGCGACCTGAGAGGTAACCAATGAAGACTTTAATTCCCATGCTGATGCTCGTGTTTTCAGCACTTACGTACGCTGAAGAACTCAAACTTCCCTGGGCCGATAAGTGTGTCCGTGTTGTAACCCTGGGACCGGACTTGAAACTCGTGAATTCCTACTCACAATACAAATGGTTCGGAGGCTCGTGGGGCGAAGTTGAAGCCGAAATGGGCATACTCATGAACAGGCCCAATCTCCAGATCAGTCTTGAATACCTTAACTACCGCGCCGGAAATCATGTCACAAACGTTGCAGAATACGCAGCTGACTGTAACGCTTTCCCGACTAATGAAAATGATGATCCTGAAGTCAAAGAGCTCTCGGATAAATCTGAAGCTGGAACCCTGACATTGAACGATTTCAAAGGTCCTAAGTGGCTTCACATGATCCAGCCTATAGATACAGAAGAAGCCAACTGTCTTGCGATCAGTAAGAAGAATGGTGTTCTCGCAGGATGTGCCGACATCTGGCAGGACGGCATCACCAATGAGGAAGTTGTCTGCTTCGAAGGTAAGACGTATTCAAAATGTCACATGAACTGCATGAATAAAATCTATAACCGTAAACTGGATCTCACTAACGGATTTTGTCCTGCTGATGGAGGTACAAAATGAAATCATTATCACTTCTTACTCTTGCCTCTCTTGTTACATTGACCTTGGCCCACGCGGCTCCTCCGGTTTCGACGACGACATGGATAAATCCGGAATGTGCGAGCGGTAACTGCGAAGTTAAAGGAATGAAAATTTTCATTCAGAAAAATAATTCAAGACAGCAGGCCGGCAATTTCATGGGCGCAGAATTTGAAACAACAAATCCGGATGCGATGAAAAAATATGGTTTTGTTCAATATATTCAGGGCTGCGTCTATGACATCACTCCGGATGGAAAGGTCAGAATAGGAACACGCGATTTCTTCGGAAGGAACGGACAAACTTTCAACCACAAAAACTGGGAAGTCGACTCTGGTCCGGATGCTGATCCTCTTTATAGTTCTAACGCTCTTGCAGGCTTTGATAACATCCGTGGTTTTGAAATTCCTAGAAACTCTAAGTACATGATCAAAAATCCGATCGTGACAGAAAGCTACGTGAACTGGGCCGGTAAAAAAAATAACATCATGGATAACAAACTTTACGTCGCAGACCTTCCATCTATGACAACTTTCGATATTTCCACTGATGCAAAGATCACGGCGCGAAATGCCAGCCTTAAATTTAAAATCTGTCTCCACAAGATTGAAGATGTACCGAAACGGATGGAAGCTCCCGGTTATGAAGTTGATGGCGCCATTAAATGCATGGAATGGAGTTCGAATTACATGTATAATTTCACCACCAGGAAGATGATTGAACAGAAAGAGAATCAGGCTCCTTGTAACTAAGGTGAAGAATGACGATGCCCCAATGGATGGGACTAACTCAGTTTGAATGTTTCCCTCATTGCAGCTGCGAGGTAATGAGGGCCGGTTGTATCATTTGCCAGCCTTACGCCTTCTGGAGTTCGATCTCTTACCTCATTGCATCCATCGTGATTTTTTTCATCGTTAAAAACCGCGACGAAGAACTCAAGCTCTGGTGCTTTTCCCTTTTCATCGTTTCGATCGGAAGTTTCTTTGCTCATGCGAGTTATACCAAAGTCGCCATGGCCATGGATTTTGCCAGCATTCTTAATCTTCACTTATTATTTCTTATGCGCCGATGGGTCTGGAAGAAGATGCCCAAGGTGTCCTCATATCTCTGGATCACTCTGATCCTGATCGTACTGGTTGCAGCCTTGTACTTTCTGGGCAGATGGGAACAAACGTTCGTGGCACTTGGAATCTTTATCCTTGGATCTTTCGAACTACTAGGACGTGTGAAAATCCGTTTTGATAAAAAGAATCGTTTTTTCTTTTATTGCTTCGGGCTCATGAGTGTCATGTACGGACTCTTCCTTTTCGATTCCACTGAATGGCTCTGTTCTCGCCTGATCATTCCTCCGCATACACTCTGGCACATCGGCAGTGGTATCTGTGCCTGCCTCTTCAGTCAGTGGTACTTCAACGATCGCGAGGACGAATCTTCACCTCATCATTCCAGCCCCACGAAATAAGGCGGTCCCTTCTGTCTAATAATTTGGCACTTTAGTTTCCGGATGGAATAACCGACAAGTTCGCACGGGAGCTTGTTATGATTAAAAAAATTATCTTCTCTTCACTCTGTCTGATGTCACTTTCTCTTTTCGCACAAACGGAATTAGTAGGCCCACCAGCACCGGACAGAACTCCGGCCCGTGTTCAGGCACCAGAGCCTGATCTGAAGAACCCAGCAGATTGTCCACCTGGTGAAGCGCAATCGCAGCCTGCAGCCAGTGAGCTCGCTGCAGACGTCGTTGAAAGCGTCGACGAACTTAAAAAAGCTTCTATTGAACGCGGGAAGGCCCTGGTCCAGCGTGACAGCAAAGGTAAATGTCTCATGTGCCACGCTTTCGGAGATGAGAAATCAGGCTTCGCCTATATTCCGGATGCCGAAACTTTTCCTGATCAGGCAGAAGAAGGTAAGGCCTATATTCGCCAGATCATGGGTGGATTCCGCGATTCGTTCCGTGGGTCACTCATTACAGATAAATCGATGCCACCGATGAATACAGGTCTCACAGATTCTGAGCGCGAGGATATCCGTGCTTACATTGAAAATTTTGCTGAATAATTTTTAAAAATCCGGGATGAGGAAGTATTTACTTCTTCATCTCGAGATACTGCTTCTGAAGTTTCGCCGAAATGTCTTTATCCATGAAATTAAAAATCTTCGACGCTTTCTTTGAATCAATCATCTGAAGAATCTTAACAGCGATTTCTGAATCCTGAACTGAAAGGACTTCGGCGGCTTTCTGCGGTTTCATGCCGGAGATAGTTTCGACAACCTGGCCTATGCGGGCCTTGGAATCTTCGTCGTTCTTTTCAATACAACCGATAAAAGCTTTTTGTTTGTCGGCGAGTTCAGTGTAGCGGCGGGCGATGTCGTTTTCTGAAACTTTGAGAGAGTCAGTGCGTTTTTGAAGCTCGATGTCGCGAATGTTGAGTTTTTCTTCTTTGTCCATGATCTCTTTGGTGAGTTCAGAGACAGACTTGTTTTTTACAGTGTCGATTTTTTTACGGACTTCTTCGGCAACTTTTTTAACGAACTCTTCTTCGGTATAACGTTTTGCCGAGATTGAAGGGGCAGCTGCTTTCGTCTCAGCGAAGCTATTGAATTCGAAGAGGATCATGAATATAACAACTACGAATTTCATCTTTAAGCCTTCTTGAAATCTCTATGCTGAATCCAGATCTGGGTTTGCTCTTCGACCTTCTGGTCGATCTCTTTGTTCGTGGCCTTTCTCCATGCATCGAAATCTTTCTCTTTCAGATTTTCGATCACTTTCAATTCGCCCCGGACAACGGCCAGTTCCTGCTTCTTCGCCTCGATCAATTTCTCTTGTTGAATTTTATCACGTTTCAGAAGCTCGATGTTTCTTTCTTTACCTGCGACCAGCATGGGAAATGCCTGAAGCTGACCGGCCTTCATTCCCTGCTTAAGTCCGCCTTCCTGAATCTGGTAATATTTATTGATTTCCTCGAGGTCGTGTTTGAGCTGGTCATCAAGTTTGTTAATGTACGCGAAGAGTTGCCCGAGCTCCATACGGCAGTTCTCTTCCTTGAGCTTTCTCAATTTAAGAACGGGGTCGAGTTTAAACGCGTATCTTCTCATCGATCACCTTATCTGAAGTTAGGATCCATGGCCTTCTCTGCTTTGCGGGCGATCTCGAGCATGCGATCGAAGAGTTCTTCAATCGTGTAAGCTTCTTCCACCTGCTGGCGGAGAAGATTGATGAGGTCGTCGTAAATGACAATCGCCTTATCAACTTTAGGGTTTGATCCGCGTGAGTAGGCACCCACGGTAATCAGATCTTCTGATTCTTTATAAGCAGCAAGTAAGTCACGTAAGTGAGAGGCCACAATTTTGTGCTCTTTGCTTGTTACCTTCGGCATTACCCGCGAGATACTCGCAAGCACGTCGATGGCAGGATAATGGTTTCTTGCGGCCAGCTGACGGGAAAGAACAATGTGACCATCAGAAATACCGCGGACGGCATCTGCGATCGGTTCATCCATGTCACCACCCTCAACGAGAACGGTATAAATTCCAGTGATCGTTCCTACACCTGATTTTGTACCAGCGCGCTCCATGAGCTTCGGAAGTTTTGCGAACACACTTGGGGTGTATCCTTTCTGGCCCGGAGGTTCACCAGTGGAGAGCGCAATCTCACGGTTAGCCATCGCAAAACGTGTGATTGAGTCCATCATAAGAAGAACGTCACTACCCTGATCGCGGAAAAATTCGGCGACAGTTGTAGCAGTGTAGGCAGCTTTTGTTCGTATGAGAGCAGAAGTGTCAGAAGTCGCCACGATCACAATCGAGCGCTTCATTCCTTCTTCACCAAGATCACTTTGAATGAACTCGAGAACCTCGCGACCACGCTCACCGATGAGAGCGATAACGTTGATGTCAGCACTCGTGTTCCGGGCAATCATGCCCATGAGTACAGATTTACCGACGCCTGATCCGGCCATAATCGCGAGACGTTGGCCTTTACCACAGGTCATAAAACAATTGAGTGAGTTGATACCTGTATCGAGTGCTTCACGGATCGGTGGGCGATCAAGTGGATTGATCGGTGTACCGAAAATTGAGCGACGCTCGAACGGACCTTCAATCGGGCCTTTGCTGTCCATCGGACGTCCCTGAAAATCGATCACTCTTCCCAGCATGTTGGGAGAGATTTCAATTTCAGTGACAATTTCTTTTAAGTGAATGCGTGTTTCTGAATTGATTCCGGAGATTTCGTTGTAAGGCATGACCATACAGTTCTGGCCCTGAATCGCGACCACTTCGCCAAGAGAACGTTCACCGTTTTCAGCGACAAACTCCACGTTTGAACCGAGAACGGCACGAGGCACAGAAGCTTCGTAAACCATCCCGCGGCTACCAATGATCTTTCCAACTTTTTCGTAAGGAATGCGGCTTTCGATGTGGCGGAGGATTCGGTCCAGCCCGAGACTATGATCCATTGTTCATCACCTGATCGAAAATCTTATCGATGCTTGTGAAGACGCCTTCCAGCGAGCCATCAATGAGCGCACTTTCAGATTCAAGAATGATACCGGGATGGGCGATCTGGGGAACGATTTCGATGCGGACGTTCTGAAGCTGGCCCAGGCGAGCTTCGACAATCTTCACGACCTCGGGCATCTGCGCGAAGTTTGCACGGCCGACTTTTACGATGAGATTTTTGCGGCAGTTGAGCTCGAGGATGAGTTTCTCAAGAAGCTTCTCAAGGTACACACTGTCGTCGATCTCTTTCATCACGATCCACTTCGTAAACCGCTTAATGAACTCCTGAAGTTCAACACGGTTCTTGGCGAAGAGCTTATCCGTCTGATGGTGAATTTCGCCCAGCTGAATCGCGAGGTCTTCAACTTTTTGGGTGAGAGATTCTTTGAATTCTACAAGGGATTCTTCCTTCCCTTCTTTTCTTCCCAGCTCGAGGCCCTCTTTATACGCGGCTTCCTGGGAAATTTTCAGGCGACGACCAACTTCTTCGTTGATTCTTTTTTCAAAGTCGCTTTCTTCCTGACGGGAGATCCCGCGGAGGTTACGTACTTGTTCATCAATACGAAAATTATTCTGCTTCTCAAAAGTTCTTTCTTTGCGGACTTCTTCATCGCTGACTTTTGTTTCAACGGCGTTCCCATCAAGCGACTTGAAGCTGAATGCCTGAAACTGCTTGCTTGATCCACTGACGACATGATCGCCCTGTAGGTCGGCGAATTCGAAGTTGTGAATCTGTGTCTGACGATGCTTGCTCATAATACTTTATACCTTTAAACGAATGAATCGCCTTCACCACCGCGAGAAATGAGAGCCTTACCTTTAGCTTCAAGATCTTTAAGCTGCTGCACGATTTCCTGCTGAGCTTTCTCCACATCGGAGACCTTCGTAGGCCCCATTGCATCCAGATCTTCCTTGAGGAGTCCCGCTGCACGGTTCGACATGTTCTTGAAGAGCTTGTTGCGTACATCGTCTGGTGCAGTCTTGAGAGCTGTAACAAGTTTGGTGTTGTCCACAACTTTGAGGAGTTCCTGCATACCGCGGTCGTCGACGTAGACGAGATCTTCGAATACGAACATAAGTTTTCTGATTTCTTCTGCGAGTTCCGGATCTTTCTCTTCCACGCGCGCCATGATGTTCTTCTCTGAAGTCTTGTCCATGAGATTGAGCATGTCTGCAATAGGCTCGACACCACCAAGTTGTTGAGTATCGATAGATCCGAGAGTTGAAAGTTCTGTTTTGAGAACGTCGTCGAGCTGAGCGATAAGTTCCGGTGATACGAAATCGAGGTTCGCGACACGAAGAACAACTTCTGCCTGGAGACCTTCCGGAAGTTTGCGGAGAACGTCCACTTTCTTCTCGACAGGTAAATGAGCACAGATAAGAGCAATCGTTTGAGGATGCTCGTTGATGAGGAAGTTCGCAAGTGTGCGCGTATCGACAAGCTCGAGTGATTCGAGGTTGTTGTTATTTCCAACATCCACGATCTGACCGAGGAGTTGTTTAGCACGGTCTTCGCCGAGTGTGCCGAGAATGAACTCGCGGCCTTTATTTTCAGAGAAAAGAAGTTCTGCATCTTCGTTGAGGGATGAGTAGAACTCTTCGAGAACTCTCTTCACCATCCAGATCGCTGATTTTGAGATCGTCGACATCGAGTTGATCATACGTTTAACGTCGTTGTCCTTCATGTGTTTGAAGATCAACTTCGTTGTCGTTGGACCAAGTGCCGATAACAAGATGGCCGCTTTCTCCTGACCGGATAAGAGGGCATATTGGACATCGGGATCTAAATTTGCATTCTCTTCAGCCACGGACTTCTCCTATCTATACTTTTCTAAGTATTAAGCAATCTCTTTGTTACCTTCAGCAGTGTGGATCATCTCGTGGACAACCTGAGCTGCTTTCGCAGGGTTTGCCTCAACTAGAGAGATAATCTTCTCACGGATCATATTTCCTTCAATCTTCTCCGGATTCAATTTGTCATCCAGAGTCGGAAGCATATCTTCAAGCCCTGGGAGACGCTGGTTCGCCTGGATGCGTTCGAGTTCTTCAATCGTTTTAGGAAGGAAGTCTTCGATAGACTCAACCGAGTTCTCTGTGAGCCACTGAATGAACGGACGGACAACCATGAAGAAGAAGAGAGAGATGATCGCACCGATAAGAAGGTACTTCACGACGTTCTTCATCAGTTCGCGGTTCTCGCGAGCTCTCATGATCGCTTCCATTTCGGAAAGGTCTTCTTTGGCAAATTCCATGTTCTTGATGACAAGTTTGTCACCGCGAACAGTACTGATACCGAGTGAACTTGAAACAATCTGCTGGAAGTTTTGTAGCTCTTCCTCAGACCAGGCCTGATATTTAGAAGTCGGGATACCTTCTTCATCGAGGACAGGCATTCCGTTCTTATCTTTGATTCCAACTTTCTTACCATCTACCATTACTGCAACTGAAAGATTCGAGATTTCAGCAGTGGGCTTTTTCGATTTTGTCACGATTGTCGGAACGGCCATATTTCTTGTAACGAGCGACTTATCCACATCGTTACGAGTTTCTGGAATTCCTGGCTGTGGAGCTTCACCAGGCAGATTAGAGCGTGCACCTGGAATACCTTGCGGAGAAGGACGCACACCAACCATCTTCGATTCGTTTCTGACTTCTGAAACCACCGCTGCGTTTTCATTGTCGTAAGAAGTCTGGGTCTCAACTTTCTCAGTGAAATCCATTTTGACAGAAACTTTTGCGATGACTTTACCTTCACCGATAACACGTGAAAGAATTTCTTCTACTTTCCTCTCGTACGCAGAGTTCATTCGGGTTTCGAGTGCCATTCGGTTGGCCGTCTCGTTTGACATCTGATCGCCATCATTCTCAGAAAGCTTCTTCCCGCGTGAATCGATCACAACAACATTGTGTGAGCGCATACCATCAACTGAAGAACTGACGAGAGACTGGATTCCCTTGACCTCATCGTTTGTCATCGTTACACCACGTTCAACATCGAGAACGATAGAAGCACTTGGTGGTTTTCTTTCAGATACAAATGGAGATGATTCAGGAATCGATAAATGGATGCGGGCGCGTGTAATGCCCTTGATATGCATGATGGTCTTAACGAGCTCTCCTTCGAGTGCACGTTGCTTGTTAATTTTCTGAACGAATGATGTTGTACCGAATGCCTGTTTATCAAACACTTCGTAGCCAACAGTACCTGTGAAGTTAACGCCTTTTTTCGCGATCTCAAGACGCCAGATCTCAACGTGATCCTCCGGAACTTTGATCGTTTTGCCGTCATCAGCAACCTGATAAGGAATTTTTCCTTCTTCAAGCATCCGGGCTATTGTTCCAGAATCTTCTTTCGTCAGATCAGTGTAGAGAACTTTATAATCTGTCTTGCTGGACCAGACTACGATTCCCACCATGATCGCCAGAAGAAGTCCTGACAAACCGACAAGTCCGAGTCTTCGGGTCATGTCGAGTGACTTAAAGAAGTCGACAAGGTTTTGTACTACGCTATTCAAAGAATCCTCCTGATTCTACGGGCCATCTGACTCATCCTAAGTCAGATCTGCATTTTCATGATCTCACGGTACGCATCGATAACTTTGGTTCTCACCTGGTTCATCGTGCGGAACGCGATGTCTGCTTTCTCTACCGCGAGCAGAGTCTCGTGCAAGTTCTGGCTCTCACCACTTGCTAATTTTTCCATGGCCACGTTCGCTTCATTCTGAATCGAGTTGACTTTGGAGATGGAGTCCGAAAGAAACTCGCCGAAAGATTTGCTTTCGCCAGCTCCCTCAATTCCACCCGGCATGGCAATGTCGAACGCTTTGTCGTTGTCGACTTCACGTGACCAGCCTCTTGCATCGTTTGTGCCAAGTGTTTGCTGAAAACTTCCAATATCTTTAATCGCCATTTTCTATTCCTTAGTTCCCACGGCCAATTTCAAGCGTCTTCATCGCCATTTGCTTGGTCACGTTCATCGCAGTTACGTTTGATTCGTAAGCGCGCTGGGCTTCCATCATATTCGCCATTTCGGTCATTGTGTTGATGTCCGGCATAGCTACATATCCTTCCGCATTCGCATCAGGATGTTGAGGATCGAACTTAAAAACCACTTTGTCAGTGTGAATGACCTCAGTGGCGTGGACGGTCTGAGCGTTCTCGGCCAGCTCACCTTCCAGGATCTCAGAGAATTCACTGCGCGCAGGCTCCGATCCAAACACCACTTCTTTGCGACGATAAGGACCACCTTCGGCAGTTCTTGTCGTTTGCGCATTCGCGATGTTGGAAGAGTGAGCTTCCTGTCTTTTTCTTTGGGCCGCGAGGCCCGAAGCACTAATACGAAGACTGGAGAGCAAATCCATTTAGATCCCCTTACTTCTCTGAGTTGATGGCGTATCTCATGATCCCCATCTTCTTGTTAATCAACTGTACAAGAGCATCGTACATAAGTTTGTTCTCTGCCATCTGGGCCATCTCGGCTTCGACGTCCACAGTGTTGCCGTCTGGAGAAACAACTCCATTCGGGTTGTCGTAAATTTCAGGTTCAAGATTATTGAACCCGCCGTTCCCTACATTATGATGGCGCTCATCTGCCACATTCATATGCATCTGTCCGTCGACATCTAAAGCGCGCGCGAGTGCTTCTTCAAAGTCCAATTTCTTGGCCTTGTACCCTGGCGTGTTGGCGTTGGCGATATTACTCGTAGTGAGCTCTTGTCTCATCTCCCGAAAATTCAACGCCGTCGTCAGCGCTTTAAGTGTTTTGTCGTTCACGTCCATGTCAACTCCAACAATACTTTAAAAGCAAAAGCCTAGCGCAGGTTTACGAAGTACACAGACCCATCTGTGCGGTATTCATTAATTTTGTTACGAAGAGTACGGATTGAAACTCCAAGGATCTTAGCAGCTTGTGTTCTGTTTTCAGACGTGAACACGAGAGCTTTTTTGATCAGAAGTTTTTCAGCATCCTTGAGAGACATAAGCTTCAAGCCATCTTCATCAACTTCAGCAGTTGTGAATTCAACTTTGCGCTCGCCCGCTTCGATGGCCGCGATGTTAAGAGTATCGCCTTCCATGTTAGAGAGAGTCTTGTGGATGAATGAGCGGAGTTCAGTGAGATTCTGATTCCAGTTGTAGTCTGAAAGTTTACGGGCAGCATCTGAGCAAAGATTGATATCGGCACCTTCATTCTGTGTCGAATACTCAGTGATAAAATGACGAGCAATCAACTCCACGTCTGTTCCTCTTTCGCGAAGTGCGATCATGTCGATCGAAGCTCCGTTGAAATATGTATAGAGAGCGCGAGAGAATTTGCCTGCACCAACCAACTTTGAAATATTTTTCGAAGTTGTGGCGATGATGCGTACATCGAGTTCGTAGTCAGGCAGTTCTTGAAGGATAGTATACAGTCGTTTTTGAAAACTTTCATCCAGTGCATCAATGTTGGCAAAAATAACCGTACCAGAATTGGCAACTTCCAGGACACCACGATTGAAACGTCCTGTTTCATCGTCACGGTAACCGAGAACGATTTTTTCAACCATTCTTGAATCATCACTGCAGTCAACGATCTCAAGACGTGAAGTCTTGCGAGCAGAATTGTTGTGGATATAAGCACCCAATGCTTTCTTTCCCGAACCGGCTTCACCCGAGATGAGAACAGGAGTCTTTGTGACAGCGACATTACGTGCAGTCTCCAAAGCGTTGTTGAATTTTGGGTGATTGCCTACGAGTACTAAACCTGATGATAACATTAGACCTCCTGTCCGTTGTTAAGTGTGGTTCGCGGTTATAACTTTTTTTCTATCAATTCCAGGGTCACAAGTTCACTTCGACACATTTCCTTAATGTGAGAAGGAACGTTTTTCTCATTCGTAAGTCGGGTCAGAACATCGCGCCCTTCCGGCAGCTTCAGGTTCTTAATCAATGATACACCGTAAAGGTAACCGATCCGTGAGCTGTAAGGAGATTTTACAAATTTCTCACTGAAAGATTTTGTCATTGTTTCGATTTCCTTCCACTCGGGATTAGCTTCTCCCGCATAGGCCTCTATGCGGAGATAATTGATTCGTTCCGAGATATTCAATATCGGTGCCGACTTCGATTGAGACACATCTTCTGCCAATGCTTTCACGACAGTTTTGAAACGTTCCTGATCTTTTAACTGATAAAGAGCCTCAACATAACCCATGAGAAGATCAGCTGTCTGACGTGGAGTTAGTTGATTTTTCGGGTTCTGACGAACGAGAACTTTTTCAAATTCAAGTACGGCATCTGTATATTTTTTTTCATGAAAAAGGATCAATCCGCGATAGTACGGGTAGTTGATCTGGTCCCTTAAAGACACTGGATATGTAGCCAGTTTAGCACTCGCCTCGGGCCAGTTTTGCTCCGATACAAGGCGAATGAGCGTAAGCTCTTCAATCATCTGATCAAGGTCTGTGGTTTTTACACGGTCGATCCACACAGGGAAGTTCCGTGCCTCAGTTGCACGTACATCTTTAAAGCTCGCCAGAGCGCGATCATAACTCTTATAGAGGCCAAGCTTGATAAAGGACGCACAGACAACAAAGTTCATATAGAGGTTCTTAGCAACCTTAGATTCGTATTTCTCTTTGTAGACTTCCCAAAGTTTAACAACCTTGGCGTAGTCCTCTTTCAAGTAAGCTTCCTGCATGAGACCGAATACAACTTCTGCTCCGTCACCTTCAAAGACTCTGCGTTCAGCAGGTTTCATGGCATCGAGAGGAATTGTCGTAAGATAAGTCAGAGCTTCGTCGTATTTTTTGAAAGCAATGAACATGCGAAGACGAACAAGCCAGAGAAGTTTCTTCAGGTCCTTGTTCAGGGCCTTGGTTTCATCCGGAGACTGCTGCATGAAGATTTCAGTTTCTTTGTCTGCATCGTTGATCTTCATTTTGCGGGCGATGCGCATGCCTACGTAACGGAGCTTGGCTTCGTAGCGAACTTCCGGTGAAGTCGAGCGATCAATGGCATTTTTATAGAGAAGAATATTCTGTTCAGCCGGACGATCTGTCAGCTCGTAAGCGAGAGCAAGACGAAGACGAGCATGTGGAGCATTCAACATATAGGAATAAGTTGCAATGAACTCATCGTAAACACGGATAGCATTTTCATAATCAGCGTGGCGGAAGAGACTTTCAGCAACGTTGTAAAGGATCGCAGGATGAACTGGCTTCACGAGAGATTTTTCCACTGACTTATAACGGGAAATAAGATCTTTCGTCATGCCTTTTGAGAGCATTGCAAATGTCAGGTACGCAAGACCCATCTGCGGAGGAAGAATAGAGGCCAGCTTTTTATCGGCCAGGAATTCTTCAATCTTATCGGCCTGCTTCAGTTCTGCGAGTGAGTGAAGGATCGTGAGAGCACTCTGAATGACCATGGTCTGGTCGAATTCACCACGTGCTTCAACGAAGAACTGCTTTGAGAGTTCAAGCGTACGCACGTAATCACGGACATCCACATTGTACTGAACCAGGTAACGATAGATTGCAGACTTAAGCTCGTAGTCCTCCGTGAGGTCTTTAATATTAGCAAGCATCACCATCGCGGACTGCGTGATTCCACGGTTCGGACGGGCGAGATTGCCACGGAGGAGAGCATTGGTCTTTATGAATTCAAGCATGACATGGTTAGAGTCACGTCCATATTTTTTCTCGTACAGTGTGATGGACTTGTTCAAGAGTCCCCACTTCTCAGCACGATAGAAATTCACATTCAGTTGCATGTGAGCTTCTTTGGGATCATCGATATTCTCTCTGTCCTTGATAGGAAAAAGAGAATCAGGAATCTTCGAAGCGAGATTAATGTCTTTCTCAAGCTGAGGAATCATGGGTCCGTAATCCCAGATGAAACTCGAACCATAACGAACGTCTCTGAAACCAGGATTCGGCCCGGCTTCTTCAACAGATTCTTTTGTCACTTCAACGATCGGAAGAATTTTACTGTTACGATTGAGAAGAGGATTGGCCGGAGGCATATCAGCTTTTTTTGCCTGATTCAGAAGGTTCGGCTTCTTGTTTTCAACTGGCAACGGAAGCGGGCGCTTAAATTCAGGCTCTTTTTCAGCGACAAGATCAGCATTGATCCAGAAATCGAGAATGTATTTTTTGTCAGCATCTCTGTAAAAAGAGAAGAGCTCAACAGAAGGATCTTTCAGTTTAACGAGGACTGTTGCAGGTCTCGCAGGAAAATTCTCTTTCGAGTAAGAAACACTGGAGATGTACTGGCCATCAGCTTTGATTTTCGCCATCTCGCCTGCGATTGTTTCGAACAACTGCAGATTCACTGTCTCTATATGAAGGTCCTGACCACGCTTCGTAACGTTGACCTGGTCACGTGGGACGAGAAGATTCCAGCGAAGATGTGTTTTGAAGATTTCCTGATCAATGACATCGGCTAATACACAGGTAGAAACAAGCATGCAGGCCGCGAAAAGAAGTGCCTGAATTCCGATTCGAGTAATCATTCGTTAAGACTTCCTGTCTACACTCATGTGAAAGTCCACATCATGTGAACCTTTTTACCTACCACCTGAGTTTATCCTAAATTCAGGAATCCAAAAGACAATTTTTACCCATAGGCAAAAAACTCCAGTCTAAATCTTGACATGTTTCATATATCCAGAGGGTTAACTTTTGCCTAGAATAAAAAGTCTGTATTACCCGTTAAAAATGGTTCTGTATGCGAATAGCATTTCTCTTATTATTATCTGGCTGCTCACTCTTTTTGCGGTCTGAAGGCCCTGTTTCAGCTAAAGATGAAAAGTACGCCATCGATTTCAATTCATCAGAGTGGAGACAAAAAAAAAATCAACGCTCGGATTATGTTTTCGAAAATACAAAAGACGGCCGCATTCATCTTTCAAACAGCTTTTGTGATGAGTTCCAGGACCAGCCCCTTGAAAAACTCGCGAACAAGACATTCAAAGCAGCCGGAAAGTTTACTCCTTCGAATGGTGAATACACTATATTCAACAACCGCGAGGCTTATCGCCTCGAAGGAACAGGAAAAGTCGACGGAGTTAATGTCCAGCTTCACCTGCTAAATACACGCAGGGATAACTGTTATTTTGATTTTGTTTCGATAACACCGGAAGCCTCAGGGACAAATGCAGATTCAGGGTTCGATCAATTCCTGAAAGCAGTGAAGTTTAAATGATCAGTACAGTAAAAGTTCATTTGCAGGTCATCGGAGAAATCACGGAACTCTTCTGGGATTCACTCAAGTGCATGACTACAAAGCCTTTCTACTGGGGAAGACTCTGGGAACAGATCCTTGAACTCGGCATGGGATCACTTTCCATCACGATCGTTATCGGATTTATCACAGGCCTCGTTATGACTCTCCAGTTCGGATACGGTCTTGAGAAATTCGGCGGCACTCTTTACGTTCCTGCCATCGTTTCTCTTTCCATCATCCGCGAGATGGCGCCGATCTTCACATCCCTGCTCATCGCAGGCCGCATCGGTTCCGGAATGAGTGCAGAAATTGGTGCCATGAATGTGACTCAGCAAGTGGACGCTATCAGAGCACTGGGCACATCGCCTGTCAGGGTTCTCGTCGTTCCCCGTGTCGTCGCAACGGTTATTTCTTTGCCGCTACTTACGACTCTTTCTGCCTTTATGGGTATCATCGGTGGTTACATTATCGCCTATGCAGAGTTCAGAATGCCCGGTGGATTCTACTTCAATAAAGTTCTTACCACGATAAAGTTCGCAGACGTTTTCGGAAGTATGGCAAAGTGTGCATTCTTCGGTCTCATGATCTCTCTTCTGGCCTGCTATCGCGGCTTCCAGACAAAAGAGGGAACACTTGGTGTGGGAACAGCTGCGACATGGGTAGTTGTGCGCACATCGATCGTGATCCTCATTTCGGATTTCTTTCTCAGTAAACTTCTTATCCTGATGTTTGACTGATATGGAAAAAATACTTGAATTAAAACATGTCGCAAAAACTTTCGACCACAGAGTGGTCCATAAGGATGTGAGCTTTCATCTTCATCGCGGAGAAATTCTTGGTCTTCTCGGAAACTCCGGTACAGGTAAATCAGTTATCCTTCGATCTATCATCGGCCTTGAAGTGATCGACTCCGGAGAAATTCTCTATCACGGAAACCGCATCGATCAGCTTCCGGAAAAAAAACTTTTCAGTGTCCGCAAGAGTATCTCATACGCATTTCAAAGCGGAGCTCTCTTCGATTCCATTTCTGTTTTCGAAAACGTCGCCTACCCTTTCTTTGAGCACACAAAACTCAAGGAACCCGAAATTGAAAAAAAAGTGATGGAAATTCTCCGCATCGTGAAGATGGAAGAAGCCTGGGACAAGATGCCTTCGGAAATTTCAGGTGGTATGCAGAAGCGCGTAGGTCTCGCCCGCTCGATGGCACTCGAACCAGAAATTCTACTCTACGATGAACCAACCGCCGGCCTTGATCCCGTTAATGTAGAAATGGTTCTCGACGTGATGAGAGTGGCCAAAGCTCGTGGCTCATCAGGCATCTTCGTCACCCACGATATTCCCGCAGCTTCAAAAATATGCGACAGGTTCATCATCATCAAAGACGGCCGGGTTGCCTTCGAAGGTACCTGGCAAAATATGGAAGACAGCACCGACCCATTCATTCAAAGTTTTCTAACTGGAAGTGAGAAAGTATGACGATCAGAAAAAAAGACAAACGAAACCTCGTTAAAGTCGGTGCCTTTATCTCCGGCTTAACACTCGTTGTGATGATCATGGTTGTGAGCATCGGAAAACAAAACTCTGTCTTCGATCAAAAAGTTGATCTCCGTGCCCGCGTGAAAAGTGCTTCTGCACTCAAAGAAGGCTCCTACGTTGAGTTCAAAGGTATACGCGTAGGAAGTGTGACGGGTATTTCTATCGTCAGTGAAGAGGAAGTTGAACTCGTCCTAACCGTTCTCGAAACAGAAGTGAAGTGGATCAAGCAGGATGCAAAAGTCGCCGTCTCCAACGCCGGTCTGGTCGGAGACAAGTTCGTCGAAATCTACAACGCAATGGACTCCACTGCTTCAAAACTCAACCCTGAAAAAGACATCCTCCGCGCAGAAGACTCAATGGATTTCAAGAAGATCATGACCAAAGGCGACTCCATCGCAACGGTCGCTGAGCGAATCATGCTCAAGATCGACGCCATTCTCGTTATCCTCGAAGACGGTCACAAGCTCACCGAAACCTTCAACAACATGAACAAGGCCTCCACCGACTTCGCCGCCATCATGGCCGACGCAAAAAAAGCGAAGCTCGGCGACACGATCACTCATGTCAACATGACCATGGAACGCCTCAACCTTGCATCAGGCGCCCTCGAACGCATCCTCAGACGCGTAGAAACCGGCCCAGGAACCGCGAACAGCATGATCTACGACGACACCCTTCACGAGGACCTCAAAACCCTCCTCGGCGGAGCTGAAAGAAACAAGGTCATCAAGTATTTCATCCGCGAATCAATCCGCAGCTCAGAGCAAAAAAAGAAGTAATCTTCCCCTTGCCCCAAAATAACACATCCGAAAAACTTCGTTTTTTCGGATGCACAACGAGCCCCAATTTCAGATTAAATTTAAAGATTATTTCTCGGCGCAGAACTCAACTCAATTCAAAGCAAATTAAAAACCTTCATCCCCACAATTAAAACCGTGAGCATTACAATACAAATCAAAAATACAGAATTAACCTTCAGATTTCCCATACCCAAGAAATAAACCCATTCCCCACTCACGTCAAAGGTGCTTTTTGGCCCATGAACGTATACGGGCCAATGGTAAGATTCAGGGGATAGGCTTACCGATCTTACAGTCCGATTGGAACCAATCTGACACTGTTATGTAGCTCCCATAACGAAAAAAGGGCCCTTACTAGGCCCTTTCTTTCAAAGTTCGAGATTTTTCTTTTTCATCTTCTCAATCAATGTCGTCCTGTTGAGTGCTAGAAGCTTCGAGGCCTGGTTTTTATTACCACGGGTTCTCGTCATCGCCTGCATGATCAAAGAGTCTTCAATGTCCGAAAGAATCTGTTTCAGATCCACTCCCGGCTCAGGAAGATCAAAGAGAGTTTTGTAATGGTGAGTAGCGAGCGGATTCGAACGGAAAATCTTCGCAGGAAGATCCTCTGGAAGAATTTCATTTCCTCCGCGCAGGATAACCAGACGTTCAATCACGTTTTCGAGTTCGCGCACGTTTCCTGGCCAGTCGTAACCCATCAGAAGTTCCATTGTGAGTGAACCAAAACTGATTTCGTTTGAACGATCGGCAGAAACAAAACGGTCCAGGAAGTATGAGATAAGAAGAGGAATATCCTCACGTCTCTCTTTCAGGGCCGGCATTTTTATTGGAATAACATTCAGGCGATAGAAAAGATCTTCGCGGAACTTGCCATCAGCAACTGCTTTCTCGAGATCACGGTGTGTAGCCGCAATCACGCGCACGTCGATGTTCAGGATTTCATCAGAACCCACAGGCTCCATCTGACGTTCCTGGAGAACACGAAGAAGTTTTACCTGCAGAAGTGGTGGCATATCTCCGATCTCATCAAGGAAGATAGATCCGCCCTGAGCGAGCTCAAAACGTCCTTTACGGGTAGAAATAGCACCTGTGAAGGCACCTCTGACGTGACCGAAGAGCTCGCTCTCCAGTAGGTCAGAAGGAATCGCACCACAGTTGACTGAAATTCGATTTTTTTCAGTACGTGAAGAAAGACGGTGAATCGCCGAAGCAACCAACTCTTTCCCTGTACCAGAGGCACCCATGATGAGAATTGTAGAATCTGTTTTCGCAACTTTCGTGATGCGATCAAAGACTTCTCTCATCACACGCGAGCGACCGATCATTCCTTCGAAAAAATCCTCAACTTGAGGACGGTCCAGGCGGTGACGGGCATTTGCTTTTATGGCGCGTGCTTCATCATCAAATATACTTTCACCAATTGAGATCATCTCTCTTGGTAATGCTACGTTAAGTTTCGTCGAGAGAGCTTCGAGAACAAGCTTCTTGAGGTTATCGAGTTCAAACGGTTTTGTGAGATAGTGAAAGACACCTTTCTTCGTGGCCGCAATCGCTGTTTCAATGCTCGCAAAACCAGTCATCACAATAGAGACAAATTCGAAGCCCTTGTCTTTCAGGATGTCGATCAGGAGTAGACCATCGGAACCCTGCTCAAGACTTATATCCGTCACGAGACAGAACGGAACGTTCTTTTCGTGAGTACGGGCAAAGTTGGTGAGGCAGTCTTCAGAGCTGTGGAAAAGGCGAACATCCATCTTCAGAGTCTGCTCAAGATATTTCTTGAGTGAAAGGCCCAGAAGCTTGTCATCCTCCACAATAATCACAGGGGGGAGTGCAGTCGTAGCAGATCCATCAAAACTTTGATGAAGGTAGTTAACGTCGTCCATTTTTTCCTCCGAGGAACCCCTAATTTACTCGAGCACCAAACTTGGTGTCAATTTTTCAACTTGGAAAAAAGTGAGCGATATCGAAAGCTTAACGAGGGGGTGTCAAATGTAAGACTTTGTTTTAGTCGCGATTGTGGTGGTAATAATTCTTGATGACACGGACTGATTTTTCAGGCCCGCCGGCCCAGTAATAAAAGCACACAATAGAAAACGAGAAGATGAAGAACATTAAACAAATAGTCGCTTGGCGCTTCTTCTTCTTGAGCCAAAACATATAACCGAACTCGGCAGCGAATAACATCACAGGTACGGCCCAGAAGGGTGTATGGCGAAGGAGGAAATAGATCTCGATCATGAAAGGCTTATCGGCAACTTGGGGCAAAAAAAAAGGGTCCGTGAGGACCCTTTGATTAAAACATAGATTTAAGCTTATCGACCTGGTCAAGTTTCTCCCAGGTAAACCCATTACCTGATGTCCTTCCGAAATGCCCATAAGCCGCAGTTTCAGAGTAGATCGGACGAAGGAGATCAAGACGCTGAATGATCGCCTTAGGACGCATGTCGAAGAGCTCGTTGATCGCAGCTGTTAGTTTTTTCTCATCAACTTTTGCCGTTCCAAATGTATCAATCAAGAGAGACATTGGTTTTGCAACACCGATCGCATACGCAACCTGAACGAGTGCTTTCTCAGCGAGGCCGGCAGCAACAACGTTCTTCGCGATATGGCGGGCAGCATAGGCAGCTGAGCGATCAACTTTAGAAGGATCTTTACCAGAGAATGCACCACCGCCGTGAGCACCGTGACCACCGTAAGTATCAACGATAATTTTACGACCTGTGAGACCGCAGTCCCCCATTGGCCCACCGATCACAAAACGACCAGTTGGGTTAATGAAGTATTTTGTATTTTTGTCAATGAGGTGAGCAGGAACGATCTTTTTGATCACTTCTTCCATCACACCTTCTTCGATCTGTTTCTGAGTCATGCTCTCAGCGTGCTGAGTAGAAACAACGATTGCATCGATACGAGCAAGTTTACCGTCGATGTACTGAGCAGTGACCTGAGTCTTACCGTCAGCGCGGAGATCTTTAAGAGTTCCATTGTGGCGAACTGTCGCAAGCTGTTTAGCAAGTTTGTGAGAGAGATCAATTGTCATCGGCATGTACGAATCAGTTTCATTGATTGCGTATCCAAACATGAGACCCTGATCGCCGGCACCTTGATCGAGGAATTTTCCTTCGCCTTCGTTTACACCCTGTGCAATATCCTGAGACTGGTTACCGAGAGCGATCGAAACGCCACAAGTGTTAGCGTCGAAGCCTTTATCAGAATGATCGTAACCAATATTTTTAATCGTTTTGCGAACTGTTTCGTTGATATCAACTTTTGCACCCGTAGTGATTTCACCAGCAACAACCACGAGACCAGTTGTGATCAAAGTTTCGCATGCAACGCGAGATCGTGGATCCTGAGTCAGCATGGCATCGAGGATGGCATCTGAAATTTGATCGGCGATTTTATCCGGGTGACCTTCTGTAACGGATTCAGAAGTGAACATATAATCTTTCAGCATAAAAGCTCCTTCAGGGGACTAAACAAATAATAATCTAGAGCGGGTTTTATACCTTGTTCCGCGTGGTATTTCAAAAACATTTTGGGAATTATTTCAGATTTCCGTCTTGGTGAAATAGCGAAAATAGTGCGGATTACGATGGGAATAGAAGATCTTGATCCCCTTATCCTCTCCTAGCGCATAAACACGGCCGTCTATTTCAATCACTTGAAACATCTGAAAAGCTGGATCTTTGAATGAATAGAGATAGGTGTAATCGCCCTTGGTGAACTTCTCCTGCAGGCGTTCCTGACCTTCGACCAGAAGACCCGGTCTTTCGGGATATGGAATGTAGTCTTCCCAGATAGAGTCCATGTGAATGCGACCGATCATACTTGCCCGTGAAAAATAGCGTGTCGTCTTGAAAGAGTTTGGCTGCTCTTTGAGAACCTGCAATGCAATCTGGACGTTTTGAGCTCTGAGTTTTTTCGCTGATGGTGCCATATCCGGGCAGAAAATATTCACGACACCTGAGAGATAATAATAGGTAAATGAAAACTCACCCTGCTTAAACAAGGCATTTAACCAGCGCTCATTTTTTATGTGAAAGTCACTCGTCGATTTTTTCAGGTAAGGGTAGATGAATTCTTTCTGGCCGATGGAGAGGTATTTCGGTTTATCAAGACGGTTCATCACCACCCGTGCAACATCCATCCGTTCAAGTGCATCTGTGCCGTCGACAGTACCAACTTCGTTCAGAAGAATTGTTTCGAGAACAAAGATCGCTCGGGGAAGTTCCGGCTGATGAAGCCAGTAACTATAGACCTCAGCCTGCTTGGAGTAGACAAATTCTTTGAGTCTTTCGGAGGCAATGTTGTGCTCTTTGATGAGCTCACGGTTAGCCGTGGTTTTTACACCATTGACGACGATCGGATTCTGATTTTCCGGATGCGTGAGAGAGTTATAAAAACTGAGAGTACGTTCAGTTCGGCTTTCCCATTCGGTCAAACGCTCGAGCATTTTTTGTTTGCCCTTGCCGAGCTCAGAATCAATTTTGCCGAGGACAAATTCAAGATCAAAACGAGCATCTTCTGTGACGTAGAAGTCGTGCTCCATCAGTTCAAAGTGAAGTGTATCAAGTGTGGTTCTAAGATAGATATCTGAACCAGTGTGATCTTTGTAGTAAGCACCGTCTTCAAGAAGTTTGCGATAGAGAAAAGTGTAATTGGCAATTTTTACGGCTTCTTTTTCTTCTTTTTCACGGAACTGATCATGCACTTTGCGATTTTTGAGATGGTCGACGGGATAATGATAATTCGTGAAAAAAGAAAGTCTCTTGATCAGCTCTTCGTATTCTTTCTGAAGCTTGACCTGCAGATGGAGTGATTCCTTGCGGGCCTTTTCTTTATTCTCTTCAATGGCATTGAGTTCTGATTTTTTCAGGGTCAAGAGTCGAAGCAAGAGAGAGCGAAGATTAGTCGTGGCACTTTTCGACGGAAAACTTTGCTTTGAAACTTTTTTCTTCTGCTCGCGGATCCAGGCAACCTTTTTTTCCATTTCAGGCAAAAGAGCTTTAATGCTTTCGACATCAACGTCGTTATTGAGTTCGGGAATCCAGTAACCTTTTCCGCGGTAATCTTTCAGGTAAGTCGAATAAATCGTTTCAGCTCGCGGAACACATATTTTATTGCGAAACTGCTCGAAGTTATCCATGTACGTTTTCACGTGACGATCCATCTCCCCTTCCCATTTGAGAGGAGTACTGGCACAGCTTGATAGCGAAGCTGCAGCGAGGATGAACGCTAAGTTAAGACTTAAGTTCTTGTACAAAGTTTGACTCCCAAAGACCAAGACATGTCCGGTTACTTAAAATGAGAAGCACAGAATCTTTTTCTTCGTATTGATCGATCGCCTTGCGAAGGTCATCAAGCTTACTCACGCAGATTGCAGGCTTACCTTTTGACGAAATCTCTTTGGCTAGAAGATCTCCGTTCAGATCTGACCCGTTAAGTGCAGTCGTGGCCAGATCAGCTTTCGCGATGATTACTTTATCAGAACTAGCCAGAGAATCCCGGAATTCATTCTGAAAAATCGAACTGCGGGCAGTCGCTGAAATCGGTTCAAATACAGTGATGATTTTTCTGTTTTTAAAGCGCGCACGGATGGCATCGAGAGTGACTGTAATCGCGCGTGGGTGGTGAGCAAAGTCATCGATCACAACCATGTCGTGATACTTGCCTCTCACTTCCTGGCGGCGCTTTACCATTTCCATTTGTCGTGTGGCGCGCTGGATTTCTTCAGTCTTAAAACCTTCAGAGTACAGGAAGATGATACAGCTCGTGAGGTTAAGGATGTTGTGTTCTCCGATGGCAGAAGTTTCAAAGGAAACATTCTGTCCCTGCCACTTCAACGTGAAAGCAGAACCCGTTTCGAACGTTTTTACGTCGTGTGGGCCAATCTCTGAGCCCTTGCCGTACAGGAACCACTTCTGGTCATTATCCTTGCGGTATTCGTTCATGAGTTTCATGGCCGAAGGATATTCTTGATTGAAAATAATTGTTTTCATCTTAGGGAGCACATCACGAAATTCATCTTCAATTTTTTCAACAGATGAAAAGATATCCGCGTGATCAAACTCAAGGGACGTAAGAATAAGATGCTTCATTTCATAGAGACGGAACTTAGAGATCTTGTGAAAATAAGCCGAATCATATTCATCTGCTTCAATCGCAAAATATTTATCACCAAGAGTAGACGGTTCACGTCCCTCGATGATTCCGCCAATCAGAGAACCCGGGTTCTGATGGAGCTTCTCAAGAAGTTGGGTCATGAAGTAGGTCGTCGTCGTTTTACCGTGTGTTCCCGCGATCCCGACAACGTTTTTATCTTTGAGAACAAGGGAGCCAATTGCTGAAGGGAATGAAGTGAACGGCACGCCGGTTCTTTCAATCATGCGGGCAGTTTCAAGTTTCCCTGCTACAGAGTTACCAACAACAATGAGATCGTATTTTTTTAAAAACTCTGGTGTGACCTGATCTAACTTGTGCAGGGGTATTCCCGTTGATTCCAGGAAGGTGCTCATTGGAGGATAGAAAGCAGAGTCTGCTCCTTCAACGTCAAAGCCCGCTTGTTTCACAAGAACTGCAGCCGGGCCCATGCCTGCTCCGCATATGCGATAGAAAAAAACTTTCTTAATTTTATGGCGATTCTTAATCAGGTCTTCCTGAGAGATAAGATGGGAGAGATCCATGGCATTCCTTGGCAAAGATTTCGATCTTACAATTTTAACGTAAGAGCAGGAAACTTTGCAGGAATATATACCTGACTATTCTGCTCCCTTGCCCTTTCGGCCGCGGCAAGACGAGACGATGTTGTCAGATATTTTCTTCGCGAGCTCAGCCGCTTCGGTGGACTGCTGCCAGCTCCAGGCAGACGCATCCGTGGGACAAACTGCGAAACCTGGAATGATTCTCTGAAACTTAGGCTGACTAAGGATCTTTTCTGCGACCTTGGCGACGGATTCGTACGACAACCGGCCGGCCAGACGCTCTTTCAGAGCAAGATCAAAAGTTGTGAAATAGGCCGTCGAGGTCGAAGGTAATTCCTTACCTTTTACGACGTGAATATAAACGCCGGAGATCCGGTCCGGGAATGCCTTCTTAATCTCGTCATAGATCTGCGGATCATGATCTACGTCATCACCCAAGAGGATGAAGTTATCGGAACTAGCGTTAATGAGCTCTCTGATCACACGGAGTTTATAGACTTCAACATTTTCCTTAAGAACGTTTCTCACCGTCACGGATTGGAAAGGAATCTGATATTTGTGAAGGATGCTCTTCACGCGGGGTTTGAGGAAAGTGGGTGCAGCACTTACGACGTGAAGGACCTTGGGTTCAAACTTCTCTGACTCTTGCAGGAACACGTCCATACCTGAGTAGATTGAGGCCGTGAAGAACCCGTTAATCGTCGCTTCCTTTATGTCAGCGGCATTCGTGATCTTGATCGTGTCATCAAGGTCCGAGATGATCGAGACAGTTGCCTGTGCCGACAAAGAAAGGACGGTAAGTAAAAGCGGAATTAGTTTTTTCATTTATTTCACACAGTAGTATTTAAAGGAGTGGTCATTCACTTCCCATGTATTTCGGATCGGAGTCGGATTGCGAAGTTCGGCAGCGTAAACTTTCCCGCCAGGATATGCCCAGACTGCTGTACCAAGACTGATTCCACCTGACCAATCTCCGTAGCTATCGATCAGTTCCATCTCAAGGCGGGTCGGAAGGCGGGCATCGAGCATGGCACAAGCTTCTTCGGCCAGAGTCGGGTCAGAGACCTGATCTACAGAACCATTTAAGCCGCCCACGATGGTGAGCATTTTATTTCCGATGCGAAGGCTGTTGGGAAACTTTGTACGCTGATATTCAGTAAACATTTTTGCAGCAATCTGGCTCATGACGGTATCGACGTTACCAATTGCAGAATAGGATTCGCTTCTGCCTGATTTTTTGATCAGGTGAAGAGTGACAGAAATATTGCCTTTGCACGAAGGGGCCAGAGTATAAGTTCCGTAAGCAATGTAATCGAGTTTTGAAAGTGGCTGAGCTTTAAGATCATCAAGATGCGTGAAGCTCACTTTCTTCCGCTTCGGAGTGAGATCACGGTAGTAGTCATCGAAGTAGGCCTTGAGCGATGATTCCAGGGTGACGTCCAGGTTCATCTGAGCGAGTCCCTGATTCCTGTCATAGAGATTATTGAACGTGATCAGAGCAGGTACGACATCGCTTGATTTCATTCCGGACTGGAGGAGTCGTTCGGCCAGACTGACCATCTGATTTAAATTTTGCGTACGGGTCTGCCCATAAGAATTACTGAACTTGCAGGCGTCAGCTCCTCTGACGAAAGGAATTGAAGCGAAGATATCAATGACTCCGTCATTCGGAGCTGCAGAAGCAGTCAGGGAAAATACTGCAAGTGTGAGAAGGGCAATTCTTTTAAACATAGAAATCCAAGGTTGGTTTTAACCATTTTCTATTGGTTTAGCTCTTTACCCAATAGGACCCTGAAGGATGTACTGATGGTGTTTAAAAATTAGACAGACTTCCAGACTTCCTCGCCAATCGCGCGGCGAAGATCATTGAGAACGGCCTTATCAAACCAGTGATATTTGGTGGCGTTGGTGAGGATCACGTGACCCTTCATTTTTTCAGCGTCAATCCAGATGGAAGTACCGGTGAACCCGAGATGGCCGAAAGTGAGTGCGGAACACCCTTTTCCTGCTAGGGTCGCGTCCGGATTTTCTACCCGGTCCCAGCCGTAGGAAAACCTGTGCTTGTGAGTTTTAAGATCATTGGAAACTTTGGAAATGAAATCAGTCTTGTCCTGATAGTTCAGGTACGTCCGGCAAAGACCATCAACCGTTGAAAACAATCCCGCGTGTGCGCAGAACTCGCGGATGGTCCACGCGTTCGGATCATGGACTTCGCCGTAGTTAGGCTTCTGGTTTTTGTAACCCGTCTGTGCTGTCGGATAGTAAAATGGAAGATCGAGCCAGTTCATCGTTTCTTTGTCCCAAACTGTCTGACAAAGTTTTTTGAGATCGTTATTTTTATTGAACTCAAGCTGAACTCGCAGTGGAGAAAAATCTGAATAGAGAGTTTCGCTTTCTTTAACAGGATAGCTCAGGATCTGCTCTTTCCAGCCTTTGTCAGGAAGAAGGCCCCACGAAGGTAATCCCCCGCGATGGGAGAGACACAAGAGCATGTCCGGAGTGAAGTCATCTGGTTTGAGAAAATATCCAAGAGCATTGGTGAGAGTTTTAGTGACACTCGCGAGGTCGAAATAATTTGTGGGCTCAGACTTGAACTGGACACTTCCTTCGAAAGTGTTGGCCTCAAACGCTTCGTAAGTTTTCTTTTTGAAATCGATGACACCAACACCTACCACATCAAATGGGCCGTGAGGTAAAAGGGTGGAGACGATGTGAATAAGATTTTTCATCGTCTCCAGTCCTGGAATTAAGTTCTAAGTACGGCCTGAGCAGCAGCAAGACGCGCGATCGGCACGCGGAACGGAGAGCAGCTCACGTAATCAAGACCAATGTTGTGGCAGAACTCAACTGAATGAGGTTCTCCACCGTGCTCTCCGCAGATACCAACGTGGATATGAGCATTTGTTTTCTTACCTTCAGCAACTGCGTGCTTCATGAGAAAGCCCACACCTGGCTGATCGATGGAAACAAAAGGATCACGCGGATAAATTCCTCGGGCCGTGTAACTCGGGAGGAATTTACCAGCATCATCACGTGATAAACCGAATGTAGTTTGCGTAAGATCGTTCGTCCCAAACGAGAAGAATTCAGACTCACGGGCAATTTCCCCGGCCATGATACAAGCGCGTGGAAGCTCAAGCATGGTTCCCATCTTATATTTAACAGTGTGATTTTTTTCTTTGAAGACTTTTTCAATCTCAGCCTTGCACTCGCTCTGAATAACAGAATATTCGCGCAGCTCAGAGGTGAGAGGAATCATGATCTCAGGGAATACTTTAATTCCTTTCTTATCAGATTCTACTGCAGCTTC
This sequence comes from Bacteriovorax stolpii, assembly GCA_945883845.1. Taxonomy (GTDB): domain Bacteria; phylum Bdellovibrionota; class Bacteriovoracia; order Bacteriovoracales; family Bacteriovoracaceae; genus Peredibacter. The sequence goes on along the minus strand of CAMCYI010000005.1, from coordinate 94,813 downwards.
AATGATCGCCCGAACCTGCATGATGTAGATCTCAGGATACGTGATCGCGAGACGACAGCCGCGGTGGCCGAGCATCGGATTGAATTCGTGGAGAGAATCATTTCTTTCCTTAATCTGTTTGAGCGAGAGTCCGAGAACTTGGCCGAGTTCGGTCTGGTCTTTTTCAGAGTGCGGAAGGAACTCGTGAAGAGGTGGATCGAGAAGGCGGATATTGACCGGAAGGCCATTCATCTCACGGAAGATGCCGCTGAAATCTTCGCGCTGGAACGGAAGAAGTTTATCGAGAGCTTTCTTGCGGGCCATTTCGTTTTCAGCAAAGATCATTTCGCGAACGGCGAGGATTCTCTCCGGAGCAAAAAACATGTGCTCAGTACGGCAGAGGCCAATGCCTTCAGCGCCAAATTCAATCGCGGTTTTTGCATCCTCAGGTGTATCTGCGTTCGTGCGGACTCTTAACTTACGGATAGCATCTGCCCATTTCATGAACGTCGCAAAGTCAGCAGTAATTGTCGCTTCAATTGTCGGAACGATCCCTTCGTAGACTTCTCCGTTGGCACCGTCGAACGTGATGAAATCACCTTCTTTATAAGTTTTGCCTTTCACTGTGAGAGTTTTATCACGCTCGCTGATAACAAGTGCCGTACAACCGGCGACACATGGTTTCCCCATTCCACGGGCAACCACTGCAGCGTGAGACGTCATCCCTCCGCGTGCTGTGAGAATACCAGTAGAGGCAACCATTCCGCCGATATCTTCAGGAGATGTCTCAGCACGAACGAGAACGACTTTTTTGCCAGCCTTATGCCACTCTTCTGCAGCATGAGACGTGAACACCATCTGGCCCGAAGCTGCGCCCGGAGAGGCAGGGAGACCAGTGGCAATAATATTTTTCTTCGCTTTCGGATCGAGACGAGGGTGAAGGAGCTGGTTCAGGTCTTCAGGAGAAATGCGCATGATCGCTTCGTTTGTCGTGATCATTTTTTCAGCGACGAGATCCACTGCCACTTTAAGTGAAGCGTTGACCGTGCGTTTCGCATTTCTTGTCTGGAGAATGTAGAGCTTTCCATTCTCGATCGTGAACTCAATGTCCTGCATATCTTTGTAATGGTTCTCGAGCATTTTATAATCTTCGACGAGATCGGCGTATGCTTTAGGCATAACTTCCTCGAGAGTCTTATGGTGCTTGTTGGATTCCATCTTCGATTCGTTGTTGATTGGCTGCGGAGTTCTGATTCCGGCTACAACGTCTTCACCCTGCGCGTTCACAAGGAACTCACCGAAGAATTTCTTCTCGCCCGTTGAAGGGTCTCGTGTGAAACAAACACCAGTGGCACAAGTATCACCCATGTTTCCGAACACCATCGACTGGATGTTAACGGCCGTTCCCCAATCATGAGGAATGTTATTCATCTCGCGGTACTTCGTCGCACGATTGTTGTTCCATGAACCGAAGACGGCAGCGATGGCTTTCCACAACTGCTCGACGGGGTCCTGAGGGAATACAATTCCGTGATCTTCGAGGATCACCGATTTATAAACGCCGACAAGTTCTTCGAGGTCTTTGGCAGTGAGAGCTGTATCTTCATGAACTCCACGGGCTTCTTTCAGGTCTTCCATGTTGGATTCAAGAATCGATGTATTGATTCCGAGAACAACGTTGGAGTACATCTGGATAAAGCGGCGGTAAGAGTCCCATGCGAATCTTGGGTTATTCGTTTTTTTGGCCATGCCGATGACTGTTTTATCATTGAGTCCGAGGTTCAGGACGGTGTCCATCATCCCCGGCATCGAAGCTCTCGCTCCAGAGCGGACAGAAAACAAAAGTGGATTTTCAACGTCACCGAATTTCTTGTTGGTAAGTTTTTCCACCCACTGAAGGGCTTCTGTCACCTGAGAGCGGATTTCCGGAGAGATTTCTTTGTTCGTCTTGTAGTAATCGAGACAGGCCTCAGTCGTGACTGTAAAACCTGCTGGAACAGAAAGCTTCATCGAGCACATCTCAGCGAGGTTTGCACCTTTACCACCGAGGAGGGCCTTTAAATCTTTGTTTCCATCGGTCAGTTCACTGGAGAATTTATAAACCCATTTTTTCATGTGAGCCCCTTTCACTTATAGTGAAAATTTTTCTTTGATGTATGCCTGAACTTTATCAAGGGAAATTCTTTCCTGAACCATCGTATCGCGGTCACGGATCGTAACGGCATTGTCAGTCGCAGTGTCGAAGTCAACAGTGATACACGCTGGAGTTCCGATTTCGTCGTGACGCCGGTATCGTTTACCGATTGAACCAGCAGTATCGTATTCACATTTGTAATCTTTCTGGAGTTCGCGAAGAAGTTTGGTTGCCGTCTCCTCCATATCGCCTTTCTTCATGAGCGGAAGAACAGCAACCTTGATCGGAGCAAGGGACGGTTTAAATTTCATCACAGTTCTTTCTTTCTCTGGATCACCCGGGAATTCAGTTCTGTAGGCATCACTCATGAGAGCGAGCATGCAGCGATCACATCCCACAGAAGTTTCAAGGACGAATGGAATGTATTTTTTGTTCCCATCCATCTGGTCCGTATAGTGAAGGTTTTTCTTCGAGTACTCTTCGTGTTGCTTTAGATCGAAGTCTGTACGAGAGTGAATTCCTTCCATCTCTCCCCATCCGTGAGCAAATTCATACTCGATGTCAAACGCAGCGTCTGCGTAGTGAGCGAGAGACTCGTGTTTCTTCCACTGAAGTTTTTCAGCGCGAAGACCGTTATTTAAATGCCACTTCCAGCGAAGGTCTTTCCACATCTCCATCGCTTCAGCTTGCGTACCTGGCTTGATGAAGTATTGCATTTCCATCTGTTCGAACTCGCGGGTTCTGAAGATGAAGTTTCCTGGAGTGATTTCGTTACGGAAAGCTTTTCCGATCTGGGCGATCCCGAAAGGAAGTTTTCTTCTCATGGATTGCTGAACGTTCGGGAAGTTGACGAAAATTCCCTGAGCCGTTTCAGGACGGAGATAAACAAGTGCAGATGTATCTTCAACCGGGCCCATCTGTGTTTTGAACATGAGGTTGAAGTTTCTTGGTTCCGTGTAAGAATCTTTCGCCTTACAGACTGGACAAGGAGCCGTGAGATCAATGTTGTCTGAGCGAAAACGCGACTTACAAGATTTACAGTCCACCATCGGATCCGTGAAATTATCCACGTGACCGGAAGCTTTCCAAACCATCGGAGCCATGAGAATCGAAGCATCAATGCCGTCGATGTCATCACGGAAAGTCATCGCCTTCCACCATGTCGCTTTAAGATTATTTTTAAGTTCAACACCAAGAGGCCCCATGTCCCAGCATGATCCAAGGCCGCCGTAAATTTCGGAGCTTTGGAAAATAAAACCGCGCTGCTTACAATGGGCAACGAGATCGGCCATGGACTTCAGATTTTCTTCTGACACTATGCACTCCCTGCTATAAAAATTTTGCTAAAACTTATCACAAAGATGGGTCCTTCGGATAAAGTTTTTCCATGAGAAAATATAAGCGCGCAATTGTGACAGGGGCCTCAACCGGTATTGGAGAATGTTTCGCTCGCCAGTTAGCGTCAGAGGGAGTGAATCTCATCCTCGTCGCCCGCAGAATCGAGTTGTTGCAAAAACTCCAATTGGAGCTCCGTCAAAAATTCAACGTGGAAGTGGACATTCTCCCTGTGGATCTTACAGCAGACGACGCACCGGAAAAACTAATTCAGGCGGCAACTCTCTATGGAAAAACCGTGGATCTCCTGATTAATAATGCAGGAAATGGAGCTTACAGGCCATTTCTGAAAACACCATTGAATGAACACCTTCAGACAATTGAACTCAATCTCGTGAGCCTCACGCGTCTTTGCCATCTGTTTGGAAACCACATGCTCACTCATGGACAGCCGAGTTCCATCATCAATGTTTCAAGTGTTGCTTCCTATCAGCCCATTCCAAAATTTGCAGTTTATTGTGGTTCAAAATGTTTTGTCCGGGTGTTCTCTGAGATTTTTCATTACGAGATGAAGAAAACAAATGTTTCTGTGACTTGTCTTTGTCCGGGTGGAACGGCGACGGATTTTCTCACGACGAATAATCAGAAAATGAAAACTTCACTTTCCGTTCTTCAGTCTGCGGAGGAAGTTGCCGCCACCGGCCTGAAGGCAGCGAAAAGAGGAAAACGTGTTGTTGTGCCGGGCCTTTTAAATAAGTTCCAGGCTTTTCTTCCCCGACTTCTTCCAAACTTCATCAACCTTCAGATTGCAAAGATCGGCATGGAGCTGGCCATCGATGAAAAGAATTAACCTGCCGCTTCTGCTGATATTTTTTCTTTCTGTCAGCTGTACTTCCAGGACTAAGATTGATTCGAAAAAAAAGTTTCCATCTGACTACGGATTTACATTTCAGGTCCCCTTTCAGGGTGACTGGTACCAGGGTAAGGCGGACTATTATCTCTTCGGACAGGAACCTGAAAGAGATGGTGCTTCCATTCTCGCCGAGGTCAGGCATGGGTTCATTTTTGAGACAGATGGGTATGTTCAGGTGTCGCCGCAAACTCTGAAGAAAATTTTTGAACCGAGTCTGAAGAATAAAAAAGCAAACGATAAGGTGGAGATCATAAGCACCCGAGTATTCTACGGGCCGTTCAAGAAAACAGCCTGCATGTTTTTCAAGCAGGTCGGATTTGAGAAGAAATCAAAACTGGAACTTAATTACAATGGGATGATTTGTATTTTGCCGAGTGATGGTAATAAATATGTCTGGATGGCTGTCAGTCAAAGAAAACCGCCTTCCAAGGCTTTCAAGGATCTTACTTCTCAGGAAAAAGAATTTTTCAATAGTCTGACATTTGAAAAGACAGCAGAAGAAATAGAGAAGTCTGATAAGGCCATGGAAGATAAAGAAGCAGAAGAATACTTTTAGTCACGTTGCGAGAGCTCAAAAAGTTTTCTATATTCGCCATTCATGGCAATTAGCTCTGCGTGACTTCCCTCTTCAATTTTACACCCGTCTTTCATAACAACAATCCGGTTGTAATCTTTGAGAGTAGAAAGTCTGTGAGCGACCGCCACAACTGTCTTGTGACTGGCCACACGCTCGAGGGCCTTCTGAACAATTTTTTCTGATTCATTATCAAGAGCCGAGGTAGCTTCATCAAAGAGAAGGACCTCGCGATCTTTCAAAAAGGCGCGTGCAATTGTAATTCGTTGAGACTGACCGCCTGAGAGACGAACACCACGATCACCAATGGTTGTCATCAGACCTTGAGGCAGGTCTTTGATGAATTCTTGAGCGTAGGAAATATCAAGAGCGTGATTAATCTCTTCTTCCGTATGAACGTCACCGGTAGTGAGATTTTCGCGGATCGTATCGTTGAACAGGAAAATATCCTGGCTGACGAGAGCAAATATCTTTCTGACAGATGACAGGGTGTATTCATCTACGTTAACACCATCGATGAGAAGTTCTCCCTGATCGATCGGATAGAGTCGCAGGAGAAGAGAAACCAGCGTCGATTTTCCAGAACCCGAAAGTCCCACCAGACCGATTTTTTCGCCTTTCTTAATCTTCAGATTGAAATTCTTCAACACAGTTCCTTCACCATAGGTGAAAGACACATTTCGGAATTCGATTTCATTCTGGAACGACGTGAGCTCTTTGGTGTGTTGTTCTTTTTCTTCCTCAACATCCAGAAGAGCAAAAATTCTTGTTGCTGCTGCCTTGGCCTGGTTGAGTTTCGCATTCGCCTTACTGAAGCGACGGATAGGATCCATAAACATCGCGAGTGCAGCAACGAACGAAATAAATCCGCCCGTCGTGAGTACACCTGACTGAATACGATGATGAGCAAAAATTAAAACGCCGGCAAAAGCAAACGATCCGATTAATTCGACCAATGGATGAGAATGCTCTTCAGCTGAGTTACTTTTGGTGCGGTTTTCAAGAAACCTCGATTGCCTCATTTCAAAACGGTTGATGATGTACTCTTTGAGACCAAATGCTTTGATAATTTTCTGGCCACCAAGCGCTTCCGAAACAATGTGGGTCATCTCGGCATTATCTTGCTGGGCACGGCCAACATATTTGCGGATGCGTTTGCCGGTGAAATGAAAAGTCGTTATGAAAAACGGGGCCGTCGCAAAGATGATCAGGGTTAATTGCCAGTCATGATAAAAGGCCACACCAAGAAGTGAAAGTGCAGTAATAGGTTCGCGGACAACTTCCAGAGAGTTTTTAAAGGCTTCCGAGAACACCATTGTGTCACTCATGATGGTCGAAATAAGATTTCCCTGCTTGGTCTGAGAGAAATAACTCGCAGGCAGATGCTGGAACTTGGAATAAATCTTTGAGCGAATGCGTCTGGTAGACTTGTCGACGATCTGGCGAAGACCGAAGTAATGTAAGTAACGAAGTGGATAGTTCAGAATCCCGAGGGCAATCAGGATCAAGCCGAGATTTCTTGCGTCTTCGAAAGAAGATCCGGCCGCGAAGCCTTTATCAAAAATATCTTTAACAAGATAAGCTTCGTAGGCCTTGATTCCGGCAAGAGGAAAGGCCAGAAGGGTCGCTAAAACGGCCTCTTTCCAAAAAGGACGTAAGTATGGGAACATTAACCTGAGCACGTGTACCATGGAAGAATATTAAGCTCTAACAGGAGTTAAGTAAATTAAAACGCGTAAAGCCATCTTCCTCGATCGCGACGGTACCATCATCCACGACAAGAATTATCTCTCCCGCGTTGAGGACATGGAGTATTTTCTCGATACTTTCAAGGCCCTCCAGCTTCTTCAGACTCTCGGTTATGAACTTTTCATCGTCACAAACCAGTCAGGTGTAGGCCGCGGCTACTTTGCCCTTGAAAATGTGTATGTGATTCATAAACAACTTCAAAATGATATGCGTGAAAATAAGCTTCAGCCATTCAAGGACTTCGCCATTTGTCCCCATTCGCCAGATGATGCCTGTGATTGCAGAAAACCTTCAGGCAAGATGATTACTGATCTCATGACGAAGTACCATCTAACGGCCGAAGGTTCTTACATGGTCGGAGATAAGTTGATTGACGCCGAATGTGGGAAGAATGCTGGTATTCAGGGTGTCTTGATTCGCGCAACCCAGTCTAAAGACTATCCGTCTTTTAAAACACTTCTCGAATTTGCGACATCACTTAAGAAGTAACTTATAGGATTTTAGTTCCACTGGTTTAAGATGAAACTGATGGCAGAAATACTGGATGAGTTTATCACTCTCCCGGAATGTTGATCCTACCAGCGTATCGTATTCACTATATTTGGTCTGATAGCCTTTCTTGATCCTGAGAAGAAATCCTTTTTCATTTTCAGCGGTCACACATTGAAGGCATGCGAACTGTCCGTTGGCCGGAAGAAAAGTCGCTCCAATGCTTTCCATCAGGTCGGCTCCGCAGGTCGCACAATGATCAGTGTCGGGCATGATCCCCAGATGAAAAATTAACTTGATCATAAACAAGCTCAGCTGTTGTTCAGGAATAAACTTTTCTTTCGTAAGCGCGTCCTCCATCTGAAAAAGCGCATTACTCATGACAGGAAAAATTCCATGACCTTCGTGACTGTCGTCTTCAGTGAGCCCGAGCTTATAAGGCATGCCGAATTTCTGGAGGATCTCAAAATACAGACAGGAGAGATAAAAAGCCTGAACATTATGTCTTAGGTGCAGAGGTTCCCAAATGCGCTGATACTCGGAGGCCACCATAAGTTCCGATCCTTCGACTTTTTGGTTTCGCGTTTCTTTAATGTGAACTCTCATCATGCAGGCGTGTTCAAACTGCGAAGGCTTGTGATGTTTTCCACCGCCCATTCCGCCATAGACATAGAAGCTCGCAAGGTGACCATTGCGCAGAAGAACCTTCACGATCAGATCGCGTTCTTTGTAGGGGATTCTGGAGATGACGATTCCTTCAAAAACCATGACTGCACTTGCCTTAAGCTCAGGATGAACTTCATTCTCAAACTTATCCTGAAGATAGCCAAGTCATTTATCACTTTGTTCCACCTGAGTCCAACTGGCTTTTCCAGAGCGAAAACTTCAAATTTTTCTCCGCGCCTGCCGCCTCTCGCAACCATCTGAATCCAGAAATCTATGTTCTCAATTTCATATAGCATGAATATTTTTTTCAGCACGGGAAGATTCACACCATGGCTGAGAACACTGGTGGCCACGATGAAATCAGGCGGTGGAAGTGTTTTCACTTTGATCGCGAATTCTTTTGCGCCTCCCCCGACACAAGTCCATACAGAATACCCTTGCTCACGGAGATCCATCCCTACTTTGTGAACTTCTTCACGAAAGGCACAAAAAACAAGATTCGTTTCTCCTTTTTTAGATTGAATCATCAGATTCCTGATCCACTGCTTGCCAGGAGCTTTAAAATATCGGCACGGCCGATTTTTTAATTTCTGATTCCCAAAATCCAGCCACAGAATTTCATCGAAATTTGCTTTCATGAGTGAGATTTCGTCTTTCATCTTTTGTCCCACAGTCGCCGAAAGACAAATTGTGAGTTCTGCAATTGAACTCAGATCGAAAAACACTTCCCACATCAGCGGCCTGAAAGAATCTCCCCAGTAAAAATTCAGATGGAACTCATCAAAGATCACAACATCTGGAAAAGCTTTTTTCAGGCACCATTCTTCCGGAGTCATGACCTGAACATTTGACGGAAAGTGATCACGACATTCATCGGCGAGGGCCCGTAAGGGCGAGAGCACGAGCATCGTCCGGGGAAAAATCGCCGCAGCATAATGGCGAATCCAGAACGTTTTACCAGTTGCGGGAGGTGAAATTAAAATAATAAGGTTATGCGGTGAACATTTCATGATGCCACTTATCGTTGACAAATCTTTATCCGACGAATGAAGTCAGGCTTGCGACTTCACAAAATTCATTTGCACTACGTGGCATACAGACGATTTCCACGTTAGAAATGTAAACATATCCCGATGAATTAAAAAAAATAGCCAAGGAATAAGGAAGAGTGTTTTAATTATCCTATTAAAAGCGACAGTTTAGGTTGTGACCAAATGAAATACTTGTTCGGAATCATGATGGCAGTGGGAGTAGTAGGGGCAGCCTATTACAACGCTCAGTCTAAAATTCATAACACGTTAAATCTCACGGCCGTTCATTTAGGTATGAACGTCACTGAAATCGAATCTTCGTTCGGCGTTCCAAGTTCAAAAGATCGCAATCAACTCACTTATATTTTCGATGACTCATCAGTGATGGTTCTTTCACTTCGTGACGATGTTGTGGCCAGTGCGACGGTGAAGTTTCATCAACCGATGAAAATCACTCATCCTGAAATGAGAAAACTCACTCTCGTTCAAATGGAAAGCGAATCTCTTATGTCAGATGAACCAAGCTGGTTCTTCGCTGGTAAACCAGAAGAAGGCCTGATCTATAAAATCACTTCTCAGGGTGCGATCGAAAGCATGACCTGGATTCCACCATTCTCATACTCTCAGCATCAACCAAAACAACTTCAGGCCCTCCTCCAGGATTTTCGCTCGCGCCAGGTAACCAATCTCTGATTTTTGTGCTAGATTGGAATCATGATCACTCAATTAGAAAAACTTTTTAACGACCAAATTCGCCCTGCTCTTGCCCAACATGGTGGCAACGTGGAAATCGTGGATGTTGATAATGATATTCTTTACGTGCGTTTTTTCGGCGGATGTCAGGGCTGTTCCAGCTCAAAGGCGACTCTTAAAGGCGGCATCGAGCAGTTGATCAAGCAGAACTATCCTGAGATCAAAGAAGTGATCGACGTCACTGATCACGAGAAAGGTACGAACGCCTACATGTAGTTACGAAAGACGAATGAGGTAATAGTTCGTCTGTCTTTTCATTCTCTCCACAAAAGCTGTCCGGACAAACTCACCCTTGTTTTTCAAAATCGTTTTGATAGATGCTTCGTTATCGGGCGAACACGTGAGCAGGACCTGTTTCATTTTTTGCGTCTGAGGCGTCTCAAGAACGAGTTTCAACATTTCTGTCGCGAAACCTTTTCCACGAGCGGATGGCCGGACTTCGTATCCAATGTTTCCGCCGAATTCAATTAAATACTCTGTTAGTTCATAGCGAATGGAAATCCGCCCCATAACTCTTTCATTGATGACTGCCCAGTAGACCGAAGATGGGACATCGCCTTGAGATAGGTGAAGTTCTGAATTTTGTAGGCGTTTAAGAAAATCCCGTGAGGATTCTGTTTCTGAAGGAACTGTGCCTTCCCAGACTTTTTCGTTGTTCGCTCGAAACTCTTCCATCATGTCGAGATATGAACTAAGAAGTTCCGCACTGGGACGCCTGAGTTCGATCACAGCTTTGGATCCCTCAGTACATTGAGACGGGCGCGGACCTGGTCTACTTTCTCCAGAGATACTTCAGCATAAATGATCTTCTCACCTTCTTCTGCATCGGCGAGTACTTCTCCCCAGGGATCCACAATCAATGAGTGGCCGAAGGTTGTCATTTTTTCATTGTGTCTGCCCCACTGGGCAGAAGCCACGACGTAACACTGGTTTTCAATCGCGCGGGCGCGAAGGAGTGTGTGCCAGTGAGCTTTACCTGTCGGAACAGTGAATGCCGAAGAAATCGACAACATATTCGCACCTGCTGCAGAGTATGCGCGAAAGAGTTCTGGAAAACGTAGATCAAAACAAATAGATAGTCCGAGCTTGAATCCAAGAACGTCCACCATCTGAGGTTTTGTTCCGCGTGTGTACACACGGGATTCATCAATCACAGTCTGGCTTGGATGCTTGGAAAGATCGACTGAGAAAAGATTTATCTTATCGTAGAGGGCGATTTCTGTTCCATCAGAGGAAAAATTATAAGAGCGATTCATGATCTTGCCATCGACATTAGTTGCGGCAGATCCACCTAAGATATAAAGCCCGGAATCTTTCGCAAGGGCGCGGATAGCTTCATAGTGAGAGTTCTTTCCTTCAATCAGGTGAGGAGTTGGCTTAGTTCCATCCGACATGGAGTAAAATACCTCAGGCAGGAACACGGCACTGGTCCCTTCTTGCTTGGCCTGGATGAGAAATTTTTTGATTTTGCCCAGGTTCTCAGCAGGATCAAGAACTGATTGCAGCTGAATGACACCGATCTTCATAGGTTCTCCATTTTGAGTTTTACCATTCCCCGGCACTAGTTATAAAATCATTGAATCATGCTGAAAACAATTTTAATGACTGCCCTCAAGGTCCTGATTGCCGGTGGACTCCTTTACTGGCTATTGCAGTCAGGGAAACTTGATTTTTCCCTTCTGGGGCAGCTGGCCGACCATCCTGCAGCTGTGATCACAACCGTGATCCTGACAATATTCAACTTCTGGCTCATATCCATTCGCTGGAGATTTGTTCTTCGTTCCCGAAGTAGCGCCCATTTTCCGTTAACAGGTCTTCTTCGCATCACGTGGATTGGAATGTTTTTCAGCAGCATCCTTCCGGGTAGTGTCAGCGGCGATCTCGTCAAAATTCTCTACGTTCAAAAATACGATGCGAACCTTTCTAAGAAATTTATTTTCGCTTCTATTCTTATCGACCGTATCATGGGTCTGGCTGCACTGATTCTCATGGTGGGTTTTACGTCTGCCATGTTCTCACAACACATTCTCGAAGAAGCTCCGGCCATGGGCCCGCTTTTGAAAATGAATTATCTTCTTTCCGGCGGAGTGATTGCAGGATTTGTGCTATTTATATTTTGTCATCACTTGGTACGTTTGATCCTCGTGCAGGGCCAGAAAATCTTTCTTCCACAGCTCTGGCAGAAAATAATTTTTCTGTGGGATGATCTCGTTCTGATCCGTAAGCAGATGCTTCAGGCAATCGCGATTTCATTTGTTGTTCAGGTGAATGCTGTTGTTCTTTTCTGGTCGCTGATAAAGCCGTTCGTTGCGGGCAACATGGATTTCATCCAGGCCCTGACGTTTATCCCTCTTGGGAGCGTGACACTTGCTCTGCCGGTGGCACCCGGTGGACTGGGCGTAGGACATGCGATATTTCAGAAGCTCTTTGAGTTCTCGGGGATCACCAACGGAGCTTCGCTTTTCAATCTCTTCTACGTCGTTACTTTATGTATCAATATCCTGGGATTCATTCCGTACATTCTTTCGAAAACTAAAAATAAATAACGAAGTCTTAAGTTCTGTTTCGAAAATTCTTCAAGCTGATCGCATTCAACCTGTTTAACTTTTTCATTCTGTTCTAGTAACTGGAAACGGAGAACGAAAATGAGTGAACAAAGAAAGCTTTTGGAAATTACGAATCGAATTTTTATTCTTAGAGATCAAAAAGTAATGCTTGATAGGGATTTGGCTGAACTTTACGGAGTAGAACTTAAAACTTTTAACCAGGCCGTAAAACGTAATGAAGAACGATTTCCTCCAGATTTTATGTTTCTACTTAATTCCGCAGACTTAGACCATGGATGGTCACAATTTGTGACCATCCATGACGTAAGCATCAGAAATTACATTAGGCGAAATCCACCTTATGCATTCACAGAATCGGGCTGTTTAGCACTTTCATTTGTTCTCTCAACGGACAAAGCAATTGAAATGGGTCAATTTATTATCAGAGCATTCACTCATCTTCGTCGTTTCATTTTGAAGAACGAAAACCTCATGATGGAATTAAAGAATAACGATCATCTCTCACGGACATTTGCTAATTTCGAAAAGAGAATCGAGCAAGATCTCATCGTTCTCTATAAAAACAACTCCGAAAAAGATAAGCGGCTATCGAACGTAGAAGAGAAAATGAAGAAAATAGAAAAGCTTTTGAAACTGAAATGAACTAACTGAAAATGAAAATTTTCGACGGATCAATGTGCGAGTAGTGCATGGCCTTCGTCTTCAACGACTCCAACTGCAGAAGATAGTTTAACTCTTCGTTAAAGCTGTTGAGCTTGCGCACTTTCTTCGACTGTTTCTTCAGAATTGATTTCACCCCTTGAGGCAAAATACAAACTCCTCGCAACAGATAATGCTCACCTTTGTACTTAATCACTCGTCCAGTGAACACATCACCCTCCATTAAAGAGATGGTGGGATGGTTTTTCACGAGAGTAATCTTTTCGTCGTGGAGGATATCTTTGAGAACAATTTGTTTTCTGAAACTTGTCTTGGAAAACTCGAAAAGTGAATGGTTCACATTGAGGAGGGCCTGTGAAAGTTCTTCATCAAGAGAGTGAGAACGGATGTAATCCTCAATCACTTTTGAGCCATCTTCATGACGGTACTGAAAAATGTACCAGTCGTTAAAGCAGTTCATCCGTGATTCGAATTCTTCTTTATCCTCGTCTAACTTTCCAGTGATATGAAAATAGCGATCCTTCGCGGCCTTAAGGTCGTCGAAGAATTTGCCCTTCGTATAAAGATTAAGGACGTTGTCGAGGTGGTCATGAACGATATCAAGCATAGGAGGTATTCTACTCTTCTGTTTTAAGAACTGCCAAGAAGGCTTCTTGAGGAATTTCTACATTCCCGACCATCTTCATCCGCTTCTTACCTTCTTTTTGTTTCTCTAAGAGCTTACGCTTACGAGAAATGTCACCACCATAACACTTCGCGAGTACGTTTTTGCGAAGTGCTTTAATGGTTTCACGTGCAATAACTTTTGATCCGATCGCTGCTTGAATCGCAATATCGAACTGCTGGCGGTCGATCACTTTCATCAGGCGGAAGGTAAGGTCCTTCCCTTTCTGTGCAGAAGTTCCGCGGTGAGTGATCATCGAAAGAGCATCGACTTTGTCTCCGTTCAGGAGCACGTCAAGTTTCACCATGTCGCTTTCCATATAATCATGGAGCTCATAGTCCATGGAAGCATAACCTTTCGAAAGAGACTTCAGCTGATCGTAAAAATCGAACATCATCTCTGAAAGAGGAAGAATGTACTTCAGGTTTACGCGGTCTTCAGTAATGTAATCAATCGCCTGTTGCTGACCACGACGGTCTTCACACAGCTTGATGATTTTACCAACAAACTCGTTCGGCAAATGGATAGAAAGTTTAACTGTCGGCTCTTTGATCATCTCGATCAAAGTCGGATCAGGAAGCTTCGACGGGTTGTCGATCATGAACGTAATACCGGTCGTCGTATGAATTTCGTAATTACATGACGGAGCAGTTGAAATGAGAGCGAGATCGAATTCACGCTCAAGTCGCGTCTGGATAATATCCATGTGCAAAAGACCCAGGAATCCGCAGCGAAATCCGAATCCTAAGGCCTGAGATACTTCCGGCTCATACGTGAACGAGGCATCGTTGAGAGCGAGCTTTTCAAGCGCTTCTTTCAATACTTCATACTCTTCTGAATCAACCGGGAAAATCCCGCAGAAAACCATCGGCTTGATTTCTTTGTAACCGGCAAGAGTTGGCGTTGAATCTTTTTTATCCGTGTGAACGATCGTGTCGCCGACTTTCACGTCGCGAACTGTCTTGATTCCGCAAACAATCATTCCTACTTCACCCGCACCCATTGAAGGAACTTCGAGATAGAAAGGCTGGTTCACAGCGAGTTTCAAGATTTCATAATCAGTGCCTCGGAATTTAAAGTGAACTTTGTCTTTCACTTTCAACGTGCCTTGCATGATACGCGCGAGAACAACAACGCCTCTGTAAGGATCAAACCATGAATCGAAAATCAGCGCCTGCAAAGGAGCATCTGGATTGCCTTTCGGAGGAGGAATTTTTTTCACGATTTCTTCGAGAAGAATATCAACACCGAGACCGGACTTTCCGGAAACCAAAGGAGCTTCAGATGCATCAATACCAATGACGTCTTCAATATCTTTTCTGACTTTGTCAGGATCTGCGTGAGGAAGATCGATTTTGTTAATCACCGGAAGAATTTCAAGATTGTTTTCAAGGGCCATGTAAACGTTAGCAAGAGTCTGGGCTTCAATGCCTTGTGAAGCATCGACGATCAGGAGGGCGCCTTCACAAGATGCCAGTGAGCGCGAAACTTCATAGGTAAAATCCACGTGTCCCGGAGTATCAATCAAGTTGAATGAATATGTTTTTCCATCCTGGGCCTTGTAAGCAAGACGTACTGTCTGCGCCTTGATCGTGATCCCACGTTCTTTCTCAAGATCCATGTTATCAAGCATGCGGTCTGATTTTTCACGGTCAGTGACGGCTTTGCACATTTCGATAATACGATCTGCAAGAGTCGACTTGCCGTGATCAATGTGAGCAATAATAGAAAAGTTCCGGATGAGACTTGTATCCATGAAGTAGAAAACCCTTTTTTAGTGACGGGCCATCATACCCTAACGCGGGTGCAGCCGTCTCCCAAAAAGGGTCTTACTCAAGCTCTGCGTCATTAGACGAAGACTTCCTTCGAAATAATCATCATGTAGTAATCCAGAGTCGACTCTTTCGCACGGATAGGGATGACGTTTGCGTATCCGGTGAAGGCTTCATCCGTCTCCTCAAAGATGTATTCACCAGTCGTAGGGTCAATAACCTTGCGACGTTTCGGGATGGAAACTTCCGCATTCTCGATTTTCGAGCGACGTTTGATGGCAATTTCAAAAGTTTCGATGATGGATTCAGGAACGGTCGTGTCGGCGATGAGTTTATTGATGACGTCATCCGACTGAAGCTCGAGAAGAGCGTACATGGGATTGTTCATGTAGATGAGCTCGCCTTTTGCGTTAGAGATCATGATATTTTTCTTGATCATGTTCGCTAAAGTATCGAACTTTCTATGCTCAACGGAAATGCGATCAGTCCGAAGCTGCTCGAACTTTTTCATGTTCGCAATCATCTTGTTGAGCTCTTTGGCGATCTCACCGATTTCATCATCGAGATCGTAATAAATTGAAACGTCGAAGTTGCAATCCTGCAGCTCGCGGATGGCATCGTTAATTTTCTTAAACGGCATCGCAATCTTGCCAGGAACAATGAGGGAAAGAAGAATGGTTCCGAGAAATGTAATAATCAGAGTTATTAACATATTCCTGCGGGTTTCCCCGATGATGGCCTTCACCTGCTTGTCTCTCTGCTCGTTCTGGAAATACTGAATATCCTGAAACTCCGAAAAAGCTTCGAGAATTTTGTCAGTCAGTTCGTTGATGGTGGAAAGGCCTTCGCCGTCGCGGGAGAAAATGGAGGATTTTCCAACGATCGTTTTCAGCGAATCTACGTAACCCTGCATTTTGGAAATAATCTTTTTCGCTTCAACTTCAGTGTAAAAACTGTCGAGTCGCATGAGTTGGGACTGAAATCCTTCGCAAAGATTTTCCAGGCGTTTAAGATCTTCAACGGTCGGCTTGGAAGTCAGGATTTTTTTCTGCATCTTCAGGATCGATACCGCAGAAATCCTCACTTCATCAGTGAGAAGGGAAATTTTATTTGAGTTCACCGTAATGGATGAAATCTGATTGTTCAGGGATTCGAGAAAGAAAAAGACTGTGAATCCCATAACCACAACCACCATGGTTGCAATGATGAAACTGTAAGCGATTCGCTGCTTGAGAGATAATCTCATTTGTACTCCGTTTTAAACTTCTTCGAGGTCTGAGAACAATCGATCCAGATTTTTATCTGATCCCACCAGAACGACGATGTCATCCTGTTCAATGACATCCATAGGGAGAGGAGCATCGTTAATCACAATCCGGTACGCGGCCTTACCTTCTTCAGAGATATAGGGAACGCGCTTCTGGAGAGCTACAATATTGAGTGAATAGTTCTGTCTGATCTGGGATTCGACGAGAGTTTTTCCTTCGAATACCTTACCGAGTTTAAGCTCGACGATGGAATAACCGGCAGCGAAATTATAGCGCTGAAGCACGTGAGGAGCCGCAATCTTCGAGGCCACGATCTCTCCCATCTCTTCTTCCACTTTAATAATTTCAGATGCACCAATCTCTCTCAAAACGTGTTCGTGAAGCTGGTTGGTTGCTCGTGCGACCACACGGCCTACGCCGAGCTTTCTTAACATCGCTACCGCCATGATACTCATCTCGATGTTATCACCGATGGCAACAACGGCCGTATCCACATCAGAGATGTTCACGGCACGCAGAGATTTCTCCTGCGTAACATCGATGCAGATGGCATGAGATACACGGTCTTTCAGGCGATCAACAAGTTCAGGGTTCGAATCAATAGCAAGAACCTCTGCACCTTTTTCAAAAAGGCGGATGGCAGTTTTTGCACCAAACGTTCCGAGACCAATAACAGCAACAATCATGTTTTTATCCTATGAGTACTTTCCCTTCCGGGTATTCAACTTCGCTTGGTAAAACGACACGGCTTCCGACAGCGAGAACGAGAGTCAGTGGGCCGACTCGTCCGAGATACATGGTTATCACAATCAGAACTTTTCCGAACACTGAAAGGAAAGGCGTGATACCGAGGGAAAGTCCAACGGTACCGAAGGCACTTACAACCTCGAACATCAGAGCAAGGAAACTTTTATCAGGTTCCGACCACATGATGGCCAGCAAACTTGCACTCACAACAATGAGAGCAATAATAAAAATGGAAATGGACTTCACGACAGTGGCAGCAGGAACTCTTCTTTCGAACAGCTCCACATCGAATTTCCCTTTCAGTGTGGCCGTTACGGACTGAAGGAGAACTGCTAACGTCGTGGTCTTGATACCGCCGCCCGTAGAGCCAGGCGAAGCACCAATGAACATGAGAACAATCATCATGTAGAGCGAATGCGGATTGAGGGAATTCAGATTAATCGTATTGAAACCTGCTGTCCTCGTCGTTACGGACTGGAAGAATGAAACCTGCAATCTCTCCCACATACTCATCGTCTCAAACGCATGAGTGAATTCTGTGATGAAAAGATACATGGTTCCGAACAAAAGAAGTAATGTGTTAACAAACAATACGATTTTCGTATGAACCGAAAGTGAGGTCCATGGCCTGTGAGATTTCGCAACAGAAAGGATGTCCTTCATCACGGCGAAGCCGATCCCACCTAAAATAATCAGTGCTGCCAAGGTCAGGTGGATCATCGGAACGAACTTGAAGTCTTCCAGGTTATTATTGAACAATGCAAATCCCGCATTACAAAATGCCATGATCGAGTGATAGAAGCCGTAGTAAATACTCTGCCCGATCTCAAAGCCTTCCTGGTAAAAACCAACGGTAAGAAAAATCGCTCCGACGAATTCAATGAGGAAAGTAAACTGGATAATGTCGACAACAAGGTTGAGTAACTCTTCGGAGCTGGAAGCATCGAGAACATCCTGCATGATGACCTGCTCGCGCATCTGCAAGTTTCTTCCCATGATCACGGCCATGGAACTCGAAAGAGTCATGATGCCGAGCCCCCCGACCTGGACGAGGATCAACATCACCATCTGACCGAAGATACTAAACTCATCTGTCATGGAAATCGAAGAAAGTCCGGTCACACAGGTAGCGGAAGTGGACATGAAAAGTGCGTCGATAAAGTGAATGCTCTTACCTGCATTCGCCGACACCGGCAGAATCAAAAGAAGTGATCCAAGCAGAATCCATCCCGCAAACGAAAGAAGCACAACCTGCGCGGGCTTAAGTTTCAGACGAAAAAGGAAACTGCTGGTACCAGAATATTCCGACGAAGGATTTGAAGGTTTTTCATAGAAAGAAATCACTGTTGAGAAAAGATGGACAGCCGAAAGCCAGTATACGAATTCAATGTCGCCTAAAGTAATCAGCACAGGAACAAATATAATCAGTGAAAAAATGTACCTGCGGATGAAATCTTCGAAGTCATCACTTTTTAAAAAGTTAGTGAGAAGTGAAATGAAAAGAATGAGCGGAGCAAGCCAGATGAAAGTCGACAGAACTAGTGGCATCGGGAGCTTGACAAGAAACTCTGGAAATCGATGGGCCTTGTGAAGTGTGTAAACGAGGACAAAAAAGCCATTCACGAATATCTCGAGCAAGAGTGGCACTTTTCCCATAAAATAATTCATATCGCCGATTTTAAGACCCTTTCCCTAATATTCCTAGGATTTGTTCATGCCTAAAAACACCCTTCTTCCCTTTAACATTCTTCATATGGACAGCTTGGGACAGGGAGTTAGTAAAATGGGCCCGAAAGTGACCTTCGTTCCCAAAACTTTGCCGGGGGAAGAAGGCGAAGCAACTGTGTCAGCTGAACGGAAAGGCGTGGTCTTTGCCCGCCTCGAGTCAGTTTCAAAAGTTTCAAAAGAGCGGATTAAACCTGAATGCATGCACTTCGACCAATGTCCTTCTTGCCATTACCTGCATACGAACTACGAAAATGAACTCGCCTTTAAGAGACTGAGCCTAGAAAAACTTTTCCAGAGGATTCCACACCCAGACATTGAGCTTATTCAAGCTCCCAGACGACTGGGTTACAGAAATCGCGTTCAGCTTCATTACGATGTGAAAAAACAAATGATCGGCATGCTGGACGTAGGGGCAAACCGTATTACCCCTATACCTCAATGCCTGATTGGCGAAACGGCTATCAAGCAAGAAATGACTCGGTTATATGAGAATCAAAACTGGATGAGAGAAGCACTGGCCCAGGTTCCTCAGGGACATGTTGAAATTTATCTACGGGATGGTGTAGTTCAAAAAACCTGGAATAAACCTTACGCTGAAGGTGGTTTCACTCAAGTATTTGAAGAAATGAATCAGGTATTGAAAGCGCGTCTAAAATCATGGTTTGGAAGTGAGAAATCTGATCTCCTCGATCTCTTTGCTGGGAATGGAAATCTTTCTGAGGAGTTGAATTATTCTCGACGTTTATGTGTCGATCTTTATCAAAAAGTTCCCGGCGAAGATTTTATTTCCCAACATCTTTATGCTGAAGAAGCTTTGAGTGCAGTGAAGAAAATGGCAGCTACAAATGGATTGAAGGATCCGCATATTCTTCTTGATCCTCCTCGCTCAGGTATGAAAAATCTTAACGATTGGGTGAATGCATTTAAACCGAAGAAACTCGCTTATGTCAGTTGTGATCCTCACACTTTGGTGAGGGACATACAGCCTCTGGAAAATTATCGTATTGAACACCTCTTGCTACTTGATTTTTTCCCTTCTACATTTCACTTTGAAACAGTCATATTCCTTCAGAGGGTAGAGTAATTTCTTTTTACTTTAGCCGGACCCTTCCCTAGAATAAAAATACCGGACTTTTCGGCGGAGGAAATTCATGAGTTCTTTGATGGGAAAATTCAATCGTTTAGTGATCGCAGGAGTTTTCCTGAGTCTCCTTTCGTGTGCTTCAAGAAAAGATGAACTGAATCAAAAACAGGCCTTGTTATATTTCGGGGCCGGAACTCAAAGTCTCATGACTCAGAATTATACCGATGCGCTTACAAATCTTATCAAGGCAGACAATCTGATGCCTGGAAATGCAGACATCATTACCAATCTTGGAATGGCCTATTACTTCAAAGGCGAGCCCAATCTTGCGATCAAGGAAATTAACCGCGCTCTCACCATCAATCCAGATCATTCAGATGCCCGCCTGAATCTCGCTTCCATTTATTATAAAATGGGCGATATCTCGAAAGCAGAACAAATGTATAAAACTGTTCTTCGCGACCTGACTTACGACAAGCAGGCGCGCACTTATTTTAATCTTGGCGTTCTTGAAGTTGAAAAAAGAAAGAATCTCGCTGCTGCTGAGAAATATTTCAAACTCGCTCTGAAGGAAGATGAAAACTACTGTCCAGCTTTCAACCAGCTCGGAAGTATTCAGCTTCGCCGGGGCCAGAACAATAATGCTGAAAAAACTTTCAAAGAAGGCACACGCGGTGTGTGTGTTGAGTATCCTGCCAATTACTACTCCCACGCCCTCGCCCTCATCGAGCTTCGCCGTCTTGATGACGCCCGCATTCGTCTCGAAGAAATCGATATGCGTTTCAAAGATTCACCTTACGCAAAACTTGCTCAAGCAAAACAAAAGGAAATTTCCACGATGGGGAATTCCTCTAAAAATCCGGATATTCATGCCAAAAACTTAAATTTGGCGTCTCCGGAATTTTAAAAAAATACGACCTAAGGACAGGCCATGTATAACCAGGATACAGATCAGAAAAATTCAGAATCAGAGGGAATGGGACTGCTGGGCGAATACCTCAAGCAGAAACGCCTTGATAAGAATTTCTCCCTTGAGAAACTTTCTCAGAAGACAAAGATCAGCATCAATATTTTGAAGTCACTCGAAGCAAATGATTACGATCATCTCCCAAGTGCTGCTTATATCAAAGGTTTCGTCACAAGTTACGTCAAAGTCCTCGGTCTTCCGCTTAATGAAGCCATTAACAAGATGGAATACACTTACCTAAATGTTCTTGGTAAACCATTTCCAGCCTTGAATCATACGAAGCTCATGTCGACACCGACTCAGGCCCTTGCTCAGAGCAGAGCTGTTACCACCGATGAAACTAAGCAGCCTACACCTCATGAAGTCATTGAGAATAGTGACTCACTCATTGAGAATACAAAATCGGTACTTCCGATCGTGATTTTCGGAGCTGTGATTCTTCTTTTCGTTGGCGGATATAAATTGATCTCGAACGTCGTTGAAACTGAAGTGAACAGCCACAAGGGGAAAGATCTCGGTCCGAAGATCGAATCAAGTTCTGCTCTCGTTCATGCACCGGCAAAAAAAGAAGAGCCAGCGAAGACGGAAGTGACTACAACAACTGGATCAGCTGAACAAGTGCCTGTTGCTGAAGAGAAACCTGAAGAAGTACCAGTCGTTCCGGTCGACTTTCAAAGAAATTTTCCAGAGGTTGAATTTAAAAAAGTTAAGGGCAAACTTTTCTTTGTGAAAACGGATGCTCCTGAGAACGAAGATCCAAATCTCATCACTGAAAAAATCAAAAGCTCGATCAACAACGATCTTCAGAATGTGTACGTCAAAGCTTTCGATGGAAACACATGGCTCAGTTACAAGATTGATAATAACCCAATCGAAAGTGTAATCATCAGTAAGGGCAATGATCTCTTCCTGCAGGGGAATGAAATTAGACTCTTCCTTGGAAACGTCAATGTCACAAAGATTTTTTATAATAACTACCTGATTGAGACACCAACGAAGTCAGGAGTGAAGAGCCTTGTTTTCCCTGAAGAAAGTAACGAAAAGTATCTTCTTCCTCTCTTTCCCAAAGCGAAAGATGACATTCTCTACACTGCTGAAGAATATCAAAAGCGGATGAAGCTTGAAGAAGATGAACTCGAGAAGAGAAAGTCGAACCTTTAAGACTGCCAGTCCAGTTTACGATAAAACCAGACACTGACACAGGCGATGATACAGACCGGTAGGAATACAGCTACCGGCACTGGAATTGTTTCTTTCCGGGCAAAGCTCACAAGACCAAAGTACATTCCGTAATATGAAATCAGACACAGCAGCCCGATCAGGCCTGAGCTTCTTCCTTTTCCACGATTTCCTGAGACACCAAGCGTGCAACCCAGGAAACAGAAAATAAAGCAGATGAGTGCGCCATTCTTCCGGCTCCAATACTCATACTTTGCATTGAAAAATTCTTTTTCGTTGAACCTGTAGACCTTCTTCGCCTCTTTTGGTGTCATGATAAGAACTTCTTCAAGCTCTGCCGAAGACAACATATTTTCTTTTAAGCTCACACGCTCATCAAATTGGTTTTTTGAAATGGGAAAAACATATTTTGTGAAGTTGATCTTCTCCAGCTCTTTTTTCTTCGGGTTAATGCCCACGATATTTCCATCATAGAGAGTCAGAGTGAGCGCTTCGGTAAGATCAGTCGAATTTCTCTCAAAGAGAATTTCACCGCGCTCAGAGAATATGGCCTTTTCGTCGAGGCCCTTCTCGCTTTCTTTCAGATGCAGAAAAACGCCTTCGAGATTTCTGCCGTACTTACTCGCCTTGTTCGCAAAGAGCGTGAAGTTTGGAATGAGGTTAAAGAACTGGCCCTCTTTAATGCCTGCGAGGACGCCGCTTGAGGTGAGGTAGTTGAGTTTCCGTTTAAATTCAAAGTTAGAACGAGGGATGAGATTCTGGTTCAGCTGATAGACACTGCATGACAACAAACCGGCAATGATCAGAAAAGGTAAAATGATGCGGAACTTAGTCATCCCACCTGCTCTCATGGCGATGTATTCAGAGTCCGAAGAGAGCCGGTTCATGCAGAAAATGGTTGAGAAGAACACTGCAATGGGTAGTGAGAGAGGCACAAAAGTCAGAGCAATGTTACCTATGAGCTTCAGGGTAAACCAGAGGGAAATGTCCCTTGTTACCAGCAATTCAGTCATCTTGAAGAGCTCGAAGGTCAAAAGGAAGGCAATGAAAAATACCGTGCTGACCATGAGGGGCATGATGAATTGCGCGGCTAGATATCTTTGTATTAACAATTTCATTACTTTTAAAGTACCCGAAGTTCACCTTTCATTCAAGAAGTGGCAAAATAGCATGACTAATTAAAGGAGCCCTTATGCAAGTAATCATCGACTTTGTCGGCGACCAGTTTCTCAACGCCGACTTGAAAGTATTCACGGCCTTCCAGAAAAACTCTCCGGCCCCTGCTAAAGGGAAAACCAATACGGCAAAGCCAACTTCATCAGTGAGTATTGATCACTGGAAAGACCAGGGCCTCAAGGAAGAATTCCGCGGTCTCAAGTCTGCTGCTACTTTCAAAGCCGCTAAAGACGAAACACTTTCCTTCACAGGTGCTACCGGCGAAACAGTCTGGGTAGTAGGTCTCGGAGACAGAACAAAATTTTCCGCTGAAGACTTGCGCAAAGTGGTCGCAAAGATTTTCCGTGGAGCTAAGAGTAGCAAGTTCACGAAAATTGCATTTGATGTTCCCGGCCTGAATACGCTTAAGAACGAAGTGCTTGCCGTCAAACTCATGGCGGAAAGTATGGGCATGACCGATTATACTTTCGATAAATATAAATCAAAGAAATCAGAAGCCGTTGAAAGCATCGTTATTTTTTCTCACGTAGAGAAAAAGAACAAAGTGAATATCGATAAGGCCCTTGCTTCAGTCAAAAATCTCACTGAATCCATCAACCTGATAAAAGACTTCGTGAATGAAGCCCCAAACGTCCTTCACTCTGAAGAGTACGCTCGCCGGATTGAAGCTGATGTGAAGAAAAATCTTAAAGGTGTAAAAGTTAAGATCCTGAACAAAGCGGCCATTCAAAAAGAAAAGATGGGCCTCTTCCTTTCTGTGAACGCTGGTTCCGGTTACGAGCCACGTCTTGTGCACCTTACATATGAGCCAGCTCGCGCGACCAGTAAAACAAAACACATCGCCCTTGTTGGTAAAGGTATCACTTTCGATACGGGCGGATACAGCATGAAGCCAGCAGCGAACATGGCCGGTATGAAAAATGACATGGCCGGCTCAGCGACAGTTTACGGTGCTTTCCGTGCAGCTGTTCTGGAAAAAGCACCGGTCAAGATTACCTGTATTCTTGCGATCACAGATAATGCCGTTAACTCTTTTGCTACATTCCCGGACGCCATCGTCACTGGTCGTAATGGAAAGACTGTCGAAATTCTTAATACAGATGCTGAAGGCCGCCTGGTTCTCGCTGATGCAATAGACTACGCCTGCGATCAAAATCCTCACTACATCATCGATGCAGCAACTCTCACAGGTGCTTGCCTTGTCGCTCTCGGAAACCAGGTTTGTGCCATTCTCGGTAACGACCAGAAATGGATGAACGAGATTATGGATGCGGCTAAAGCTCAGGATGAATATATGTGGCAATTGCCGATCATCAACGAGTGGAGACAGGATATTAAATCGAAAGTTGCCGATATCAAAAATATCGGAAGCCCGATGCGCGCAGGGACGGCGATCGGTGCAGCCTTCATTGAAGAGTTTGTAAAAAATGACATCAAATGGGCTCACCTTGATGTGGCCGGTGTTGTTGAAGCTCAATCGCATCTTCCGTACTGCTCAGCACATGGTGCATCCGGATTGATCGTTCGTACACTCACTCACCTCCTGGTGAATGGAAAATAAATCACGTTTTAAAATCGTTCTCTTTGCGCCCGAAATTCCCGGTAACACCGGGAGCATCGGGCGCACTTGTGTTGCACTCAATATCGAACTCATCCTGATCAAGCCCTATGGTTTTGAAATTGACGAGAAGGCCGTCCGCAGGGCCGGACTAGATTACTGGAAATTTGTTCAGCTGCGCGAATTTGAATCATGGGAAGACTTTCTCATTCGGGAAAGACCACCCGTCGAAAAACTTTTCTTCTATGAGAACAATGGCGAGAAGCTTCATTACGAAGCTCCCTATTCAGAAGATTGCTATTTGATTTTTGGTGGAGAGACGAAGGGATTTCCTTACCAGCTTGAGGATGAATACAAGAATAACTTCTATCGACTACCCATGTACTCAGAGCACATCAGATCCTTGAATCTCTCGAATGTTGCTACAGCTGTGGCCTACGAGTGCCTTCGTCACCTGATCTAGATTGATTCCCAACCAAATTTTTCACTTAGTTCCTGCTCATATCTTTCAGGAGAGATAATTTTCCCCATTCGCATTTTCTCCAGCACAGATTTGATCCGGGCCTTCGCAAACGTCGTTAGTCTCTTTCGCTTGAAAGAAAGATAATATTTTTTTGGACTCGGTAGGAGCATGGCAAGGAAAGCACCTTCCCGGGGAGAAAGCTGGGAGGGACGTTTTTTGAAGTAGTGATTGGAGGCTGCCTTGATGCCATAAATACCAGGACCGTATTCAATACTGTTGAGATAAACTTCCAGAATCTTTTCCTTACTCAGGTACTTCTCAGTTTCTTGAACCAGTATATATTCGTTAATTTTTCGCCAGATCGTTCGGTCTTCAGTCAGAAAAATATTTTTCACCATCTGCTGCGAGATGGTGCTGGCACCCCGAAACCTTTTCTCAGTCCACATTTCATTCAATGCCACTTTCATTTGCTCGACATCAACGCCGTGATGCTGGAAAAAAGCCCAGTCTTCAGAAAGGATAATGGCCCACTGGCCGGCCTTAGAAATATCTTTCAACGAAATCCAGTAAGAAGGTTTCTTTGGACTGAAGCTCACTTCAACTTCTTTCTTTGAAATTATTTTAACCACGGGATAAAGTATCTTCAGTCGCTCGACGTCGTGGTGCCTGAGAATATAAAAATACAGGATCACCGGCGCAATAAGACCGGACAGAATCAGGATTATGATTGTTTTACGGGCGAAAGGTTTCATAGGGTGTAACTTCAGGTATAATTATAACTGATGAATACTTTCTGCAGCTATTTTAATGCCGGCGTTTGTCGCTCCTGCGACCTGATTGAGCTGAATGATCAAGAACATACTCACTTGAAAGAACAAGCACTCAGGACAGCGCTTCAAAAAAGTTATTCTGGTTTGATTGAAAAAACGATCACGGGCCAGCGTACGGGATTCCGCAATAAAGCAAAACTTGTTGTCACTGGAAGTGTGGATCATCCTGTCATCGGACTGTGGGGGAAAGACTATCCTGATCAGGGCCGGGAACTTCTCGCCTGTCCCCTCCACCATGAGCGACTCAATCAACTTATTTCATCACTCCCTGAATTCATTCGAAAATCAAATCTTGCTCCATACTCTATCGCTGACAAGAGAGGTGAACTGAAAGGTATCATCGCCTTTTATTCTGAGGGCAGCGGTGACATGTATCTTCGTTTTGTTCTCCGTTCTGAGGAATCCGTTTCAAGAATTAAAAAATATCTTTCATTGCTCACTCAGGAATTCTCCGATCTAAAAGTCGTAAGCGTCAACATTCAACCCGTCCCTCATGCCATCCTCGAAGGAGAAAAAGAAATACTTCTCACTGAAACGAAAGCAATTCACCACAATTTGGGTCATGTTGATATGAGTCTGGGCACCAAAGGTTTTGTTCAGACAAATCAATCTGTAGCACTGAAGCTTTATCAGACAGCTTCAGATTGGGTCAAAGAACTTCATCCTGAAAAATTCGCCGAACTATTCGCAGGACAAGGAGCCTTCAGCTTTTTCTGTGCCTCAGGTTTCAGGACAGGATTGGGAATTGAAATTAATCCGGAAGCTGTTGAGATTGCCAACATGACAGCGAAGGCCCAGGGACTCTCGCAGCTGACTTTTCAGTGTGCCGATGCGGGCAAGGTAAGAAACACTCTCCTGATTTTTTCGCCGGACCTTATCCTCGTCAATCCTCCGAGAAGAGGACTGGCCGGGGCCCTCCCGCTTCTTCTAGAAGCGGATCCTCAACATATCATTTACTCAAGTTGTGATTATAAAACGCTCGCAGAGGATCTGCTTAGGCTGACTTCACGTTACGTCGTCAGCAAAGTGCAACTATTCGACATGTTTCCCAACACCAGTCACTTTGAAACTCTTGTCTTGCTTCAGCGTTTATAAAATTTAAAATTATCCCGCAAAGCTTTAAGTGTGAGTTCCGTTCTTCCTCTCGAAGCAGGTAATTCCTGTCCAGCAAAATCCTTAACATCAAATCCCCCGTGAGAAGTGATGCGGGTGAAGTTACTCTTCTGCATATCCATGAGGGCAAAGTCATTTTCAACTTCGATCATATGCCATGAATGCTCAGGAGGATCATTCAGGGACTTACCGATACTGTAGTTGCTGTAAGCAGATTTACAATTCCAAAGTTCGCGCATGAGAGTCGGAATCACATCATAGTGAGATGTGAAATGGTTGAAAGATTTATGAGCACGGTGAGGCCAGATAATGATGAGTGGTGTCGCGACCTTGGCATGAGAAACTTCAACGTCAGCAAGGTCAGATCCGTGATCACCCGTGATGACGAAAGTTGTATCTTTCAGTACGTGCGAAGAAAGCATACTGAGAAGTATGGCCTTGGTGTTTATGTCTGCATTGATTTCATCAAGATAAAAGAAAGCAAATAGTGGATCAGTTGATGTTCTCTGAACAATCCAGCTCTTCCATGTCTCAATTATGTCCGACTGAATGACCTGCGGATTAAAATATGAAAAGAGAGAGTCAGTTTTATCCTGACTCTGAAAAAACGAAACTGGTTGATACTTGCGTTTAGTAAGTTCATTAAAGAAGACAGGTGCAGTTTGTTCTCTCCTGAAAGCATCGGCATAAGTTGCAGGGAGAGAGTAAATCAGTGAGAAAAGTCCGCCTTCCTGAGAAGTACCGCCGCTGAAGTGATTCTGGTAAACATATCCATGATTCTGCATGTGAGGAATTGTGTTACTCATGTCGGAAGTCAGTACTGCTTGATTCAGGTTCTTAATGACAATAAAGACAATGTTCGGCTGGCCTTTACCATTACACTTCAGATCTTCTTTCGGGTAATACAGACGACCTACATCTTTCACAGGTTTGTTTTCAAAGCTTCCACTGAGCGCGTAGTTGACCGGAAACAATGTCCGCATACGTTCCAGGGACTGAGAAGAATAGATTCTGCATAAATGACTGATACCGAATGAAACTAAAATGAGCACGAGGTACCAGTTCGCCACAGGATTACTAAAACGTTTCTGCATCTGTCGCCAGCTCATGTTTCCTCTGAACCAAATGACAATTGAACCCACAAACGTAGCGATCACAAACAGAATGATGATGGACTTACTACTGACAAAAGAAGTGATCCCTTGCTGATAGATAAGATTGAGGAAAAACATATTGAGATGAAGTCTGTACTGAGAAAAAACACAGGCATCAAAGAAAAGAAAGCTGGAGATAAGAATGATGACGATGAGTGACCATAGTCGTGAAAAATAATACGTCGGAAATATCAGGACAATCGGACAGTATAAAATAAAGTACGCGAGCGTACAAAGCCCACCATAAAGACCAATGAAACTTGTAATGAAATAGAAACTTTCCATCGTTGTTTGAGGAAAGATAAAGCTCTGCAAATAGATCAAACCAATCAAAGAAAAGAGAGGCCAACAGAGACCGAAAAATAGTTTACGACCCCAAGACAGGACAAATTGCCGACGGTTCATTCATCATCCTTAAGTAAGCGAACTCTTTCATTTTAATTGGCCTCTTAAGGTGTGTCAGCTGATTAAAATGTGCGTGGTGTTATATTCGACTAGAAAGAATATTTCCTGTTGTTTGGTATACCAAACACAAGTTACAATACTAGAACAATGGAGGAATTCATGGTTATTCGTAACGTGCAGGCGCTTTTAGAAAATCTCAGTGAGGTTGAAAATAAAATTCAGAAAATGGAGAGAGTTTTAGAAGAGTGCGGTGTTGAAATCGATCGTGAAAAACTTTTACTTTGGATTATAACCCGCAAAAGAGCCGAGACCCTTTCGCGGGATAAGAAATCTGATTAGAACAGGAAGTCGACGCCGAGACCGTAGTAAGAAGCACGAATGTTCTTGTACTCTTCTTTTACGCCACCAGTTTTAACATCATAATCAGGATTGTTGCCGTAATTAGAAATGTATTTAATGATGATGCCGTCGCTCACGAGATACTTAGCAGTGAACCCGAAGTCATAGACATTATGGTCTTCAGAGTTTGCTTTAACACCACCAACTTTCTGATCAACTTCGCCAACACGTGTACCAGTAACACTAAGAGTGATCATAAATTCCTGAACTGGACGGTACTGATAAGCTGCTCTCAAGTACATGTCCTGAGAAGAATCTGTATCAACATTAGCTTTTGAGCCACCAACTGCGAGTTGGTCGGCTTCCCCATCAGCACGGTATACTAGCCCACCTGACAATCTCCACTCATTTGCTTCGTTCCATTTGCGACCAACAGCACCGAATAGTGTGTAAGCACTTCTTCCATCTGCAGCGTTTCCATCTTTAGTTTTATTACCAGATGAAGCACCAAGTTCCTGATCCTGAAGTGCGAAAGCACCAGTGAGACCAATATCAACGTTAACGGCAGAATCTGTTTGATTCATTAAACGATAATTAAGGGTGAGAGAGGGATTCTTCAATCCGTCCTGAGAGTACTTACTATCGTTCGTCGTCTCGTTTGCAACATTCATGTTCCAATCGTAATCAAGTCCAAGATACAAGTTTAAGTTATCCATGATCCCGTAACCGTAAGCTGTCTGAAAGGTATAACCCTCAGTTTCAACTTTTGTTGCTTCCTGTTTCACCTGGTATGTTGAGTGAATGGCGTTAGCGAGAACGTTGAACTGTCCTTGTTTCAGGATGTAGTTCAAATCTCCAAATTCAAGATCAGTTGTCGCAAATGCACTTGTAGCAGTCGCGATCGCGATAATTGCGATAATTTTTTTCATAGTGATGACTCCTTATTCTGCCCATGATTGTACTTGAAAGGTTAAAAAAACTAAATGGAATTAGTCAGAGTTTAGCTAATTGCGAGAATGTGTGAGAAATAAAAAGGCCCGGCATAAAGCCGGGCCCATTTCGTCACCAGTATTTAAACAGGTCTTAGAAGCGGTAGATCATAGAAACGCGAGTCATCAACTTGTCAGTACGGAGGTTACCACCAGCAGTAGAACCGTCAGTAGTGTTAGCAGCATCACCGTCGTTAGCTGTAGAAAGGAGACCGTCTACAGAAAACTCACCGAACTTGATTGAAGCACCAGCGCGAACAGCTGTGTTTGCGATATGGCCAGAAGCTTTCTTACCAGCAGCGCCGCCGCCTTTAGGATCTGTCTCTACGTTTGAGTAAACGTTTTGAGAGATTGAAGCGCGAAGGTCGAGCCAAGAAGTTGCGTTGTACTCAGTACCGAGAGTAAGAGGTGCAGTCCAGATTGTAGCATCGCCAGCAGCTGCAAAACCGTTTCCAGTTCCAAGCGTGTTAGAAGCGTTACCACCAAGGAATCCACCATCATCTTCAGCTGTTTGACGAACGATCATCACTTTTGCAAAGAGAGATGCTTTGTCATTAAGACGCTCTTGACGAGCAGCACCGAGGCGAAGTTGATTGTATTTGAAATCTTCTTTTTTACTAGCTGTACCACCTGCAGCAACTGCAGCATCTGAACGGTACTCAGCATTGATTTGTCTCCACTCTGCGAACAAACGGTAGTTATTAACCATCTGGCTTGCACCGATGAGGTAACCGAGGTCACCATCAACCATTCCACCCTGGTGGTTGTTAGCTTTGTTATTGAGAGAAACGTGTGCGAACACATCAAGGTCACCCATAACAACACCAAGACGAGTGCGAAGAGCTGAAGAAGAGATACGAGTATCACTATCAGCACGGCCTGAATCGTGGTTTTCATAAGTAAAGTTAGCACCCCATTTCATACCAGCGTCGCCGCCAACGAAAAGGTCCCAAGGTTGACGCTCAGAAAGTGCAGATCCACCAGTTCCGCCAGTACCAGCGAGACCGCGTACGAGACCAACTTGTGGAGAAGTGTTACCGAACTGAAGTCCGTAAACCATGTTACCGTGGCCTTTAGTGAATCCACCTTCAGCTTTTGGAGCTGCAGTTGAATCAGTTACAGATCCGCCTGCACCAGAAGTACCGAACTCATAGTTCACAGTATCTTTGTGATCGTTGATGCGAGCAGGGTTAAGGAACATGTTACGGTTGTCGTTGATGTAGTAAGAACCGTAATTGTCTTCGCCCAAAGCCTCGAGACGAGCTTTAGTTGCGAAGGCTGGTGCTGCGATGACAGCAAGGCCTAAGGCTACTGTTAGCTGCTTTTTCATGAAATCTCCCTTTTTTGATTATGACACAAAGTCATTTCATTCATGGTTGTATTAAAACTAAGTATATCTATTATTTAAAGTGTGACTCCGCACCATACCTTTGTAAATGACTTTTTTTTTATTCATTCATGAATGAGTATCAAATTTTTGACAGCGATTGCCCCGATGAGATTTTTTTTAACAAAAAGGGCCATCAAGTGGCCCTTTTTCATAGGAGAAATCAGTTTTAAAATAGAATATCAAATTTTAAAAAATTGAAGCGAAGATCAGTCCCACTTCGGAAATAATCATCACGAATATCACCACCGTATCTCTTCACATTTAACGAAACCGTAGGGGCAAAAGAAATGTTTGCGGCTGAATATTTTCCGAGATCGAAACGTTTACCAGCTTCGAAATTGATCCAGAAATTAAATCCAGACTGATCATCCTCGTCACCGTACTCATAGGTAGCTCTTTCAATACCGACCATGGCACCAGCAAGATAAGAGTTTTTGATATCGTCGTGCTGAAAGTTATAAAGAATTCCGCCGCCCACTCCGTAAGAAGATTCGAACGTATCCTGCTTGCCCCAATCAACATTCTCGCGGTTGAAATTCACCTGGGCTTTCCACATTAGACCAGCGTACTGCTCTATGTTCTGAGCGAAATTTAAATTGAGACGAAACTCACTTGCACTTCTATTAGGGCCTTTGCCTTCGCGGTGATTGAATGAAAGACCTCCAGAGTAAGCGAGATCGAAAGCATCAATCGAAACGAGGCGTGTCTGCGCGATAGATGTCAGAGAGAATGCAAAGAGGGCCAAGGCCATCAGAATTTTCATGAGGACTCCTTTAGGAAAAATATTTTTTAGTGAAGAAGAGTGCGTGCAATGAATTTTTCATGGGTCAGGTGAGAAGGCATGGCACTCATCTGTCCGGAAAAACGTAGAGTGGGATAGTCAAAACCAAGTTGCTCGAGAAGATTATCTTTCACACCGCTGACAAACATTTCTTCATCAAAACGGATATTTTCTCTCTTGATGGCAGCTTCCATTCCTGGGAATACTCTTTCCATTACCCGCTTCATCAGCTTGATCCGGCCTGCGAGATCTTCAGTCTGCGGCTCATCCTCGTGAATAAGGAAAAGTGCATGGCACATTTGTTCGCTGTCTTTGTGGCTGAAAGTCTCGAACTCAACGATGAAATGTCCCCATTCGTGAGTCATACTCTGCGGAATGAAGAGAGTTTCTGTCGTTTTATAGAACTCTTTTGAAAGATTCCATGTCACAGAAATCGCACCCTGAATATGTGCAGATGAACATGTATCGATCAGCTCGGGAGTGAGTTTTTCTTTATGCCCGAGGTGAGTTAAAAATTTCTTTGGAGAAAGTGAAACGTAAAGATTCTCAGACGTCATTTTGGTGAAATCTTTGAACGTCAGTTGCCAGTTTTTAATATCAACGAGATCTGTAGGTTCCATTTTTTCAATGGATTCGAAAATGCGGAGTTCAACTGATTCAGAAAGAATCTGATCCAGGCTGGCCCATTCATCTTCCTTGAAAAAACCTTCTACTTTGAGACGGTAACCTTTCGCTTGAAAGAAAATTTCTCCAGGCAAAAGCTCCATCGATTTCGCCCGGCCGCCGAAGTCATGAAACTTACCATCTTTATAAAAGATGGCGTCGCCTGACTGGGGCTCGAGTTTTGCAGAATGGTATTTGCGATAAATTTCCGTAACAGCTTCCTGAGAACGAAGGAGGCTCACACCTTCTTCATACTGTTCAGAAAGAGTTGCGCGGGAAAGAATGCGGGATGAAATCATACGAACAGAATCTTCCGGATGAAGACGCTTGAGTTCCATCAGCTCGAGTACAGCTCCAAGATCACTTCCTACAATAACGTGTTTGTAGTGACGTGTTTGGATGACCTCATGTGTGTTCGCTTTAGCTGTCTTAAAATGCTTTAGTAATCCAAAACTCATACCCTAGAGCATAAAATAAAAAAACCCACTCTGACGAGCGGGTATTTTATATATTTTCGGATCTATATATTCGTTATTTAGCGAATCGCAAGTTTATCACCCGGTAGGATCATTCTGCGATTGATGAGCTGGCGATTCGTTCTGATGATCGTACTCATCGGAACGCCGGTCTTTTGAGCAACTCTCCAGAGAGTGTCACCTTTACGGACTGTATAGAAGACAGATGGGTTCTTGATCAATTTTCCACCACGACCGTAAGAGCTGATTGAACGAGAGTGTTTTCTCTCTCTACGTGTACGCTTAGAGGATTTTTCGTAGATGTCAGCATACATGCTTGATCTGAGAGAATGATCTTCACGGAAAGGAAGGTAAACCACAGTTTTCGGGGCCAGATCTCTTTGAGTGAGCTCAGGATTCAAAGCACTAAGAACTTCTACCGGAACTTTATATTTCTTCGAAATGTGGGCCAGAGAAGTGCGCTGAGCTTGTACGTGAGTTTTGTAGCTGTCGGAAACAACAGAATCTTTTTCTTTGTATGCTTCCCACGCGTCTTTTGCCCCTACAGGAACTCTTAAAGGATACGTCTCCATATATGGAGGAGTCTGCCAGCGTGTGATCTCAGGGTTGTAGCGCTTAACTTCTTCAAAATCGAGTTCAAGAACTTCGGAAATTTCGTAAAGATCAGCATTTCCTTTCACCAAAATTTCTTCGTAATCGAGGGCCTTCTCAAATTCAATTTCGTTGAATCCGAAGATGTCGAGGTTCTTGCCGATGATAGCGAGGGCCATGATCTTAGGAACATAATTTTTCGTTTCAGGACGAAGGTAGCGGCCTTTACAAAGTCCCCAGAAGTCATCCGTGCGATACATCTTTTTCGCGCGGGCAATCTTCCCTTCTCCGGCATTGTAACCAGCAGTAGCAAGTTCCCATGAGCCAAAAAGGTTATAAAGAGTTTTGAGATAGTTTGCTGCTGCAATCGTTGCTTTCAGCGGATCACGTCTTTCATCAACATACCAATCGATGTTAAGCCCGAATTTCTTCCCTGTGTATGGCATGAACTGCCACGGACCGACAGCTTTGGCCCATGAGCGGGCCTGGTTTTGAAAACCAGATTCGGCCATCGCGAGATAAATCAAATCGCGCGGAAGACCGTTGTCGGCCATGATCTTTGAAAGCACAGGGGCGTAGCGACCTGCACGTTGAGTGTAATTGATAAAATGACGGCGGCCTTTACCTGTGAAAAACTTCACCCATGTAGCGACTTGTTTATTCCAGACAACAGGAATATCGAATTTTGTATTACGAAGCCCAAGTTCAGTCACGCCAGCGGCTTCCATTTCATAGATCGCAAGTGGAGCTGTAAATGTTTTTTCATGAGCACTGCCGTGAATACAGCCTTTGCAGTTTGGAAGATCGGCTTCGATCAGTTGTTCCTGGACGCGATAATACTCCGCTTGCTCTGCAACTGTAGGATTATAGTCTTTTTTCTTATACGTTTTCTTGTTGTGGCCAGCACAAGCAGAGAGTAGCAGCGTGAAAATGACCGGCGTCAGTGCCAACTTATTCATCATTTCGTTCATCCTTAATCGCAAAAAAAAGCGCCGTTGAGGTCCATAGTCCTTTAGACAGAATAATCCAGCTTCTTTCATCGTCCAATGAGGGCAAAAAATGTTGCTTCATCGAATAATGACCATTGGACTATTAAGACCTTGGGCATATGGAACTATCGGTTCAGGATGGCTTTACTTAAATACTAAATCTGCCTGAACAAATCTGATCACGAAAGTCAGGTACGGCAAAACGCCGCAGACATAACCAGAAATGGTTATGCTAAAATGACTTTATGATTAAGCTCTTTATCATCTTGCCATGCCTTATCGTCATGTTTCAACCTCTAAACGCAAAAGTAGAGCCACCCAATTACAATTTCAGCCTCGATACACTTTCAGAATTTATGCCCGGAAAAAATCCGGGTGAGATCGAAAAAAAATATGGCAAGCCAGAACAGATGAACGATGTGCGTGGAATTCTCACAAAAAAATTTTACGTCGCACAAATTAGATATAAGTTTCCGGTTATGGTTCAGATCAAAGATGGTGTTGTGTTTGATTTTTTTGCCCGACTTCCGACATATTTTCTCCACGACATTTTTTTTCAGTCACTCGTGAACAGAATGGGAAAACAGAACACTTATCGCAAAGTAGGTGAAGAAGCCGTTTATACATGGGAAAAAGATAATCTCAGTCACGTCTACAGCGCATCCTGTACGATTACCTGCTTCCCGGTTTTCTATACCGTTTTCCCTTCAGATAAAAAGACGGAACCTCTTATCGATCAGATGAAAAAAGCAAATCAGCCAAGGAAGCCTTAATTTTCTCGGACGGGGATGATTGGATTTCGAAGATTAAGTCTGCGAGCGTTCATCAGAATTAAAATACAAAGGGGAATCATCAAGAGAGAAAGAATCTGGCCCATTGTCAGGAAGTTCAAATAGTATCCAAGTTGCGGATCCGGTTCACGGAAGAATTCGACAACGAACCTGAATATTCCATAGAGACCAAGAAACGCAGCACTTGAGACGCCGTAAAATCTCTGACGCCGGTGAATGGCAAAAAGCATGACAAAAATCACAAGACCTTCGAGAACAGCTTCATAAATCTGAGATGGATGTCTCGGGAAAGGTCCGCCGCCGGGAAAGGATATCCCTACCCACGAATCAGTGACTCTGCCGTAAAGCTCACCATTTATAAAATTTCCGATCCTGCCCCATAAAAGCCCCTGTGATCCGGCAACAGCAAGACAATCGCAAATCTGATAAAAGTGCAGACCTCTCTTGCGTGCAAAAACCCAGGTTACAAAGCACATTCCCGCAACGGCGCCGTGAAAACTCAGGCCACCTTTCCAGACGGTAAATATATCGGTCAGATTTTCAGAATAAAATTCCCAGTTATACACTAAGACATATGTAAGGCGCGCGCCAATGAACATGCCCAGGATCAGCATGATGATATATTTATCGATATCCTCTGCTGGCAGTGGCCAGAATTTTTCACGCGCAAGGATACGTAGAATGATCCCGCCCAGAACGAAGGCGACCACATACATAAAACCGTACCAATGGATTTGAACAGGGCCGAGAGAAAATAAAACAGGATCATACCAGTTAAGATGCATGGAGGTAGTTTAATCAACCCACATGGACAAGACAACTACAGATTGGCGAAGTGGTCTGAAACACCATAGCTTGCAGTGGAGTTCATAGAGAGATCGTAAATTGATTTCCTCATAGACGGAGTGAGTCCGGAGAAACTCAGGAGGCATGTACTCACACTCAGGAAGCTGATCAGCTCTTCTCTCTTCATTGAAACTGCCGTTTTAATCTCTTTATCCTTACGGACAATCTTCAGAGAAGAATTTATTTTCATTTCTCCGCCGTTTGAGAAGACTACTTTCCTCTGAAGATCGATGAGAACAGCTTCGCCGTATGACTGGGCCTGCTTCATGATGACAAGACCATCATCTTTGACAGTTCCCCAGTAACAGAGAACACCAAACTCAGAAAGTGACTGCGCGAGAAAACGAACAAGAATGACCCTCATACCTACCATCTGCTCAGTTTGGTTTATATCCTGGTGAATAGCGAGATCCCAGAGTGTTTTCCCCATAGGAAAGGCCATAAGCCCTACTTTGCGATAACAGTAAACAGGGGTGCCCTGCTGAAGAGAAAGACTTTCATGGCCATACCTGTCCATCAGATCTGAGCCGTTGATCTGTTGCTGAACCCGGGGTGAACCTTGTTGTACAGTGAGGATCCGGGTCTGAGCACGTTGAAGTGGAATCTTTTTAGATTCGGCTGGCGCCAGCTGGGAGAATCCCATCTCTTGCAGAAGGTGCAAAAATTTCGGGTTCAATTCTTCCGGTTTGAATCTCACGAAAATCGGGTACTGGTGAGACTTGCGGTATTGAAAATAGCTCCAGTTTACATCCATAAAAAAAATTCTCCTCTCTGCTTTTCGGCAGAAAGGAGAATTTGCTGAGGGACTTTAAGGATGAGCTGACTGGTCTACTTTATGATCTCAAAGCTCATAAACAGGGTTCTCTGTTTAGTGCTCATGTTATTATCCGACACCAATAGAATGGTATCGTTGCCTGACGCTGTTTTAGGACCGAAAGTGATACCTTCTATGTTATCAAGCTTTCTCAGACCGGCCGGCATCGACTCAATAACTGAATCGAGATCGATCACGAGGTCTTTTTTCACAGTCTGAATTTTATAGCCTTTCAGGTTGAGCGTATCATTCGCTGATGAATCGACAGCACCTTTCAGGCTCACCTTGAAAATACGAACCGTATTCTTCCTGAGCTGAGCATCGTAACTTCTTTCGAGAGTGAGAATTTCTTCAGAGTTAATCGGAAGAATTTCAACCAGACCGTTATCAACAACATTTTCGAG
This sequence comes from Bacteriovorax stolpii, assembly GCA_945883845.1. Taxonomy (GTDB): domain Bacteria; phylum Bdellovibrionota; class Bacteriovoracia; order Bacteriovoracales; family Bacteriovoracaceae; genus Peredibacter. The sequence goes on along the minus strand of CAMCYI010000005.1, from coordinate 56,782 downwards.
CTTGTAGAGATACTCCGCCACTGGCTTGAAGTTTGGCGAACGCTCGAGCTTAAGAATGCGGATAATTTTATCTTCTTTCAAAAGATCCTGTCTCAATGGTGCCTCGTTAGCTGTGAAGAGTGATTTGCCATCTCTCGTGATACCAAGAGCTTCGAAACCTTTGTTCTCACTCACACCCTGATTGTTCAAGAACGATCTCTGAATATAAGTGCGGGTCTTCGGAGTAACGTCTTGATCATTCTCGTCGTGCTGCTGAATTCCACCATTTTGAACGGCATTATTAGTCACGATAGGTTGATCGTCACACTGACCGTTACATGTGACAGTGCTATTTCCATTTCCGTTGCCGCGATGGACACGGACGTTTCCGTTTCCGTTATTATAATTGTAATTGTTGGAATACCAGACTCCATTCTGCCAATATCCTCCTTGATTCTGAGGTTGCTCCTGAACTGTCACTTGCTCGAGCTTGAAGTTATAAAACTTCTGCGGAAGTTCAATTGCCTCAAGTTGTTTACCTGCTGATGAGAAAACTTTTACGTAACTGCGGTCATTATCAGACAGAGACTCAGAAGAAACAATGATGTTTCCAGTCGGTTCAAGAACCATTCCTTCAGAATCGATATCAAAACGGAAGGGTGTTCCCCCATCTTGTGGATCAAACTCAGGCCTGATCACCATAATCTTATCTTCCGGAGTCACATCGAATCCAGCACCAGTATCTTTGATGTCAAATTTGAAAATGTAGTTCTTACCCTGATATCTCTGGTCACTGAGGGCCATGAGTGTTTGATTTTTTCCATCCCAGACGAGAGATGAAAGTCCGCCGATCTCATTGTTATCAACGCGCTCAGAGCTGCCGACGAAATACGTACCCAGGTAACGAAGACCCTGGTTCGCAAACGGAGCAGAAGATTTTTTACAGTCAACAGTAAGGTCAGACATGAACTGGGCCGCTTCCGCAGAACCTAAGACATCGAGGAAGCGGGGGCTCGCCGAACGTACGGTCTGGTTCATACAGGCAATCGTCTCACGTGAAGTGATTTCAGGATTGTTGATGTTCCGAATACAGATTTCGGTTCCCTTTGGTGAACTAAAAATTTTATTCATGTCAGAGACGCAGCCTTTGATACGATTAAGGCCTTCAGCAACTTTAGCTTGTGGCTGTCCACAGTAATCCATAGATTCCTGTAACTGCATGTTGTATTTTTTGAGCTCCTTATGGCAGTCACGGTAAGACTTGTTGCTTACATTATCACGGACAACTTTATCCTTACACGTCGTAATCGAAGTCCAGCCGTACACACGGTTCAAATCCTTTTCAAAAAAGTTCACACAGCTCAGCAGTGAAGGATCATTTGCGAGAGGGCGAAGAGATTCGTCCTGACAAAATTGATCGTCAGAGTTTCCGAGGATGGTCGGCCTGAGAACAGAGAGACAGTCCGTGTAGTTTTTGTTTGCGTACTTCTGACGGTAAGCTTCTTCCATGCAGTTTACGGCCCAGAAACTCCGCGAGTATTTTTTAGAGGTCTGAAGACATGCTTGAATCTCAGTCATTTTATTCTTCACATCGTCCTGAGTTTTATCAATGCGGCAGCGGCTCTCAAGGTCCCAATCAGAAATGTTAGTCATGATGGGTTTAAGAGTATCCATGCATGCAATGACTTTGGCAGGCAGTGGTGGCTTTGGTATTGGCCTTGGTTGAGTCTGAATCGGGAAATCCTGCCATTGCCCCCCACCCTGCTGCTGTCGTGGCTGTACTGGTGGTGCGATCGGACCGAAAACCTGTCCTCCGTTGCTACCAAGATTGTTCCCTCCACTTCTTTGCTGAGCAAAGACCTGGGAGCAGACAACTGCCAGAGTTAAAATTAATACCACTTTCATAGAATCCCCTTAATCGCGATCATTACAGATCTGTTTCTTCATATTTTTATATTGTTTCTTCGTTTCTTTATTCTGTTCTGCTTTGATGAACTCATCAAAAGCTTTAAACTTATTTACCTTCTTACAGACGAATGTATGAAAGTGAGCTTTTTGAAGGTCAGCAGTCTCGCGGGCATTAGTATAATTGGTAATCATGTAAGCGTAGTATGGAACCGGAACAGGATAATGAGTTTCAATATATTTCAGGACCGGAGTGAGTGAGCTGAGTGAATCGAGTTCAAGAACAGCTTCGTAGAATTTCACCGGACCACCAGGCATTGTCGCAAGCGCCTCATTCAATAACACTTCGGTACTGGTGTAATAATCGAAGTATTCAACCTTCTGAGACCTGGTCATTTTCTCTATCTGCCAGAGAAGCGGTTTTGTATCTTTAAGGGCCACAGCATTTTCAATTGATCTCTTCCAGAGCAGCTCACGGGACAGAGTCGAAAAGTTATCAAATGAATAAATCAGTTTCTGGGAAACAATTTTCTTCTCAGCATCACTCAGGGTATCGAAGCTCAACTGATGGTCAGCAATCTCAGCTGCATCGGTTGTTCCGTTTGCGCGTTCGAGTTTTGAGATCAAAGAGAGAGCGCGATCAAGGCTGAGAATATCTGAACGGATAAGAGTCTTAAGATCGATAGGCTTACGAAACGAAAGAGCTTTAACGACAATAGAATCAAACTGAGACTGAGAGAGAGGTCCCACAAAGCTCAGATTATTCAGGAGCTCTTCGTAATCAGTAACATCTGCTCTCGCTTGATTCAGGAGAGAGTTAAAGTTTTGAGTGACCATGGCAGGGCTGTAAGAAATCCCCCGGATGAACTCATCAGCAGTTGCAGATTGGTATGTTTTCATCAGGAGAGATACAGAAAGTTTTTGCTCTTCAGTGTATGAAGAGAAGTAAGGACGAATTTTTGCAGATGCCAGAAGTGCAGGAAGTGAAGAAGCAGGAATCTTTGTCAGAGAATCTGGATTGCGCAAAATAACGTCTGAGCTGCGATCAAGCACATAAGTTTTGGCAGAAGCGAGCTTCGAATTCGAAAGAATCTGGAGCATGCCTTTCGCGTTTCTCAGGTCAGTGAATTTTGTCCACTCAACCGGATCTGATTCGATGGATTTAATAACGAGCAAAGCTGAAGTTCCATTGCTTGTGAGAGATGTTGATTCCCTGCTCATGAAGTCTGAAAGGGCAGCTCCTGAGTAAGCGTAGCTAGAGATAAATTTCGAAATGAGCTTTGACCCTTCAGTGTCATCCTGAAGAAGACGTTTCAATACGAGATCTTTTTCTTCTTTAGAAAGCAGAAGAGCATAATCAGCTCTCAGAAGACCATCAAGAAGCGGAACTTTCATCGCATTGATGCTGCCCTTCGCGAATATTGTTGAAGTAGCTGCGAAGGCCGGAGTCTGCTTAAGGTAAACCATAAACTCAACCGCATTAAAGTCCGCGTTTGAAATCAGAGTCTGCACCAGAGCGTCGGTGAGTAATGCCGGATTTTTTTTATATTTAATGTAGGAAGTGAGAAATGAGTATCCGTTAGCACCGTTCGAAGAAGGTCTGCGTACGTAATAGTTAAAAGAACCAGCAGTGTCATAACCCAGTTTATCAATCGTCTCTACAAAAGCACTGATCCTATCCGCCTTCGCGTTCTTGATGTACTCATTGAAGATAGCCATTTTAGTGGAGGCATCCAGGCCCTGGAAGTAAGTCGGGTCAGTACGGAACATATAATCGAAGATTGATATGATCTGATCCGCAGAAAAACCTTTCGAAGAATATGTCTTATAGAAATCTGCTCTCTTTGTCGCATCCGGAAAATTCCCGAGATAAAAAGGAAGGTCGATTAACGACTTCTTAAACAGAAAGGCCATGTTGTCATTATAAAGAGCACCCCAGGCTTTCGCTGCAATTGGCGAGCGCTTGATGCGAGCGACGATATTCGCAACGAAGTCATCGCTTCCTTGCGTGAGCGGAATCTGCATGAAGGAATCATCAGTGAGAAGCTTAGCTACTTTAAACTCACTCATGAGATTCGTGAGCTCAGTCCCTTTCTTTGTTGAAATAACTTTTGCGAATGCTACCTTCGCAGCATCGTTCCAGTTCTTCAAAAAACCTGCGATAGACAGAAGCGTACTCTTACCGGCAACTTTCTGCCCGGCCGGGATCAACGTTTCGAATGTAGCAAGCGGGATCTTATAAGAGTTCGTCTGTCCCATTTCAGTGATGTATTCAATGAGAGCAGCTGTATCGCCGTTCTCAATGATCTTCTTCATGATGTCTGTATTGCCTTTAGAAGGAATGTCAGTGACCTTACTTTCAACAATCACGTCTTCGTTGAACATCACAAGCCAGTCTGAATCATAATCATAAAGAGCGATATCAATTCCGTTTTCATTCATCATGAGAGAAAAGATAAGATCGTCTCCACAACTCGCAAATTCTGGTTTGACCTTATTAACTTCGGCAATCGCCTTGCTAATCTCAGCTGCCTTTGCAACAGCATCAATGATGTTCGTGTTCTGAGAAAATTTAAGTGAGAGTTGAGTTTCCCCATAAGAAGCTGAGCTGAAAGGGTTCGCAGCAACGTAGAATCCGACACCCTTAACGTTTGAAAGAGCATCAGCGTACGTCATCTGATATTCGAGAATGGCACTATATCCTTTATTCTGAACAATCGTCCTCTGAGCAGCCCCACGGTCTTTTACGTCTGAAAGAAGAGTGGTTTTAACTATGGCCGCATTCGTATAGTGGAAGAAGTATTCGTCGAGATATTTAAAGTTTTTGAGCTTCACAACGTGCTTTAAAAGCTCCGGCGATTTAAGCGTTGTATGGTCTGCATCCTGTATAAACTTTTGACAGGAGTATGTAGAATATTTAGCCTTTCCGGCCTTAAGTAGATCCAGAAGGTTAGTACCAGCAGATGCCCCGTAAGTGGCAAAAATTGCGAGAAGGAAGATAGTTAAATGCTTCATAAGACATACCCTTTAAAGCTTCAAATTCACGATATATTGAAGTTAAAAATGCAATGGGTATGCCAGACCAGCGAGACTTGAGAGCAAAAAAAAGGGCCCCCGGTTTTACCCGGGAGCCCTTAGAAAAAGAGGCTTATTTACAGAAACATTTTACTGATGAAATTTTGTCATTTGTGTATGAATCGAGAACGAAAGTTTTCGTCTCAGCAGCTGTGCGGTTTGCGAAAAGTTCAGCGAAACCTTCGAGACGAGCACCAGTGCGGTAATCAATGTTGAAATCCTGGTACTGGAATCCGATCATCGCGCATCCGCGGTGAACAGTTACGATTGAAATTTTGTTATCCCAGTCGCCGCTGTTGTCGTTCATGCGAACGCGGTTAAGGTTCTTGATTCTGTCGCCGTTGTTAACAACGAGGAAGTTTGTGCGGTTAGCATCTAAGCTGTTTTCAACGATAGCGCAGAAGCCGGCAGTTGGTACTGCTTGGGATTGGGCAAATGCAGAAACAGAAACGAGAGCGATAAGTCCGAGAAGAAGTTTCATAAAAATCCTTTGTTAAAAAAGTGCTTAATTCATTTGTATCAAGCGGTTGTTATGTATGTAAACCCACGAAATTCTTACAGCGGCTTCTACAATTTGCTGATCAAATATTAAACATCCCTTTGGAATTATTATAGGGCCCCATTCGGAATTACTGATTCGAGTTAATGTAGCACTAATGAAAACAATATATATCGCCCTTTTCGTAGCCATTTTGACACCGTTTTCCCACGCGCTTGAAGCGTATCAAGGCCAGGATATCCCGGTTGAAAGCTGGCGTTGTGGAGCTCCGTTAGTGGAAGCACTCAGGCAATCTGATCCAGACTCTCTTCTCAACGATGCTGCTGGAAAACTAAAACTCAAAGAATCGCTCGAAGTAATTTCTCAACATAATATTGATTTCCAGGTTGCTCAGATGGGGAAACTTTCATCTGACGAGCAGGCCTTGAAATCAAAAATTGAAACAACTTTTCAACCAGCGATCGTCCATCGCACGGACCTTGTTTCAGCACAGATCATTCTTACGAACGGGTCTGGAATGGTGAGTGCATCGAAAAGAAATGCGGCAGCGAAAGTTACACCTAATATTGAACAGCAATTATTTTCCGGCAGAGACTGTCTCTTCGCAACAGTGGCACCACCTTACGGAACTGATAGCTACGGCACTGTGATTCTGCGTTTTAAAAATGACCGCGGCTTTGCTTGGGGAAGTATATACACGGGTTGGACGTGGACTCAGGAAGTTGCTCAACGTGCAGTCACAGAACCGGCAACTGACTGGATGAAAAGAAAATTTGCCCGTCAGATTTATACCAACAATCACTGGGGTGAAGCTCTTGCCATACAGGTCATCACGCACATCCGTGCTGGCTCGAGCATCAGAGGCAAAGGTGTTGCTTACGATAAAAACACAGTGATCGCTGAACTTTTAAAAATCAATAAGAGCGAAGATTTCTGGAAAAAGCTGGTTGCACATCGTATCGCTTATATCGAGGCACACTACACAGACAATATTCCTGTCAGCGATCTAAGTTTTGCCCAGTTCCGGACCCTTGATGCAGCAACAGTAGTGAGCTGGAACCTTCCGGCCGCGTGGAGTGCGAAAGATGGAGCTTCGTTTATCCAATTCTTCAACAGAACTGAGTGAAAGCCGTTCAGATCGACATTTCACTCAAATAGACCGCGTCATTTCCCTTTAATCCGTGGCTACACCCACAAGCGTTCTTTGAACATCAGCTCTTAATCTAGTAAGATCATGCTCGCTCATGTTTAAAAACGAAAACCTCTATCTTTTCAAGTTCGCCTGGAAAAGCATCCGCCGGAATGCCGGAAGAAGTTTTTTTATTAGTTTTTCAGTATCTCTCGCAGTCGTTATTGCAGTTTGGGTCGTCTCGGTATTTGACGGCCTCAATCACATGATTGAAGAAGCAGTCGTGAACACCAATACAGGTTTCTACCAGCTTCAGGAACCACTCTACGCGCGCACCACGGATTCATCACGCCCGATGAAGTTTACGACTGAGATCAGAAATAAAATCTCAAATAAAAACATCACAGCTTTCTCTCCAGAGCTTGTCCTCGACAGCAACATCTCGACCCCGGAAGGATCAGCAGGTCTTCTGGCCTTGGGTATTAATCCGGAAATGCATTCACACCTGCTTCCGATTAACAAGAAATTGACGAGCGGTGAGTTCTTAACAGACGATGATCTTAATTCCGTCATCATCGGACAGCAGCTCGCAAAAGACTTCCGGTACAACGTTGGAGACCAGATAGTTCTGAATTATCAGGACATCCAGGGCGAACTCCGCTCCGAGCTTCTCACGATCAAGGGAATCTACCACTACAACAGCAATAGTTTTGAAAAGCGTTTCGTCTATCTCAACCAGAGAACGTGGCAGAAACTTTATCTCAATGATGACACCGGAGATACGATGTTTAACCGGATCGTCATGCTGACGCCGGGGCTCTCGAGCGGCAAGTTTATTGATTCTATCTTTCCGGCAGATGAACTCGTGGTGAAAACATGGAAGAACCTCAATCCGGAGATGGCCGTCGTTCTCGAGTTCCATGATGGGATTATCAGGTTCTTTTTTCTTATCATTGGTTTGACAGTTACAATGACCATCCTGACTCCCGTACAAATGCTTTGGCAGGAGAGGTTCAAGGAACTCAAGATGCTCACGATCCTGGGGATTTCTGCGAAAAAATTCTGGAAAATCGGCATTTTTGAAATCCTGCAGATGATTGCTCTCTCATCTTCTCTGTCCATCATCGTCCTTGTGGTTGTTATCGGTATTCAGACCAAAACAGGAATCGATTTCAGGTTCCTTAACCAGACTGGTCTCGCCATCGAACGTTCAGGTATTAAACTTCCTGGGATTATTTACCCACTTCTTACCTATAGTCAGATCGTCATGACATTTATTTTCGTCGTGATGGTCATGAGCATAAGCTACATCTGGTCGATTTATCGCACTCTCTCGCGGTTTAAGGTGGAGTTTTGACTAACAAACTTTTCCTTTTAAAATTCAGCTACCGTAATCTCTGGCGCTTCCCGAAGAGAACGTTCATCATGCTCGCAAGTCTCGTGATCGGAACAGGATTCATCATCTGGAACCTGAACTTTTCTGAATCAGGCTCTAAAGAAATGATGAAAAAATTCCTGGCGCAATATCAAGGCCGCTACCACATCACGCATTCGAAATACTACGACGTTGAGAACCGCAAGCTTTTCAACAACTACAAGACCATCACTGACGAAGACATCTCAGACAAAACACTTTTTACGACCACTTCGAGACGAGTGACGGCCCCTGTATTTGCTTCAGGCCAGAGTAAGACTCTGGGGATTCTTCTGACTGGACTCGATGTTGTTCAGGAAACAAAAATCTGTTCCCTTTATAAAATGATTCGAGGTGGAAGATTTCTGGAACCACAGGGACATAGAGAAATCGTTCTCGGTAAACGTCTTGCGGAAAGAATTAACGTTAAGCTTGGCGATGAAGTCGCTGTCATCGGCCAGGCCATTGATGGCTCTATCGCCAATGATCTTCTCAAAGTCGTAGGGTTTCTTGATCTCGGAGGTGGAGATCTTGAAGAATCCCTCGCCTTTACCCAGATCTCAACGGCCCAGGATCTTATGGTTCTTCAGCCTGAGACATATCATCAACGCGTTTCTTTCGATATGGAGCATGAAACCTACCCGGATCTCAAAGGTGTGGCCGTCACAAGCTGGAGAGAGATTCTTCCTGAGATCAGCGTATCGGTTCACTTCATTGATCGCTTCACCTGGCTCATCTCTATCATTATCATGGTAGTCATCAGCCTGGGTCTTTCAAACACACTCATGATTACATTCTTCGAGCGCGAACAGGAATTTCAATCTCTTAATATCATTGGTGCCAAAACCAGCTGGATCACGACATCACTGATGATTGAACTTCTTCTTCTCGGAACCATTGCCGTCATCTTCGGGGATATCCTTGGCTTTATTTTCACCTGGATTTGTAATATCCACCCGGTCGATATCTCGCTCTTCACGGGCGGAAAAAGTATCATCATGGGCGGTATGGTGATGCAACCTACGGTTCGACTTTATTCAGTTCCTAAGTACTATTGGCAAGTGCCAGTCATGATTTTTTTCTTCCTTGGTTTGACTATGATTTATCCGATGATCAGGGTAATTCGCAGGAGTAAAAATGCAATTTGAAATGAAAAACGTTTCTAAGGTCTACCAGGCCTCGGAAGAAAACAAAGTCTATGGAGCTAAGAATATTAATCTGACAATCAAGTCTGGTGAATTTTCTGCCCTCGTTGGACCCTCAGGCTCCGGTAAAACGACTCTTTTAAATCTTATTGCAGGTCTTATTCTCCCGACGGAAGGAACTCTTTCACACGGTGGAAAAGATATCACTTCTTTTTCCCTCGAAGAACGTACTCAGCATCGTCTCGACTATATGGGATTTATCTTTCAGGATTATCAATTGCTTCCTGTACTCACGGCCGCAGAGAATATTGAATTTCCGCTTCAACTGAAAAATATTGATCAGAAAGAAATTAAAGAAAGAGTCCTCTGGGCCCTCAAGCAAGTTGGTCTTGAGAACATGGGCCACCGCTTTCCGAGACAACTCTCCGGCGGCCAGCAGCAACGCGTCTCCATCGCCCGTGCGATCTCTACTCGACCGCAATTGATTCTCGCTGATGAGCCAACAGCGAACCTTGATTCAAAAACTGCTTCTGATATCATTGAACTCTTTAAAAAGCTCAATCAGGAATTCCATCTTACTTTCGTCTTCTCCACTCACGATCAGCGACTCATTGATCAAGTACGAACAGTGATGTACATCAAAGACGCTCAGATCACAGAAACGAGGATTAATAACAATGTTTAAGAAGTTTAAAGCCAAAGATTTCGTGTTCTGTGTCGCTCTTGGCGCCAAAGTCAGTAACCCGGATGAATGGCTGAACTACGCCGACGATCAGATGCGCGGCGATCGCTCTCATGGCGAAATGACCATGACCATCGAAACACCAAACTGGACGCGTACACTCGAGATCGAAAGTGACGTTGAAGGAAAAAGTCAGGCGATCACGACGATTAATTCGCCGGCCAAAGAAAAAGGCATCCGCACCCTTCGCATCGATAACAATATGTGGAACTACTTTCCAAAACTAAAAAGGAAAGTGGCCGTATCATCAAGCATGCTTCTTGCGAGCTGGATGGGATCAGACTTCACAAACGATGACGTCCTGAAAGCATCTTCCATGAGCCAGGATTATCACCATAAATTCCTGCCGGACGCGAAGGTGAATGGCGTAGTCTACAAAGTGATAGAGAATACTGCAAAATCAAACACGAAAGTCATGTGGCCCAAAGTAGTGACATACTCTTCGAAGAGCGATTGTCTCCCGCGACAAAATGATTATTACGATAAACAAGGCAAGATCAAGAGAACGATGACGTTTTCAGAGATCAAGAAGTTAGACGGCCACCTCGTGCCTGCACTGTGGGTGATGAAACCGGCAGATGATCCTGACAAGAAAACCATCATCAAGTACCAGAACATCATCTTCAAGACGAAGTTTAAATCTAACCATTTTTCTCAGCAGAGCCTGACAGCAAACTAGTATGAAAATCCTATTTCTCATTCTTCTTCTTCCCACTTTCGCCAATGCCATGCGCGCGGACCTTACTGGTAATGTTGAGGCCCAGACACGTGAGTCAATGAACAACGAGCAGGCAAAAGAAGATCTTTTCCAGGACTGGAACAAGGAAAAGTTTCATCTCGTTTACGGGAACCTCGATGGAAAAGTGGAGTTCGATAACAACTCATTCATCGATACAAACTGGTTTGTTCGCTATACGAACTCTGAACTCTACCGAAATGGCTACGTCGCCCCTCAGATCATGACTTTCCCTCGTAAACTCGTCGCCCGGGATGTATTCCAGCTTCAGCACAAAAGTCAGACGGATCACGATAAGACGGAATCAGTACTCAACAAGTTTTTCTACGAGTGGGACAACGACGAACAGACGATCATCGTAGGCCGCTTTTACATCAACTACGGCCAGGGTGAAATCTTTAACCCGATCAATCCTTTCAACCAGCCGACTGGTCTCACATCGATTCAGCAGGTGGCCCAGGGAAATGACGGTGGTGAAGTGCGCTTCTACATGAACGATCACCACATCCTCGAGTTTTATCTCCTCGGTGATAAGGGCATTGAAAACTACGATGGAAAAATTGATCGCACCGTTTGGGTTCACGGCGAGTACCAGGCCAATGATCAGCTCCAACTCGATTACGTCGGGGGAGAAGATCAGAATCGTGACAAGATCGGCGGCCAGATCAGCTATCGGCTGAGTGAAGCTTTGGTCTTCGCACAGACTCTCTATCAGACAAAATTTGTAAATGATGATCCTTCTCACGATCTCTGGGATGTTCTTCTCGGATTCGATCAGCAGTTTACCAATAAATGGCACTTCCGCTTTGAAGGCGGCCATCAGAAGAAAAATCGCTTTGAGGATTTCACCACATTCAACTTTGGTGATCGTTTCTTACCCAGCGAATATTTTGCGGCAATCGCGAACACTTACGAAGTTCATCCGCTGGTGAAAGTATCCGCGACTCTCATCAACGACATCAAGACGGGATTCAATTACGGCATCGCTAAAGCGACTTTCGATCTTGGCCACAGTTTGGAAGCTGAGCTCTTCGGCTTCTCTCCAGTGGGCAAAGGATCATCGACAGATAATCCTGCTCAGAAACTCGTGACCACAGATCTCGGTGGAGCGCTGAGAGCTTTCTTCTAGAAATCTCCGCCACATAGAGCACTCTCTAACACTGCCAGTCAGGCCAGTGCGCCCCCATCTCCATCGTGAGCTGAGCTAAGGGCTGTAAAACGTTGACTTATGCGGCGAAAACCCTTAAAAATGTCCTTCAAATTAAACTCACCTAGGGATCAAAGCAGGCAGCAGTGTCTCCCCGTCAGGTGGTTCTTTATTAAGGAGTCTCTCATGTATACGGTCGTGGAAATCAAAGGACACCAGTACAAAGTAAAAGCTGGCGATCTTATTGATGTTGAAAAAATTGAAGCAGAAGTCGGCAAGATGGTTGATTTCGATCAAGTCCTTCTCGTTGGCGGAACAACAACAATCGTTGGTGCTCCAGTTGTTGGCGGAGCTAAAGTTACAGCGAAAGTTGTAAGACAAGGCCGCACTCGTAAAATTCTCGTTCTCAAACGTAAGCCAGGTGGTTCACGTCGTAAGAATGGTCACCGTCAGTGTTACACTGGTCTTTTGATCACTGAAATCAACGATGGCAAAGGCGGAGTTTCTAAAGCAGAAGCAAAAGCTAAGACAACTACGAAAGCAGCTACGAAGTAATTTTTAATTTTAAAAAGAAAGTTTAGGAGATAAGCATATGGCACATAAGAAATCGGGTGGTAGTACATCCAACGGCCGGGATTCTAACCCAAAAATGCGTGGTGTGAAGAAGTTTGGCGGCGAAGACGTTATTACAGGAATGATCATTGTTCGTCAGAAAGGCACTAAATTTCATCCAGGCCAGAACGTAAAGATGGGTCGTGATTTCACGATCTACGCTATGGTTCCAGGCAAAGTAAAGTTCGGCTTCTACAACAAATCGATGAAAATCATTTCTGTTATTCCTGCATAATTTGATCTTTAAAGTTATTCACGATAGAGAGGGAGCAGCAATGCTCCCTCTTTTTTTTAGGACTTATGAAATTCATCGACGAAGTAGATATTGAAGTGATCTCAGGCAACGGCGGAAAAGGTTTCGTCGGTTATCGCCGTGAAAAATACGTGCCACTCGGAGGCCCGGATGGTGGCGACGGCGGGCCGGGCGGAAATATCATTTTTGAAGGCGATGAAGGCCTCAACACCCTCATGCACTTCAGAGGTCTCAAGACGTTCGTAGCAGATGCCGGCATTAACGGTGGCGGATCGAAAATGACAGGGGCAACAGGCGAAGACCTCACGCTGAAGGTACCTATCGGCACTCTCATCACAAACAAAGAAACTAACGAAATTATTTTTGATGTCACTGAACACGGTCAGCAATTTATTGCTGCGGAAGGTGGACGTGGCGGAAAAGGCAATGCAGCCTTTAAAACTTCTGTTCAGCAGACTCCTAACTTTGCCCAGAATGGTGAAGCGGGAACTGCGATCAAGATACATCTTGAGTTGAAACTCCTCGCAGACATTGCCCTCATCGGACTTCCGAACGCAGGAAAATCAACTCTGATCAGCGCCATCTCGGCTGCTCGACCTAAGATTGCGGACTATCCTTTCACTACGATTGAACCAAACCTCGGTGTGGTCGAGCTTGGTGAAAAAACCCTCGTGGTCACAGATATCCCAGGTCTCATCGAAGGTGCAGCCGAAGGTAAAGGCCTCGGGATCAAGTTCCTGAAACACATTGAAAGAACATCTGCTCTTGTTCACCTCGTCGATTGCTCGATGTTCATTGAAGTATTCGAAGCGATTGAGGCCTATGCAACGATTCGTATGGAACTTGAGAAATACAATCCTGATCTGCTCTTGAAAAAAGAAATCGTCTGCTTAACCAAGATCGATGCAATGACGGAAGATGAGATCGAGAAATTCCGCTCTCACATGGAAGAGCAGCTCGACCGGAAGGTCCTTCCGATCTCAGGTGTTTCCGGGCGAAACATTGATATCCTGAAGCAACTTATGTTAAAAACCAAAGAAGTAATCGAAGAAGAAAATAAGAAGGTAAATCATGGCCGTAAATGAGTACGTTAAAGGTGAAGTTGATAAAGTTGTAGGAAACAAGAATTATGAGTTTCCACTTAATCACGCTATGGCCTCTGCCTGGATTCTTGCCAATTACAAAGGCGATAACCTGAAAATTTTCGACATGAGAAAGTCAACTTCGCTTTGTGACTACTCGGTGATTGCGACGGCCCAGAACGCGACTCAGTGTCGTGCCATGGCCGACGAAGTGACCAACAATCTTAAACTTCATAATGCTAAAATCGTTTCTTTCGAAGGATACGAGTCTGCTGACTGGATCCTCATCGATACCGGTGATATTTTCGTTCACGTTTTCAATGGCCCGAGCCGAGATGTGTACGACCTCGATCTCATCTATATGAAAAATGCTCAGGTGAAAATTCCGGAAGAGTTCTACTTCGGGAAGCCAACCCAAGTGACTACAGAGAAGCCGGACCTCAAAGGTTATTTCTAGGTCATGGCGAAGACGATTCATTTGATCGTCGTCGGCAAACTGAAAGATTCCTCTCTGGAAGCGGTGGAATCCGATTACCTCAAGCGTATCAACAATCCCGATCTCCAGATTCACGAAGTGAAGGCCACAGCGGAAAATAAAAATGCTGAAGGTGAAGCTATCCTGAAAAAAATCCGTGACCTTTCTCAGGGCTCACCCTCACACATCATCTGCATGACCGAATGGGGAAAGCGGAGTACATCAGTTGCTTTCGCAGCGTGGTGCCGGGACCTTTTTGAGCGTCAAAACCGGGTCTTTTTCGTGATCGCGGGAGCAGAGGGCTTCTCTGACGAAGTTCTCAACCTTTGCCAGGAGCGCATCTCCCTTTCAGAGCTGACTTTCCCCCACAAGTTGGCGAGAATACTTCTAGTAGAACAGTTGTACCGCTCGCAAACCATCCGAACGGGACACCCTTATCACAACTAGGGAACTCGCATGCATTCAATTCAAGGACTCAGCCCTCGCGCACTTCTCGTGATCCTTGATGGCTACGGTATGAATCCACTGGATCATAAGAACGCCATCAAAGCCGCACATAAACCAAATATCGATTCACTTTTTGCTCACTACCCTTTCACCACGATTCAACCTGGTGGAGAAGCTGTGGGGTTACCAAAAGGTGTTGCTGGCAACTCTGAGGTGGGACATTTGAATCTTGGTGCCGGAAGACCGGTGAGACAGGATCTTGTTCGCATTAATGAGGCCATCGCCAACAATACGTTTAAAGACATGCCTCGTTTTAATGAACTCATTGAAGTCACCAGAAAAGGCACAAAACGTCTTCACTTGTTGGGCCTTCTTTCTGACGGTGGAGTTCACGCGCACATTAATCACCTGAAAGAAATTCTGCGTCTCCTCAGACAGCACGGTGATATCCAGGTGTTTCTCCACGCCTTCACGGATGGAAGAGACACGGCCAGGGATAAAGGCGTTCATTACGTTAAAGAAATTCTGCAGCATCCAGGATTTTATTTTGCAAGCATGCAAGGCCGCTCGATCGGTATGGATCGCGATCGTCGCTGGGAAAAAATTGAGCGCTCTTACAAGATGTTGACTGGCGCCGGCGAAAAGACCTCGATGAAGCCTGAAGAGTACGTTCTTGCTGAATACAAAAAAGGCCTTTACGACGAATTTATTACACCTGCTCTTTTCAATGAAGAAGGTGCGATTCGTAATGGCGATTCAGTTTTCTTCTTCAACTATCGCCCGGACCGCGCCCGTCAAATGACTTTGGCGATGAATGAAAAAGGTTTCAAGGAATTTCCTGTTCCAGTGAAGCCTGGCTACTTCCTCTGTATGTCACCGTATGTTCCGGATGAGTGTCCTGAACTTCCAGTGCTGTTTGATAAAGAAAAACTCTCCGGTACCCTGGCCTGGTACCTCGCAAGCCTGCATAGAAAACAATTCAAGATTGCTGAGACAGAAAAATACGCGCACGTGACTTACTTCTTCAACGGTGGCGAAGAAAAACCGTTTGAAGGTGAAGAGCGGTGCCTCGTTCAATCGCCGCGAGATGTGGCGACTTACGATCTGAAGCCAGAGATGAGCGCCTTCGAAGTCGCGAAAAATCTCATTGCTAAACTCGATGATAAATCGATCTCTCTTTATGTTGCAAACTTCGCCAACGCAGACATGGTCGGGCACACCGGAAATTTCGATGCTGCGGTCAAGGCCGTTGAGACTCTCGATATTTGCATGGGCCAGATCGCGCAGAAATGTGAAGAGAACAACATTACGATGGTCATCACGGCCGATCACGGAAACGCTGACCAGATGGCCTATGATGAAGGCGGACAGCATACCTCTCACTCAGACTCAGAAGTTCCATTCTGCGTGATCCATCCGAAGCTCAAAGATCAGGCAGTGATGCTGAACCAGGAAAATAAAGTGATGGCACTGAAAGACGTAGCACCCACACTGCTTAAAATCCTGAATATCCCGAAACCGAAAGACTGGACTGGGCAGCCCATTTTTAATTAAAGGATCAACATGGCCTTCACTCACATTGGTTTACTATGTTCCGGCGGAGATGCACCAGGCATGAACTGTGCGATTCGCGCGGTCGTGAGGACAGCGATCTCTCAGGGCATAAAAGTGACTGGGATCCGACGTGGATATGCAGGACTTCTTCGCGGTGAATTTTCGCCGATGAATCTTTCGAGTGTGGGTAATATCATTCAGCGTGGAGGAACAATCCTTCAGACTTCGCGATCTCCAGAATTCATGAAACCTAATTTCCGCAAGACTGCTGTTGAGATCATGAAAGCCCAGGGAATTGAGGCCCTCATCATCATTGGTGGTGACGGATCTTTTAACGGAGCAATGTCCGTCTGGAATGAACATCAGTTTCCCGTAATCGGAATCCCGGGAACCATTGATAACGATATCTCAGGGACTGAATACACCATCGGTTTTGACACCGCCGTTGAAACGGCGATCGAAGCCGTGGATAGAATCCGTGACACTGCCCACTCGCACGCACGCACGTTCCTCGTTGAAGTGATGGGAAGAAATTCTTCGGCAATCGCTCTCAAAGTCGGTGTTTGCACAGGTGCGGAAAACATTCTTCTTCCGCACGAGAAAGTGAACCATCAGAAAATTTTTGACGATATTCAGCGCGGGGTCGCGCGCGGCAAAGAATCCTCCATTATCATCGTTGCTGAAGGTCCGGTTGCTGGCCGAAGCTACGAGATCCAGCATGTGCTCAGGGACATGTATCACATGGATGCTCACGTCGCGATTCTTGGTCACATTCAGCGCGGCGGAAGCCCGACGGCGGACGACCGGTTCATTGCTTCGCAAATGGGTAACCTGGCGATTCATGCGCTGATGGATAATAAGTTTCCAGTGGTCACTGTGTTTAATGCCGGGAAAGTCGGCCTGAATGACATGAAAAATTGCATTACGAAATCAGATCACAATTTCACAGAGTACCAGAAGCTGGCGGAGACGCTGTCGATCTGATTAGTTCCTGTAGATGGGGCCGTAGCCGCGGTAAGCGCACATGCCTTTCTGGCAGAAAAAACTCTCCGTAAAAGTTTCTTTCACGAGAACTTTTTCCTTTTCAACTTTCTCCACACTCAGAAAATCTTTCGAGAAACTATATCCATCGCGCAGCTTCCATTCGAGAGTTTGAAGTTGTGCAAAGAGCTTATCCAGCTCACCAAAATACTTTGAATCTGGCTTCACAGTAAAGCCATCGATGACAAACACTGTAAGGTGGCGCACTTCGCCGGATAGTTCGTTAAAACTCATACCCTTCGTTTTTAAAAACTTATCTGAGTTACGGAACTGTTCACCAAGTGCCTTGAGGTGTGCCTGTATGGATGCATATGAAGAATTACGATTTTTAAGAACGAACGTTCCAAAGGCGAAATCTCTTCTGGGCTGATCAAAAAGATTCGTATTCTTCTGGTAGTGAGCGGAATCCTTCTCGACAAAAAATGCCTGAGACTCGGAAGCTTCAGGTGTGCTCCGTACTTTCTGGAGAATCGAGCTGTGGGCGCTGAGTGATAAAAAGAGAAGGATAAATAAAGTATTCATTCATTAACTCCAAGACACTGGTTAGCTGTGAGACCAGGGCGCATGCTCAGGCATTTTGCACTGTCCTTCGGTATGTTCGCAAACTCTCTGCAATAGTTGTATGTGCCAGATCCTCCGTCAGGACAAGCACCACGAATGATCCGGTCAAACTGATTGGGTGCGATCATTGAAGGGATAGTTGGAGGTGAGTACTGGACGAGTCGTCCGTCTACAACCTGAGTGGCATCGGGATAGGCAGAAGCGTCCACTCCTGCCGCAACCTGCATCACAGGATTACAGTCATAGCTTGGTGTATTTTTTCTGAGATCGATCACACCAGTTGCAAGCTTACGGATACAGTTTTCATTTCCTGCGGGACACTGGCAGTTGACTTGCTTTCTGAAGGCCTTCATTTTGTTACCACTGTACCCGATACTTCGCCATTCGAGTCTCACCATGCCCTGGCCAGCTTCCTGAATATTGATACCTCTGTCAGGCTCATTCATCGGAGCTGAGTCAGGAACATCAGTGACTGTACAATGACTGGTCGTGAAGAGCCCAAAGACCTCTCCCGGAGATTGAGTCGCCATATACTGACGGATACGTGCATCTTCGGGTGCAGAACCTAGAAGAGTATTTCTGCAGGAAGCATCAGTAGGACGACATTCACAAACCCGCTTATTAGGTCTTGCAGAATTATAGGCCCGGAAAGATGCATCCATAACAGAGGGATAAGTCGGCGTAAGACGGCAGCCATTTTCAATCTGATAAGAACGACCTGTCACAGGATGAAGCTGACCAGGCTGAGAGCCGTCTCTACTTTCATGGTATTCGTCATGCAAACCAAGATGATGAAGAAATTCATGAATCATTCCCGGGCAATCAAAGCTCGGTCTGAATTCTGCAGTATTTCCGGACACACCAGAGGTACCAAAATGAGTCTCCGGAACGATAGAAATCGTTCTAACAGTTGGTGTAGACCCGGGACGTGAATCACGGGCGACTTCAGCCGGGGACTTAATCAAAATATTGAGATTCGAACGTCCGTCAGACGCTTTGAAGAACGGATTGGCCGTGGCCATGCAGTCACGTACTTTGGCGTGCATTTGCTCACCAGTCATCTCTACGCCCGCTAACGGGACAAAATTAATGTTTAAAGTCGCTTCGTAGTTCCCATCAGGGCGCCGGAGAAAATGTGCTCCACCAGGAACTAGTTTTTCATCACCGGGCTCGAGACTTTCACAGTCAGTTCTTCGGTTAATGGTACGGATGAGGTCTTCAATGCTGGCCACACCTGATGTCTGAGGAAGTAAACATGACAGAGCGTCTCCTGTGCCAATGAGAGACAGTGAACGATTGATCGTTCCATCCGGAAGAGCATCGAAAAGTTCATTCAGTTGACCAAGCATTCTGTCGAATCTTGTCTTCTTTCCACGACACCATGGCGTTCCCTCATTGATCGCAGAGTTGCCTGTGCATCTGCGACGGTAGTCAGGATATTCAACGGCAAGTGCTTCGTGATTATCAAGGATGTAATCCTGGATCCTTCTCTCAGTGGCGTCTGAAGACATCGCAGAATTGTCTGTGTTACGCCCTCTTTCCAATCTTACGGTTCGTGGGCCTGAAGAAAAACTTGCTTGAGCTGTATCAGCAGTGGCAGGTCCGAAGGAGCTACTTTTTGATCCGGTATTTCTGATCAGAACACGGGTCGGTCTCGGTGACGGAGTCGACTCAGGTAAAGCAGGACCTAAATCACTCTCGACAGCAGAAAGATCAGTCCGATATTTCTGATAAAACTTACTTCGGCGGATTTCAGCTTTTAAATGACCTTCGAGTTCTTCACGACAAAGAGGGTTTGTGCGATCGGTACAATCTCTTTGGTGAAGATTGATGGCGTAGTTCAGCTGCTGTGTAAAATTGCGAAGACAATTCGGGATTTCCGCATTTGTCCGGGGCTTCACGATCCGAAAAATATTAGCGGGTCTGAATGGCATTGAAAAAATATCCGGACGATAGACAACTCTTCCGTTCTCTACGGTGACAGTGATATTTTTCTTCTTAGGCATGTCTCCGCGATTCCGGACATCACAATTCCATTGAAGACGAATGCCTTCATCAACAGCGAAACTGCTGAATGAAAATAGACATGCCAATACGACGAGAAACGGAATGAGGCTTTTCATGAAATACTCCCACTTCATCATATCCAGCGATCGATTTCCGACCAAGGCGGCAAAATGATGCCTCACACGGCCTTCACCTTGTACTCGAGCTCAGTCAGCCCAGAGAAGAGATCTCTCCCATCAATGACTCCGCACGGACTCTCCCATCCACCGGAAGAGGCTATCAGGTGAAGCTTAAAGTCTTCACATAGACTTAGAACTGAAGGATTAAGGGGTTCTTCGACCAGCCCACTCGGTGATAGGGATCCCACAGCGAGGCAGTTATCGAGTTTTGAAATAGGCAGTAGACCCGCCAGAAACCAATAGTGGAGTAATAAAGGATATTCCAGCCACTTCACGGAATTTGTCTCGAGATCACCAAGGTCATCTGTCATTTCCACATTCAGAACAAATCGCTTCAATGGAATCTGGAGTTGGCGGGAGCGGGTTACAAAAACGATTTTCTCTTTAATCGCTTTTCCGTATTTCCCGAGACCGTTGATCTCAAGGCCCGGCACGCTTTTTGTAGCATAACCAAAAAGAGTGATAAGGAACGGGCCTTTCTTTGTAAAGTAGCAGGTCTGCAGTTGTGTTTCCATGAATGTCTCCTGAACCCTTCAGAAGCAATTATGAATCCAACTTTCAAAAATCTAAGCTTGGAGAATTTCAGGGGTGCTGGAAAACTGCAGCAACAAAATGAATGTTAATAATCGAAAGTCGTTCCAAAAGTAAGAAGATACTGAGTGTTGCCGGAGCTGAATAGGTCACGGGAATAAGTGAATCCTCCGTAGCCTAACGAATGTTCACCTTTTTCAGAAACACCCAAAGACCCGGAAAAACTTTCGTTCTTAGAATCATTTGCATTGCTCGTACCGGGCGTGAATCCAATTCCCTCGTAGAAAACATACGAAGAACCTGAAGGCATCTGCTCAAAGCTGTTACGAATTGTAAACGACGGGTTCACTTGCTTATCGGTATCCGGGTCTGTGTACCTCGGCGTGAAAAGTAAATCCGAGTAGCAATCTGTGAATGAAAATCTCCTGAAGGCTCCGATTCCAATTCTCGGAATAATTTTTGCTTTTGTCGTTTCAAATTCTTCTTTGTAAGTCTGTCCTGTACTGGTTTTAATTTCAGACTTTGAGCTTTCACGGTGGCCGAACTTCAATATGTTCATTTTTGCAGAGGCACCAAGTGACCAGTTGTCGCCTTTTATATTCGTACCCAGACCCATGTTAGCAGACCAGATGCTCGATTCCTGTTCAAATGTTCCGCTGTAGCTAAACCCCGATTGAGAACCTGACGACTTACCAGAGACTTCGGATGTTCCCCGGTTTGCTTCGATCTGAATACCCCACGACCATTGGTCATCAATTTTTTTTCCGTACCCTGCGAGAAGACCCAATTGAGAGAATTCACCTTCATATTTTGATTTATCAGAACCAGCTGAGAAAGAAGACTGATAGCGAAATTTCACAGAATACAGGCCATAGGCCCAGCCAGAATGGCCGTCACCTTTAGAATTCCCTGCGAACAATGGAATGACTTCAGGCTTGAAGTCCGTCCGGGTTGAGGAGTCGTTTTCCTTCTGGGAGACAATCACGTTGGTCGAGGTAAATTTTTTTACCTTTGAAAGATCTGAAAGGAGAGAAGGATTTGAATACACCGCACCGGTCGATCCGGTTCTTGCAAGGCCTGTACCCATCGTTATCATCTCAGTACCAAGACCGTTGAGATTAACTATGTCAGTGTAAGAATACGCAGAAGTTGAAATTAACAGAAAGAAAAAAATTATTTTCATGCGTCCAACAATCCCCACAAATGAAGACAGGCAAAACTTCTATAAGGTGACCATTTCTCTGAAGTTTTGACCATTTTCGCTCTGAGAGTTTTCTTATCCAATTCTTTCCAACGATGAAGCTTGATCATGCCTTTCTGAATTCCAAGATCATCAAGAGCGAAGACATCTTCACGCCCGAGAGTGAAGATCAGAATCATCTCGACTGTCCATCTTCCCACACCCTTGATCTGTGAAAGAAATTCAATGATCTCGTCATCGCTCATTTTCGCCAGTTTCGCGGATGTGATGTGGTTGTCCTTAAAAAACTGGGCCACATTTTTAACGTAATTCGCTTTATTATTTGAAAGACCAATTTTACGAAGATCTTCGTGGGAGGTTTCTAGTATCTGATCTGAACTGGGATCTTTACCATTGTAGAGAGCGACAAATCGGGCGTTGATCACTCGGGCAACAGTCACAGAAAGCTGCTGGCCGATAATGCTCTTGATGAGATTCATCATGACATTTTTCTTCTTCTTAGGCAGAGTTACCTCACTCTTTAGAAGTAACTTACCGCGGGCATCTTTACCAAAATGTTTTCTATAATCGCTCATAAGCTTTTTTCGATTCCCGGACTCTCGTAGTAACAATTCAGCTGCTTGATACCTTTTTCATTCTTCGTGAAAGACGCATGAACATTATCGAGGCGTTTTGCGAGTTTCTCGCGGATAACCTTACAGCTATCCTTAGCTTCACGACTGCAAAGCTCTTTATCGGTGAGTTTCACACAAAGATACTTGAAGAGAACTTTTTTTCCACTAACACAGACAGCTTCCTTAGTGTCTTCATCGAAAGAAGCACGAAGATAATACGGATCTGTAGCCATGGTCTTTTCACAGAAGTCAGAAGCCTTCACTTTCTTTCCCATGCAGTCGATCTCCGTACCGGAAATATATTCGATCAGTGGACTTTCGTGGGAGACCATCTTTGAGCAGACAGATTTGAAAGAGAAGCGCTCTTTGGACGTCATCGTGACGTCATCTTGAATGACATGAGCGAAGGCCCATAACGGAACCAGGAGAATGAAAATCATTCTCCTAGTTTAAAGCATATTGAATGAGAGTAAACTTTATTCGCAGTAGATGTCGCCATCGCCGATTGTCGCGATTTTTTTGAATGTTCCGTTACTCAGAACTTCGAAATAGGCGCCGAACTCATTATCGCCAGGCCAGAAATGGACCAGAGCGATCGTTTTTGTACCCTCGCGGAAACGAATAATTTCGCCGGCGTTCGTGCCGGGAG
Source organism: Bacteriovorax stolpii (assembly GCA_945883845.1). GTDB lineage: Bacteria > Bdellovibrionota > Bacteriovoracia > Bacteriovoracales > Bacteriovoracaceae > Peredibacter. Next base: position 33,805 of record CAMCYI010000005.1, on the reverse strand, counting down.
TTTTTTCACCTTCATAGAAATCAAGAAAGTCATGCATGGCGGCCGCTTCATCTTTGAAAGTCTGCCAAGTTTTGCCGTACTCAACCATCATGGCAAAAACCATCTTACGATCAACGGGAGAAAATTTATTAGTCGCTTCTGTGCGGGAATGGATCATTTCCGATTTTTCAGCGTGCTCCATGAAGTCATATGACGTTTCAAATTTACAGATATTAGCAGCGTAGAGTTGAGTAGATAGAAGTGAGAGGGCGAGGATTAAGGCTTTCATGAGAACTCCCGTTCATTGGTTAGATGAACGGGAATTTATGGCTTAAAAGTCGATCTGAAAAATAGAATAAAAGACTGAGGTTAATCCAAAAATTAGCTACTAACCTGGCCACATTCCACGGAGTTTCATCGCACCTTCGATTCTAGACAGAGAGGAGATGAACGCCGCTTGCTTCATGTTGCATTTGTAAGTGTCTTTGGCCTTCCAGACAACATCGAACGCCGTCTTCATGATGTCGTGAAGTTTTTTATTAACAGTATCGAGGTCCCAGAAGAACATCTGAAGACCTTGTACCCACTCGAAGTAAGACACAATCACACCACCGGCATTACAAAGAATATCCGGGATGATGAGTCCACCGCGATCAGTGATGATATCAACAGCTTCGTGAGTGAGAGGGCCGTTGGCACCTTCAGCAATCATGCGAGCTTTTACTTTATGAGCGTTATCTTTTGTGACGACACCGTCGATCGCTGCCGGGATCAGAATATCAACGTCAAGCTCGAGGAGCTGTTCGTTCGTGATATGTTCGCAGTCAGGAAGATCTCGGAGAAGTTTGCGGTTACGTACCCATTCAGTGGCAGCAGGAATGTTCAAACCTTTTGCATTGTAGATCGCACCTGAAACGTCAGAGATCGCTACGATTTTTGCACCTTGTGAGTGAAGATCGTGAGCGGCTGGCATCCCTACTTTACCGAAACCATGAATCGCAACTGTCGTAGAGTTTGTGATTTTCTGGTTGAGTTTTTCGTAAGCAAAGTTGATACAGAATACAACACCTTTACCGGTTGATTCCGCACGACCAAGAGATCCACCGATCGCAACCGGCTTCCCAGTCACAACTCCTGGTACTGCGTAACCTTTCAGCTGCGAATAAGTATCCATGAGCCACGCCATCGTCTGTCCATCAGTTCCGATATCCGGAGCAGGAACATCTTTATCCGGGCCGATGATCATCGCGATCTCAGTTGTGTATCGTCTCGTCATCGCCTGAAGCTCAGCACGTGACATGTCTGTAGGATCAACTTTAATCCCACCCTTCGCTCCACCAAGAGGAAGGCCTACGAGTGCGCACTTGAACGTCATGAGCATCGCGAGAGCTGCTGTCTCAGAGAGAGAAACATGCGGATGGTAGCGAATACCACCCTTACCTGGGCCCAACGTTAAACTATGTTGAACGCGGTAACCTTCAAACACTTTCACTGTGCCGTCATCAAGACGAACAGGAACTGAAACCTGCAAAGCACGTTTAGGATATTTCAAACGTTCCAGAACGTTCGGATCCATTTTCATCGTGGCGCCGGCCGATTCTAATTGAGAAAATGCATCTTGAAAAAATGGGCTCTCGAAGAGACTCATAACTACTCCCGTTATCAAAATTTGAGTTGGGGTAGTTTACTGCTGGAGCTTTTGGGAGGCTAGAAAAAAGGCGTGCTAGAACTGAGTAGCATAGAGCAGCATGAAGGAATTATCTTCGCCGCTTTTGCTCTTAATTTTAACGCCAGTTGGATCTTTGTTGCTGGTGACCCGCGCATAAACATTATCCACTAAGCGTTGGTCCAATGAAGTAAAGTACTTCCCCGTATCAAGATAATGGTTATACATAATACGCATGCCGATTGAGTCATATGTTTGCTGAATGTTAACTTCTGATTGACCGTTTGCTGCGACCCATGCACGGGCATAGGCAACAGGCGTCTTAAATCCGACGATCACAAGACCCTGATCCAGACGAGGTTGGAAAATCAACTTCATCTTCTTCGTGATCTTCACTTCTTTTTCCTGAAATGCTTTTGGAAGAGCATTTCCAGAGCGAGTCGTCTTATTCGTTTTCTTGAAACGTGATTCGAGTTCATCGATGGTATCAACTTCGTTGGACGCACGAAATTCCTGGTACCAGGTCTTCGGCATATCCTTGAACGGCTGCTCACCCTTGCTTCTCAGATAACGCATGTACCTAGTCTTAAAATATTCGAGTTTCACTTCCTGAGTCGGAACGAAATAAGCTGAACCTTGGAGAGATGAATCCATGCCGTACTGCTCAGAGAATGTCTGGTTATCTTGCCAAACCTTGAGCTGGTTTCGTGATCGCACAACATCGTCGGATTGATCTGAAAGAACGAAACGCTGGTAAAAAGTGATTTCATTATCGACCGGCTTCACGATGACATCGTCATCCGGGATGTAACTGGCGGGTGTTCTTGAGACAACAGCAGAAGTCACCGGGGACGATTGCCCCTGAGCGTAGGATGTAGTGATGAGGCATGCTACCAGCCCAACCTGTCTAATCCTTGGATACTTTTTCAAAAGTGACCAAAATCTAACCATTTTTTACAACCCCTGGATCTCCCTAAGTGCCCGAAAACATTCTGTCGTCTAGGTAAAAAAGGATTCTCTTACAGTGGTATGGAGCAAGCCTAATGCCAAGGAAGAGAGTCCGAATTGACGCCCCGCCGTGTAACTTCTTCAGGCCATGCTCTGTCCGTCTTTTCCTATGATACAGCTTAGAAAAATCCATCGGAGACATTTATGAATAAGGCCTTTTTCGCAGGGTTGATTTTTTTGGTGAGCGTTGGAGCTCTCGCTGATAGCTGCCAGACAGAAATGGTAGATTATCAGGGCTATGTGAGAGTCATCTTCACCCAGGGTCAGCCTAACTGGACGGACCGTAATTGTGCTTCTGGATATAACCGGTGTGTGGAATCGATCAGACTGAACCCTTCGATGCGGCCAATTTGTCGGGTAGTTTTCGCAGCTCAGGCACCTCAACCCATACCGAATCCACCAACTCGTCCTCAATGGAATCCTATTCCGCAACCGACTCAACCCAATTCAGGTAGCGGTGGCCCACCAACTTCAGGAAGATCATCCGGTCGCGTGCAGCCTTCAGATTCAAGACCGACATCTACAAGGCCTTCATGGAATGGAAATGATAACCGCGACGGGCAACCACGCCTCGAAGTTGATCCATTTTCGATCACTGACAGACCAATCCTCACAGATCGCGGAACAACTTACACAGATACTTTCGACGGTAAGAGAGAAATTGAAATCGGCGAAACTGTTATCATGGCAGGCGCAATTTTCATTGTTGTAGACACTGATGGAAGCAACATCGACATTCAGAAACAAGACGGCAACAGAAGAAAAAAAGATATCGTTCGCGTGAAGAGAGATAAAGTTTCTGTAACCCGCGGTTGCTCAATGAGCATTTGTGTTCCGGACATGGTTTACCATATTCCGAGAGGGAAGATGGAAGCAGTTGCAGGAATCACAATGGACGGAAAACTGATCACGAAATCTGAGAAAGGTGTGATCAACATGAACGCTGTTGACCTGAGAGAAGTTGCTGTCGGTAAAGGTTGTACCATGAATGCGAAGAATGAGCAGGTTTGCGTTGGGAACACTATTCTCTCTGGCAATCGATACTTCACAGTTCTGGCAATCCAGCATAACCAAAAAGTGATTATTGAGACGACTGAAAGTTCGACATCGGTGTTAACGAACATCAGCCCAGCGGATTTCGTGGTGGTTAAGTAAAAAAAACGGGGGCTATGTCTTCATAAAGACGTGGCCACTCCAAAATATTTTCATAAGTCCCAAGTATCGCTTTTCCTATGGTTTAGCTGGGAGTAAAAATCCTCATCTTTCAAAGGGGATTTATGAAACTGCTTACAGCATTCATTGCATTTACGTTGTCGGGTCTAGCACTCGCACAAACTCCTCCACGTTCAGGCTCTGCAAGCGGAACAATCAATCGCAATGGTTCAGTGAATGATCCTGGGCCTACGGGGCCAACTCGCCCTCAGTGGAATCCGAATCCGGGTCCAGCGACTCCTACAACACCACGTCCACAACCGAGACCTGATTACCGCGACGATCGTCGTCCGGATACAAGACCAGATTACCGTCCACAACCGGATGCTCGTGATCCAAACATCATCTACGTTGGCGACTATGTTCTCTACAACGGTAACGAATACGAAGTTCTTGGGGGATCAAACGGAACTCTCGAAGTCCGCACGCCGTACGCTGGTCAGCGCTACTACATTCCTGCCAATGCAGTTGCACGCACGAATGGCTGCGCTCAGACTCACTACGGTCCGGTCTGTGTTGGTGACATGACGGTTGGTCTCAATAACGTTTACTACGCTGTGATCGGCCTTGAATGGAATGGTCGTGTGGTTGTTCAGACAACTGATGTGACAAAAACGGTATACGGGCAGATCGATGCGAATTCTTTGAAAGTAGTTCGCTAGTTTTTTTAAAATAAGATACGAACAAAAAAAAGGGCCCTGTAAGGGGCCCTTATTTTTTTAGTGAATCCGTTCACCCGCAAGTTCTTTCATCATGGCCTTGGCGCGTTCCTGAAGTTTCGGATCTTTCATCTGCGTCTTGAGAACCTTCATCAGTTTCTCCACAGAATCGTCCTTCTTCTTGCGCTTAGGCTTCTCAATTTGCAGCTGAGAGATGATCCGCTTGAGCTGAACTCTCTTGGTGATATCACCAGAAAGAATGCGGCCTTTGATCTCGTCCTTGAATTCATTTTTAGGAAGTTCGTCCCACTCAAGAAGAACATACTTCTCAGTGTTGAATTGCTTGGCAGATTCCTTGAGGTCTCTCGGAAGTTTCGCGATCATGAGACAACGATGAACTTCTGATTTCGAGATCCCGAGAGCAGCAGTGATCTTGCGCTCTGAAGTGCCGGTGAGTTTCTGGTAACCGAAAATTGAATCGGCCTGGTCGATGTAATGGAGGTCTTCGCGGGCCTGGTTCTCGGAGAACTGAATGGCCATCAGTTCTTCTTTCGTCTTGTTCTCGAGGATGAAACAAGGAGCTTCACGCATCTCAATAATCGTCATCGCGCGGTAGCGACGCTCACCACAGATCAGAACAAAATTATTTCCTTCGCGGTGAAGGACAAGGGGTTGAATCAATCCGTTAACTTTAATGTTCTCGCCGAGCTCACGAAGAGATTCATCGTTAAACTTCGTGCGTACCTGGTCTCTTACAACGATCGAATCGAGAGCGATGTTAGCGAGCTGAGCTCCACGAAGGAGTTTAGCATCGTTAGCCTTCAGAATTCTTTCATCGATTCCTGAAGTAATGTCTGTAACTTTTCTTTCACGCTTGGTAACTCGGGCGGAAAATTCCTTGGCCATGGCCTCTCCTTAAAAACTTCTATGTTTAAAATACCAAAACTATTTTTAAAATTAATTCAACCCGAGGGAATCCCAGAGGGCTTCGTAATCCGTTTTCCCTTTCGATTTGCTACCGAACATGAACACTGGCTTTTTCATCGCGACAGATTCCTGCATGTCCACCAGGTTTCTGATCGTAGGTGTGACGTTGAAAGACTGCGATAGTTCTTCGAGACGAGTGCGTTCGATTTTTCTGCGTGGGTTAACCATGCTTGGAATGATCGAGAACTCGAGAGATGGATTTTCTGTTTCCTTGATAATCTCGAATGTATCCATCAGCTCTTCAAGACCATCAATTGAATAGTCCTGTGCCTGAGTAGGAATGAGAATGAGATCAGAAGCCACGAGTGACATGATCAATTCATCTCCGAGCATCGGAGGAGTATCAATGACAACGTAATCAAACTGATCAGCGAGTTCTTTAAGACGCATTTTCATCAGGCGCTCTTTGCGGCCCGCTGACTTTCTTACTTCGCTCTCAGAGAGAATGAGAAGTTTTGCGAGGTTTGCCATATGGCGGGAAGAAGCGATGAGCTTGATGTTCTTGTAGAAGTCGTATTCGCCTTGAGCGTCTACAACAATCTCTTCAACACCAACATCTCCGATGAGCCATTCAGGAATGAGAGTGCGCTGAATGTTCACACCGAGAGTGGAACTTAAGTTCGCCTGAGAATCGAGATCGATAGCGAGAACACGATGTCCCTGGTTGGCCAGATGACACACGAGTTGATAACACTGCATCGTTTTACCAACGCCGCCCTTGTTATTACCGATGGTGATAATTTTCATAAACCTAACTCCTACTTGAGATGGTCCGTTAATTGGTCCTATTAATAAAATTGTAGGGTTGTAGGGAACGGCCTGTCAAAGGGCCATGTGATTAAAATCAAAGATTTTTTTGCTGCGTGGCCAAATAAATCCCGATTGGCCTGCGCGTCACATTAATTATGGCCACTCGGGCCAGAATAAAGTATGTTGAGGCCAATTCGATTCAGGAGTTTCTCGAATGAAAAACGTCATGGTTTTGGCACTTTTTTTGGTTGTTGGATGTGCGAGTCCGCAAATGAAGCTTCTTGAACAAGAAAAGAAAGAAGCTATCAATGACGAAAAGATTGTCGAGGAATCCAAGAACCATATTTTGAAACTGGCCGGGCCTGATGGAACTGAACACATTCTCGTGAAATGCTTTCGACCTGCTCTTTGCTACAAGCTCAGCACAAAAGCATGCGGAACATACCAGATCGTTCATTCATTCCAGCATACGACCAGCGGCGGTGATGACAAAGCAATGAGCTTAGACACGAGTCTTTCAATGCTTGTGAAATGTGGGACAAAATAAAATGCTCGAAATCTACGAAGATTTAAAATCCAAAGACCACATGCCGGAGATTCCCGAAAGTGAACTCTCTGATGAGCAAGTTATGGTAGAACTCACGGCCATAAAAAAACGGCTCGGCAATCGGGTCGTTGTTCTCGGTCACCATTATCAGCAGGATGACGTTATCGCATTCGCAGATATTACGGGCGACTCACTTGAGCTCGCGCGCAAAGCTGCTGCGATCAAGGATGCCGAATACATCATGTTCTGTGGCGTGCACTTCATGGCCGAAACGGCCGACATGCTGTCAGGACCTCATCAGAAAGTGATTCTTCCGGATCTTCGTGCTGGTTGTTCGATGGCAGACATGGCGAACCGTCGCGAGATTGATGTGGCCTGGAAATATATCACTGAGTGCACTTCGGAGAAAATTGTTCCTGTTACTTACATCAACTGTACGGCAGCACTTAAAAGTTTCGTCGGAGAACAGGGTGGGTCGATCTGTACTTCATCAAACGCAGAAAAAGTTATCACATGGGCCATGAGTCAGGGCGAGAAGCTACTCTTCTTCCCGGACCAGCATCTCGGTCGCAACACGTGCTTCAAGCTTGGGATCAAGCTCGAGGACATGGTCGTATACGATCCCCGTCGCCAGCACGGTGGAGTTACTCCCGAGCAGATTCAAAAAGCTAAAGTCATTCTTTGGTACGGATTCTGTTCCGTGCACCAGGGCTTCAATAAATCTCACATCGAGCTGTGGAGACAAAAAGATCCGGAAAGAGTTTTGATCGTTCATCCTGAATGCAGCTTTGAAGTTGTTCAGGGTGCTGACCTCGCCGGTTCAACTTCTTTTATCGTGAATACAATTCGTGATGCTAAACCAGGAACCAGGTTTGCGGTCGGCACTGAAATCAATCTGGTGAACAGGCTCGCACGTCAGTTCCCGGAAATGGATGTTGTTTCTTTATCTCCGTATCAGTGTCTGTGCACGACGATGTATCGCATTCGTCCACGTTGGCTCCTGGAAAGCTACCGCGCGATTGAGCGTGGTGAACCTATCAATGTCATCACAGTTGATGACGTGACAAAAAAGTTCGCTCTGAAAGCTCTCGATCAGATGCTCGCGATCTCCTGAGGATAAAATGATTTATGCAGATTATAATGGCTCGGCTCCCCTTCTTCCTGCGGTACGCGAATACCTCCGCAAGAGAATTGATAGCGATCTTTTTGCCAATCCCAATGCCATTCATTCCATGGGGCAAAAAGTTTTCAAGGGAATTGAGAAGTGCCGCGAGATCATCGCCGATGTAGTTGGCTGTTATCCGGATCAGGTTGTTTTTAATTCTTGTTCATCTGAAGGTCTTTCACATATTTTTCATTCTCTTTTGAGCTTTGCGCCATCTGAGAAAAAAATGATTGTCACCAGTCCGGTTGAACACGTTGTGCTTCCAAGTGCGTTCAGTTATTTCGTAGAGAGACTCGGATTTAATATAAAAAATGTTCTGATAGATGCTGAAGGAAGAATTGATCTTAGTGATCTTGAAAACATACTCCAAAAAGATTCTGCACGAATAGCACTCGTATCTATCATGGCCGTAAATAACGAAACAGGCGTGATCGAGCCTTATGAGGCCATTGCAAAATTATGCCAGCAATATGGAGTGGATTACGTTTGCGATACAACTCAACTGATTGGTAAGGGTGAGTTCAACTTTGCGACATCTGGCGTAGACTTCGCCGTCTGCTCTGGACACAAGGTAGGTGCCTTGACCGGAACGGGTTTTTTAATGGCAAAAGATCCGACAAAGCTCAGACCTTACGTTTACGGAAGTTATCAGGAACATGGACTGCGTGGCGGAACACAGAACTATATCGGCATTGAAACACTTGCCGTAGCAATGAAAGAGTTTGAACGCGAGAAAAGCCGCCTCCCCGATCTCAAAAAAATGCGACTAGCATTTGAAGAAAAGGTTATCCGTGCATGTCCGAATGCAAAGGTTATCGCGAGTGCAGCTGACAGGCTCGCAGGAACAACTCTCATCGGATATCCGGGTCTTCATGGCCAGGCCGTTCAGATTGAGCTTGAGTCGCATGATATTTTTGTCACGACGTCCGCGGCCTGCGCTGATAATCAGCCGGAAACTTCCAAAGTTTTGAAGGCCATGGGTATTTCTGATGACCTTGGACGCAGTGTAATCCGGATAAGCCTGAGCACATCACACGGTGAAAGAGACTACGATTCACTGGCGTCGAATCTGATCGCGGCCTATAATAAACTCTCCAGGATTCATTCATACTGAAAGAATAAAACATGATGAAAAATCTCATATTAATCACTCTAATCCTTTCGGCCTGTACTTTTAAAAAGGCTGCGCTGAAAAACCAGGTCAAAGAAGGACACGAAGAACTGTACACAGAGCCTTCAGTGCCAAAAATTTCTGAACTTGCCGAAGGCGAGGAAAGAATTGTTATCGCTTCTACCAATGATCTCCATGGACGATTGATTCCAATCGAGGACAGTTTCGGAATCAGACTCGGTGGTAAGGATGTTCTATCTCAGTATCTGAAAATTCTCCGCAATCAGTACAAGGATCTGGTTCTTGTTGACTCCGGCGATTTTCTTCCTTCTGACACGAATGAACTCAAAATAGTTCATGATTTTTACGAAACTCAAAATTATGATGCCCTCACGCTTGGTCTGACTGATTTCAATCTTCAGTATCCAAAGCACATGTCATCTTCGATTGATCTCTTCAAAGAATTTACCAAATCCTCAACGCCACCACTTGTACTCAGCAACCTTTTCCAACTTAAGACTGGTCGGACAGTTGAATGGGAAGGTGTGAAGCCATACGTGATGAAAGAAATTCGCGGTATCAAAATCGGAATCATCGGACTCGTGGCCCAGGATATCGTAGCAAAAACTCCTGTGCATAATCGCACAGGTCTGTTTGTCGAAGAGATGGTTCAATCTACTCTCCGTCACGCCAGACTTCTTCGGTCTCTCGGTTCAGACGTTATCGTTGTTCTCACACACGATAGTTTAAACTGTAATGAAATTCTTGCTGAAGCAGCTAAGCTTCCTCTTGCGAAGGTTAATTTTGAACCTCGTGCCAAGGGTATCTGTGACATGAACTCTGATATGGGGCACTTCCTCGAGCGGCTGCCACCAAATCTGGTGGATGTTGTTGTCGGCGGAAGAACTGGCCAGAAGAACGTCAATGTTATCAATGAAACACTTGTCCTCTCGGGATTCCCGGAAGGCAGAAGCTTGAATTACGTTGAGTTCACCGTTGATAAGAAAACGCATAGAGTCCTGAAAGACAAAACTGTGATTCATCAACCAGTCATGACCTGTCATGAGTTTTTCTCTGAAACACGCGACTGCTTTACTGGCGACGCATCTGTTGATCATACCAAAAGAATTCCTGCTAAATTTCTTGGTCAGGATATTGTTCCTGATGTGGAGAACAAGAGTGCTGATATCACCCACTCTGTCCGTACCCTCGAGCAGGTTGCGGGCCATCTCGCCTACATGAAAGCTGATTTCGCCTATGTGCCTGAATCAGAAGAAAGAACTCAGCTTGTGGTTTTTGAAATCTCTGGAAGTGAATTAAAAGATATATTGGAACAGGATTTTAATAACGATCAGACAACTCACTGGCTACCGGTTCCCTTTGTATTGAAAAATAATGAACTTCATCTTTCTATTTCAACTAATAAGAATTATCGCATTCTGTCCGATGTGGAATCTCTTCTAAAAAGTCCGTTCCTTCGCCATAAAGTCGTGAGTGCTGATGTTCAAAACCATTCTTCATGGAAACATATTGAAGTTATATCTGATGAAGTAGATTCAGCTCTTGCTGCACCGATCGCACTTAACGACAAATAACCATCGTTCCTTCGCATTCAATCTTCAGTCCCGGTGAGCAGTAGGCAAAGCTAACATCATCGCGACATGAAAATGTCTTCTGCATTCTTTGCCATTTAATTCCGCGTCGGCAAGCCGGAGAATTTTTCTTACCACATTCAACCTGACCGCATCTTTTAGGTCCTTGTGCACAGCCGTTGGGCAGCTCGTGCCATCCCAGAGGACAATCCATACACCGTGATGCTTTCGCAACACAGTCATCGCTGACCTCGTGACAGACGTCTCCATCTTTAAGTTCAAATTTTGGTTTAACGATGTTCACGACAGTTCCGGGTGCCAACATGATAGCCTTGGGAGACTTTAGTTCAGCCGAAGACATGTTCATCGTTGGTTTTGGATGTGAGTTCAGGTTCAGAAAATTTACAGTCCAGGCCTCCGCTTTATGCTTCGTCTGGGTATAGCTCAACCGGAGAATTTGATCACGGATGGAAAATCGCAGATCACTAACACTCTTCCATTCCTGATCTCCCGGTTGAAAGAGAACAGTCTCGCAGGATGTATCTTCCGGAATTTTCTTTATTTTAAGTTCTCCGGGCTCAGCGCCTGGCACACGATAGAGAACGCAATCTTTCTGAAGATTCAATTGCACGTCAGGATAAACTAAAGCAAAAAGAATCTGCCATGAATCTTGAGGCTTATCGATAACCTTATCTTCAGCATAGAATTCGTGCTTTTCAGAAATTTTAAATGCTGAACTCCAATGAAACGGAGCTTCTGCGAACGCTGAACTGAGAATAAGACTTAAGAGAAGATAGATCATAATGAGACCTCTTCATAACATCTGAAAGCAACCGGAGGCAGTTTATCTTCTCCCAGAATTCCACTCCAGTGAGAGAGTGCTCCAAGTTCGTGCCATTCAGAAGTGGCTGGTAAAAACTTGGAAGAGAGTTTGAGATTTTTTGAAGGCTCGATAGGGTTTAAAAGAGATTCTGGATAAAATCCGAGTGAAAAATACATTCCCATCCATGTCGCTGAATCAGTTGCAAAGAATCGATCCTCGGTACAGCCTTTCACCTGGGCCAGCTGACAATCCAGCGGAGAAAGCTGATAATCCGGATTGATTCTCGCCATTCCCAAAAAGCTTTTAGATATATCTCTCATCCATGGAGTCTGAGGATGAAGCATTTTCTCCGGGAATAGTTCCTTCGTATCTACAGGTGCCATCGCGGCTGCATCGAAAAGTTTTGCTTCAAGAAGGCGTTTCCCAAAAAAGTGACAGTAATTTTTTTGATCAGCGAGAGAAAGAACCGCAGGCCGGTACCAAAGATTACGATCCGAATTGAGACGTGAAAGATCGCCCTTTAAGAGCCGCCATTCATTAACCTGCTGGTTAGTGACATAGAAGCGATCAATGAAAATGTTACGATCAAAGTTATCCCAGACAAATTCTTTCTCATTTTTCTTCGGAGCTTTTCCATAAGTATAAGTTCGTTGAGGAAGAAAAGTATCGCGGCAGGTGTCAGTGAGGATGAGAGGCTGTCCCAGTCCCGGAAGCTCTTTCACTTCCAGATCAACCACATATCCATAGTGAAGATTAATGCCGGGTCTAGATCTGGTGAGCATTTCATAAAATCTTGGCTTCTCTGAATAGAACGGAATGGGCGCAAAAGTTGGCTTCGCACTGACGTGAAACGTCTGACCAAAAATATCGATCTTTATGAGGGGATTAGCGACTACACCTTTTTCCCAGAAGCACTGCCAGAAATGAGGCTGACACTGGTAATAACTTTTCCCCACCCCGGCGTTATCCAAAATTTCTCCAGGACAAGACGTTCCCTGTCGGGTGAGAAAGCGGTCCCCGTGCTCCCAGACGTTAAGAATTTCGGGTATGGCCCGCGCAATCACTTGAGCAAAAAGCTTTGTCGGTGGTGGAAGAACTTCGTCTCTAAATTTTCTGGCAACTGGTCGAGAGCGGAAGAAGAGCAAAATTATGCCTAATACGCTCACGGTTCCCAAGAAAATGATGATCTTTGGTATAATGGAAGAATTAGAATCCCTATTCACAGGATCAGGTTATATGAAATGGATGGAAGAAGTAAATAAAGAAGAAAGTCGTCACATCAACACACTGGCGTTTGATGATTACATGAATCTCTTCGAGAAAAATCCCATGAAGGAAGTAAGGCCTACGAACATCTATCTGCGGGATATGTTTGATCACTTCGGCAAGAATGAGGATGGAAGTTACAAGCTCTTCAACCGCACTCACGCTGATGCACCTCCTGTTTATGGACAGGTCAAAACTCAGAAACGCATCCATCAATACCTTCAGAATTTCATGGAAGAAGGATACAACAATAAGTTCATTCTCCTGATCGGCCCGAACGGTTCTTCAAAATCAAGTATCGTTAAGAAAATCATGCTCTCTGCTGAGGACTACTCTCTAACAGATGAAGGTGCACTCTTTAGTTTCAGTTGGATCTTCCCTATTGATACATTTGTGAAAGGCTCTCTGGGTCTTTCCGGCGGTGTAAGTGATCGTCACGTGCATTCATACGCTTTCCTTGAAGATAAAGACATCAGTGCCATCATCACTTCAGAGCTCAAGGATCATCCGCTTCTTCTCCTGCCGATTAAGACCAGACAAACGCTTTTTGAAAAAGCTTTCAAAGACGATGCTTCACGACTTGAGACCATCCGGAAGTCTTATCTCTACAACGGCGATCTCTCCGGTAGAAATCGCCTGATCTTCGATGCCCTTCTTAAAAACTATAAAGGGAACTATCAGGAAGTATTCAAGCACATTCGAGTTGAGCGCATGCACATTAACCGCCGATACTCGATCGGAGCGACGACGATCGAGCCACAACTCCATGTTGACGCTCAGATGCAACAGATTACGATGGATCGCCGTCTCGCAAGTCTTCCACCGAGCCTACAGTCACTCAATCTTTTCCAGATGTCGGGTGAGGTTGTGCTTGCTAACCGCGGTATCCTTGAATTTTCCGATCTTCTCAAGCGCCCCCTAGATACATTCAAGTACCTCCTCATGACTATGGAATCAAAGACGATCAATCTGCAGGGGATCCTCACCGAGCTTGATATCTTCTTCATTGGTTCAAGTAACGAAATTCATTTTTCTGCTTTTAAGCAGCACCCTGATTTTAATTCGTTCAAGGGACGTTTTAATTTCCTGCGCGTCCCATATCTCATGAGCTTCCGTGATGAAGAAAATATTTACGCTGAACAAATTTCTAAGCTCAAAGAAGAAGCGAGTTTTGAACCGCACTCTTTGACGGCACTTTGCCTCTGGTCTGTGATGACAAGAATGCGCGCTCCTATTGCAAAGAATTTTCCTGACGAAAAACTGGGTAAGATCACTGAAGCACTTTCGCCACTTGAAAAATGTCTTCTCTACGGTGACAAAGAAACACCGGATGCTTACGATTCAGAGTCCCGCCAGATCCTTCGGGCAAACATAGAAGAAGTGATGAATGAATATGAAAATGATTCCATGTATGAAGGTAAGTTTGGAATTTCGCCTCGTGAAGTGAAGCAGATTATTTATGACCTTGCTTACAACCATAAGAGTGTGACGTTCCTTGAAGTAATAGATTATCTCAAGGTCATGAGTGACAAGAAGTCGGAATACGATTTCCTTAACATCGCTCACCAGGGTGATTATCATAATCCACGCAAGTTTCTTGAACTGATTGAGCAATGGTGTCTTAATCTCCTGGATAACGAAGTCAGAGAGTCACTGGGTCTTGTGGATGAACGCTCTTACGACGATTACATCGCCAAATATATTCAAAGTATCAACGCTGTCATCAAGGGTGAAAAAGTAAAAAATCCGCACACGGCTAAGTTTGAGCTTCCAGATTCATATTTCATCAAGGAATTTGAAAGTAACGTTCACATCAATGAAGCCCCTGAAAAATTCCGTTCAAGTCTGATTGCGCGCCTTGGGGCCTATGCCCTCGATAACCGCGGTAAGAGTATTGTTTATTCAGATGTCTTTGAAGACCTGGTTCATCTGCTTCAGGAATCATTCCGCAAAGAGCAAAAGAAGATTATCGACAAGGTTGGTAAGAACCTGGTTCTTTATCTGGCGGAGAAAAAAGAGAGTACGAATCATAACATCGACAAGGAAGTCCGGGACCAGATCGTCTCGATCATCCGGTCATTACAGAATAAGCATCACTATTCGGAGAATGGGGCGATCACATCTCTTCAATATCTGCTTAAAATGCGGTATGACACTCAGAAATGAGTGAGATCAAGAAATCCTTCAGCACAGAAAAGTTCGTAGCAAGTTATCCTGTCCAGCAGGAACATGATAACTTGCGCCTCGATCAGTTTGTCATGACCTGCATGCCGACACTGTCGCGCCAGTTTTTAAAAAGCAAGATAGAGAAGGGCGAAGTCGAAATATCAGGGCGCAAACCACCTCACAAATCCAGTGTCAAAGTCCATTTCGGTGAAACAGTAACGATCACGACCTGGAACGATAACGAGATTGAAGAGGAATTCTGGCGCGGGGAAGTTGTTCCGAAAACACAGGAGCCGAAAGTTGTCTTTGAGGATAAAGACATTATCGTAATCAACAAGCCGCCTTTCATGATCACCCATCCAGCTGGAAGAAACCTATTTTACTGCGCCACAGTTTTCTTCGAGACCATCCATAAACATACGATTCATTCCATTCATCGACTTGACCGCGAAACGACCGGCATTTTGATTCTTGGAAAAAACCCCAAAGCGGCCCAGAAAGTCAGTCTGCTTTTTGAAGAAGATAAAGTTCGTAAGTGTTATTTCCTTATCGCCCATAAGAATGAAAACGCAGTTTCATTTCCGTTCACTGCGAAAGAAAGAATGGGGCGAAAAGAGAATGTGATTCCTGAGAGTATGATTTTCACTTATCCGGAAACCGCCGAAGAAGGAAAAGATGCCGAAACTCATTTCGAGTTGATTCTCGAAAAGGACGGAATCGTGCTCGCTCTTGCCTTTCCTGTAACCGGACGCCAGCATCAGATCCGTGTACACGCAGCAGAACACGGGTATCCACTCTTGGGAGATAAAATTTATAATGGTGACCCGCAAGTTTTCATCCGGTTCAAAGATCATCAAGCCAATGAAGACGATCATGAAAAAATGCAGATTCCAAGACAGGCCTTACACGCAGCTGCCCTCAAACTTCCCTATCCTACGCAGGAAATGACAAGATTTATTGCTCCTCTCCCTGTGGACCTTTCTCAGTGGATCGAAAAGAAGCTAGGCCTTACTCATGAAGAAGTCGAAAAGATGATGGAAGAAAAAATCAAAAAATTTCTAACGTGATGGTTTGATTTTACTGATCTCATTATATTTAAGGTCCAGCATTTCAATAATGGCCGGGTCACGATTCGCGTGTTGAATATATAACATATCCAGATCGTAAAGTATTTCATCCCAGAGGTTAACGGCTGACAGGTATGCGGGCGTCTGTCTTTTAGGATTCAGACGCAGCTGAAATTTTAGTGCCTTGGTATCAAGGTTCATGAATCCCATCACCGTTTTTTTCAGATCCTGTTTTTCATACAGCATTAACTCTAAAGAAGCGACTGATTGAGCGAGAGTTTCTAAATCCTTGCTTCCCTCAGGCAATTTAACCTTGGAAGCAGCGACTATCTCTTTGCTTGTGATGCCACTTTTAATGAGTTTTTTTGCAAGAAACTTATGAATAATATTATTCTTTATCTTCTCACGAAAAAAATATGGCCAGAGCATTTTTTTGTTCTGACTTCTGAAAATTGCCACTCGTATAAGAAGACTTCTTTTAACACCTTTCCATTGGGCTTTCTCAGTCCATTTCCAGATGTCATCTATGTAGACCGGATCCTGAATTCCTTCATAACTTGATTTACAAATTTTGCAGGAAATATCACGGTGAGATTTTTCGATAGCACGGTCATCATAGAAACAGCAGTCTTCACAGGTGTAAGCATAATCGACGGAACTGTTATGGAGATATCCGATAGTATGAAAATGCTCATGGAAAATAACATCTTTCAGAAAATCTTCGCTCATCACCTCACCTTTCACAGTAGAGTCTCCTAATACAAAATCAGGAAAGATTGATACATAGGGGTGGATTAAGCCGTATTCTTGTTTATCCATGGCAGGAGTGTATGAAGCATGAGCAGCAAGACCTTTCCAGTTATATTCCGTTTCATTACAGTGATAGACGATTTTTTTTTCTTTAAAGAGTTCAGTGAGATCATGATGATTTTTACGTGAACCGGCACCATCCAGAGCTTTTAAACAATGCATTCCCTGATCGATGCTTTCATCGATCAGTCGAACCATTTTTGTTCCGAAGCGGTCCAGACACGAGCGATGAACTCGTCCGGAAGGAACAATCTGGTACTGCTCTGTCGAAGAGAGATTATGAGTCGAGTTTCCATTCCATGCGCAGGACGAAAGGAAAACCAGACAGCTCATTAATATTTTTCGAGACATGGGCCCCCGTCTATTTGTTAGACACCCGTATCGGGAACACTCAAAAGTCACTTCCGAAGCGTAAGTAAGTCCTGAATTAAATTGAACAACAAGCCTCTTTCGATGGCAAGGTACTTGCTCAGTGAAATGGTTATGAATGTGTTCTTTCGGGCCCTTTTGCTCATTCTTATCGCCTTGTCTTCTTTTGCTTTTGCAGAGGACTCCCAAATTATTGTCCGCGAAGATGAGTCTCAATTTCCCCGTTGCCTTGTACGACCGGGAGAAAAGAATTTATTCTTCAAATGGGATAATCATACCCTCACAAGAGTTATCCAGGTTTCAACCAGTAAGAAAGATTGCTCCCAATGGAAATCGAGACTTTCTAATAAATTCATTGGATGGAAGAAACTGAATGAAGATGGTTTTAATAGTCTGCCACTGAGACTTCGTCAGGACCTCGAGCAGGTGAAAGCAAAAGGAAACATTCTTCGTGAAGACCTTACTGCGGAAGATTTTGTAAAGAATCAGAATATTCAAAGTTATACAAAAGAATTGAACCGCGATATCACTGCCGATTATGGACAAATCTTTTCTGCCCAGGTTTTCAAAGCCTGGATTGAGTCGAAAGCAGAGAATAAAGATTTGAGAACGACAATTCTTGCTACGATCAGAAAAAATGTCGGCAAAGAAGTATCGCTTCCGGAACTCAAAGACAAAATTACTCTCGTTGTTTCTTTCGGCCTTGGCTGGAAAGAGAGTTACTCAAAATTAACTCCGTACTACATCAGCGAGTTCATCTCTGACATGAAATCCCTTGGGATGCCCGTTGTGTTCTTAAAAAAGAATGCCTGGGGCACAATCAATAATAATATACAGGAAATCATCCCAGAGCTGACAGATGTTCTAAATCAAGGGAAAGACATTATTTTTGTCTCTCTTTGTAAGGGAACTCCCGAAATCCTCGCCGCAGAATCAGAAATCATGCGCAATCAAAAAGCTCCCAACATGGGCCGCATCCTTGGACACGTGAATCTCTCAGGCATGCTCAGCGGAACTTTTTTTGCTGATGTAACGAACAGTGTACTCGTTCCGCGGCTCATCGCTCCTGTGCTGAAAATTCTTCCACTCAATGCCTCTCAAGAAATGGCGAAAATGATCGACGCTGTGAAGTTCATTGATTCGAAGACTGTTGAAAATGTTGTGAATGAAGCTGGACAGTCTCTTCAACCAGAAACATTTTACATCAACATTACCGGCGCTCCGATGAGTGACCGCGTCCTCCACCAAAATTCTCCTATGGCCGCTGTCATCAAATATAATTTTGTCGTTAAAGCTCTCAGAAGTGCGAGCGACGGCTTTATCGAACTTCCCAACACTCTTATTCCTGAAAAATTCTCTTCAAATCAGGCCACTCTCGTCCTGGATTCAAGCCACCTCCTTGCTGACGGGTATCTCGATGAGTTCTGGCTTAAAGAAGAAGCAAGCAGAAGGGCCTTGTACTATTCTATCGTCAAATATATCTCCGCCCGTTATCCCGACCTTCAGGAGGCGAAGAAATGATCCGCCCCCTGAGCATCATCTTTATTCTTTCGCTCTTTAGCTTTAACGCGTTCTCTGACGTTGTCCTGATCACATACAATATGGCCCAACTGAAAAAGAAAGGGATCGACTTCGTTCCCTGTACAGAACGAAGAATCAAGCCTCAAATAAATAACCTCATTCTCGATAGCAACGCTCATATCTACAAAGAAAAATATTTTGCTCTCGCACTTCAGGAAGTCTGGACCAAGAAAGCCTTCAGTGCCCTGAAAGAAGCAGTGAAGAATAAATCTTTTAATATGTTCCCTTTGGAATTCAACGACATTAAGCAAAACGGCGTCGTCACCATTACAAATCTGAAAGTTCTCGAAGCAAGTTTTACTCCATACACAAAAGATTCTCACGCCAAAAAGGGAATGCTCTACATCCTCGGTGAAACTGAAAATGGCGAAAAAATCGGAATTTTGAATGTTCATACCGGATACAGCGGCAATAAAAAACCAAGCGCAACCCACATTCGTCAGTTCTACGAAATTGGCGAATTCGTACTTACAAAGAAAAAACAAAGTTCTTCATTCATCATCGCCGGAGATTTCAACTCAGGTCCGGACTTAAAATACGATAGACAGTATTATGACGTCGCTGAAGCTGTATGGGATGATGGCATTCTTCCTATCATGGGAAGTGTGAGTATGTCTCACGTCGACGTCAATGGTGTAACATGGGACAATACGAACAATCCTCTTGTTAACAATCCTACTTTCTTTTTAAAACTTGTGAACAAAATCGATCACGGGAGTACCGGATGGGGACAAAACGATTCAACATTGGATCATATTTTTATCTCTGAAGAATTAGAATCGAAGCAATCATCGATTGTATTTAACGAGCCGGTACCATTGCATTGCCCGAAGCGCACGTCGGCTGATGGAAAAAGTACTTTAAGCGATCATTACGGTGTGATGGCAGTCTTGAAATCAAAACCTCCTAGGGTTTCTGATATAAACCCTTAACGTAATTCAGAACACCCTTAGGTCCCGCGTTCTCATCACCTTCCAGGATGATCCGCGGTTTATGATTTAATCGATGCATGCAATGTTTGATGTTACTGACACCAACAGAATTGTGAAACAGCTCGAACATACTCTCATCATTAGGAGCATCTCCGAAGAACCAACAGTTCTCCTGCTTCGCCTGAGGACGGTGCTTCGCGAGGAAATGTTTTACGCCAAGGTACTTCGATATCGATCCACACCAGAAGTTGATATGCACGTTAGACTTTGAATACTTGATGTTTTTTTCATCCATGTATTTCATCACATCTACGACGGCTTCTTCACCCATGAGTTTAAATTCGATCGCACGATCAGATAGTCTCCCAAAGCTGTCGGCCGACAACGGTACTTGGGGAAATTTCTTTTTAAGATTATTTGTAAAATCTTCGAGACGATCAAGCTCGGCCTGACTGACGAGTGGTTCTTGTACAATTTCACCGCGATCATCGAGGTACAACACAACACCACCACCTTCCATAATGCAGGCATGGAGAGGAAAATGAGTTAGAAAAAAATGGCCCCAGGAAAGGGAGCGGCCTGAAACAATCACGAGTTCATGGCTCTTGGTTTTGATGAGTTCCATGATGTCGAAAAACTCGCGCGTGAGTTCCCTCCCTTCCATCGTCAGTGTGCCGTCAAAATCAGAGAAGAAAATCATAGAAAACCCTTACGTTAGATTTCTCTATTATTTCACAATCTGCCTGTAAATTCTTGGAATAACTCTCGAATTGCCGCAGAGCCTTATCGCAGGACTCGGATACAAAACCCCACTCTTACGCATGAGAATCGTTGACTTTAAGGTCTCGAATCCTATAGATTGTACCCCTATCTAAGTGGTGGGCGTAGTTCAATTGGTAGAGCACCAGATTGTGATTCTGGGTGTCGCGGGTTCGATCCCCGTCGCTCACCCCACTTAGAATTTTAAATTCAGTCGTGATCTTCGCAAGAAGTGAAAAGATACTAAAGCCCAGTTTAACCCACTGGGCTTTTTTTATTTTCGGGACTATTACATCACGAATCGGCGACAACCTGAATCACATCCTTATCTTAAAACTCTCCCACTGCTCGATATGCCTCATCGATTGCAGAGTGAGCATAAGCACTCCATGCCGCATCTGAGTTAGCTATTGTCACACGGCCTACTTTTTGCCGAGCAAGCTCCATAAGTTTTGTACTCTCTTCTTCCGTCTCTACTAAAGTATTCGCACTGTAGGAGTAGCCATGCGACCAGCGATTCACGCAAATTTCCAAAATATCACTCTCTTGAAATCCGCCGGGACCAAGCATACGCGTGAGGTCTTTGATAATGTGGGCCTGAAAATCTTCTGGTTTAAGAGCAAAAAATGTTTTTCGTGCTTTCCTCAAAGCAGCTCGCGCATCTTTTTCTAAAGGCACAGAAGGTACATGCACCAGATGTGCCACAATCGGTTTATTTTCATCCACTGTGTGCTCATAGCCACCCAGACTCACAGGGTAGTCGAGCTTCATACGAGAATGAAAAGTGTTGATTCCGTAGATCTCGTGCACTCCAAGCTTAACCCATGGCTTCCAATTTTTAAGCAGGACACTGGTGTATACCATCGGCACTTTCACATTCAATTTCAATGCTTCCGCTTGATCGGCCTTGAGATCTTTCAAAATATAGGGGATCACCATATTAAAACATGCCAAAGTTACGTGATTGGCCTTTATCCGATGCAGAGATTGAGTAATTCCTTGAATGACTCCTACATCAACATTGTCGGAATTATTTTTAACACTCACTACAGAGTGCCCTAAACGGATGCGTACATTATTGGATGAGTTGTCGAGCTGATCGAGCTTAAATTCATCTCTAATTATGCCCTCAGTATTTCCACCTTGAGAAACTTCAGGAATCAACGCACGAACTAGTAGTCGTGCCAAAGAAGAATTACCGTCAGGAAAATGATACACATAGGGTTCACTCAAAGCACCTGAGATCTCATGCGCAAGTTTCATACCTTGAAATCCAGGGAATCCATAGTGGCCAGCATCAAGCGCCGGGATCTGAGAAGGTGCAAGTCCAAAAAAATCTACAGGTCTCTGATTGAAGTAACCAATCGCTTGATCGGAAAGATTCCATTCATTTTGTAAAAATTCGGTGTAGCTGATTTTTTTTAAATATGCTTCTCGCTCATCTGTAGACTTAAAGCGATCAAGATTTACACGCAAAGATGTAAAGAGCTCTAGCAATTCTTTCTTATCAATATCTGAAAAAGGAAACTCACCAAAAAATGCCTCTAAACTTTTTGCATTCAAGTGTCCTGGCTTTACGTCATCACTTACCCAAGCAGTTGGATCACCAGTGACTAGCTTATCTTGGCCGAAATGCTCCTGATCAAAAAACGTTCCACGACTCAAACCTTTTTTAAAGTATAATTCATGGTCAAAATAATTATCTTCAAATTTCTTCAGCTCTATTCCCAGTTCCTTTAAAAGCCCGTGAACAACTTTAGAAAAGTTTTCTTTAGGTGACTGGAAGCTCTCAGAGCCCCCGTAACCTAAACGAGCTTCAGAATTAAACTCATTGCGTGAGGCATGACCCCCGAAGTGAGCAAGTGGATCAATAATAAGTATCTTTTTATCTCTTCCAAAACGCTGCTGATAAAAATACGCCGTAGCCAAACCCGAAAGCCCCGCCCCAGCGATCACCAGATCATAAACTTCTTGGACTTCAAGTCCGTCTATATCGAAACTTTTGCCTGAAAAGGCCATGCTATGAATAGCTTGTGCCGCTGGAAGAGTCTGGCCGTCTATCTGAAACTTGATTGTCATACGAATATCCTTTGTATTATTCAAACATAGCCTTAAACAATGACAAAAAAAAGATCAACTTAATCCATATCTTGGTCTAAAATTAGAACATTATGAATATCACCTTAGATCAAATTGAGTGTTTTAAGGCTTTGGCCGAAGCCGGAAGTTTTACAAAAGCTGCTGAAAAACTTCATCGAGCAAAATCTGCGCTCATCTATTCAATAGATAATCTCGAAGAACAGCTAGGCTATCCGCTCCTTGATCGTAGTGGTTACCGCTCAAAGCTCACTCCTCAAGGAAAAGATTTCCTAAGATGTAGCGCTAAAGTCCTTAGCTCAGTAGACGATCTTAAATTGCAATCTAGTAAAATTGCCAGTCGCGTGGAAATGAGGCTAAGTCTATCTTGTTCAGGAATCTACCAAACTCAGCGGCTTTACCCTGTTATCAAAAATGCCATGAGCGAGTTTCCCTCGACTCAAATTATTTTTGAACGAGAAATTTTAAGTGGCGAGAAGATGCTTCTGCGGGGTTTAGTCGATATAGCAATTTTTGAAATGGTTCATAATAAGAAAGACATTGAGTGTAAAAAAATCGGTGAAGTAGAGTTGATTCAAGTGATCGCTTCCAAGCATCATTTCCTAAAGCTGCCAAAAAAAGAACAGAAACTCCAGAATCTCTACCACACACCCCAAATCATACAACGCAGCACTATTCCCGACGAAGATGTTAGGATTGGTATTCATACAGACTCCCTAAATTGGAAAGTGACGGACACCCTTTCCAAGAAAGAACTAATACTTAATGGACTTGGGTGGGGACGACTGCCACGACACGAAGTAGAGAGAGAGTTAATGTCAGGCAAATTAAAGCATCTCTCACATTTAAACGATGACATGACCGTCGATATGTTTATCTGTCGGAGCAAAGACAAGGCTCCGGGGGTGGTAGCAAAACTTATCTGGGATTCGTTCGAGGGTAGAAAACCATAGAATACAACCCTAAAAGATCAGTCCCTTAGGTGAATAATGGCCGTGGCAAGAAGTAGGTATTGTAAACGATTGTCTCCAGGATCGACTGCCACCCCACTTAGAATTTAAATTCAGTCCTGATCTTCGCAAGAAGTGAAAGATAAAAAAAGCCCAGTTTAACCCACTGGGCTTTTTTTATCCGTTTAAGTTGACCCTACTGACCTAGCTGATACCATTAATAAATGCCCGTTATCTTTTTCTTCTTATTCACGGCAGCTGCTTTTGCACTTTCCTGCGAACCGTATGAGATTTATATCCGTGAGCAATGGATTCAAAGCTACATGAAACTTGATGGTTCAAAAGTATCTGCACATGCTCGGGATGGTCATTGCCGAAAAATTGAAAGATCGAATTATTTCCAAGATTCTACTAAACAAAGATTCAAAAACATTAAACCCAGAATTAAAAAATGGAATGCGACTGAAAAAAAAATCGTCCAAGAGATTCTTGCCCTCTTACCTCCTTGGCTCAGTAAATACTACTTAGCTGAAATTCTTAGAGGAGATGTAGGAGGGAGTCCAAAGAACCCTGCCGCCAGCTTTGCATCGAATAGAGTATTATTGATTTTTGACCAATTTTTTAATGAAAATAATAAGAGGGCTATTATTATTCATGAAATGGCCCATATTGCCATTTCAAGCATAGACCCCGAACTTAAGCTTGAATTTATCCATGCATCAGGTTGGACAATAGATAGTGACTTTAAACCTGTGGCACCTCATAAGCTGCTTTTGTCAGATTCTAAGAATTCAATTGATGAAGACTTCTCAAATTACATTGAGACCTTTTACGTAGACCAAGCTCGATTAATGACATTTAATCCTTTAGCATTTTTGGCCATAAAAAAGATCATTGACTCAAAGGAAAATGAGAAATGAAAATACTTATTTTAATTTTACTTATTCTTATTGGGTGTAAGTCACAGGCCCCTTCTAAGCAAAGAGGCGATGAATTTGATAAAATTTTTCATTTGAAAAAGACAAATGATCCGAAAGAACTTATTTCCACGCTAGGGGAACCTGAAAAAATAGATAAATCCAATCTAGTAAACGATGAGTATTATTTCCCTCTAAAAAAAGATCAATTGCCTATCAAGGTATTTGTGAACAAGAAAGAAAATAAGATAGCGGCTATTGCTCTTACTTATATAGTTAAGTTTGATGCATATGCTTATTTAAAGAAACGTTTTAAGAATTATAAGTGGATCGAAACAGCGCTCCCACTTCGCACTCACTTGGATTACGCAGAAGAGCTATTTAAAGTCGAAATTCCGGAGCTTGGGATCACATTTCAGTATAACAATGATGATCCTTTAAGACAACCAACATGGATTTTTTTCAAATGAACCATTCAGAAATAACATTTGAGAAAATACAGTCAATTCTCATCGAAACCATTGGTAACCTTTCAGACTTTTGCTTTCTTTTAGGATCAGCTGGAACAGCGAGGTTTAGGCATGACAGTGATATCGATATTGCGGTCTACTGGAAGAATGCTGATGTCGATTTTAATGAAAAAATGAAAATTGTAAATGCACTTGAAAATAAACTTGGACACGATATCGATCTTATCAGTTTAAATAATATCGATGTCATTTACGGCATACAAGTCGTGGATACTGGGAGATTGCTTATTAATAATAATGCCGGGCTTATGTTAGAATGGAAAGCGAAGCAACTTTCGAGATATCCTGATTTCAAAGCATCACGTGCTATCATTGAAGAGAATATATTGAACAGGAAGAAGTATGTCTGAGATTGATATCGTATTATCCAAAATTAATGTTATTAAGAATTGCTTGATGGCTATCGAGAAGGCTACGTTAATTGAAAAAGAACCTGAGTTCTTACTTTCCATTTACGAGCTTAATCTTTAAAGAGCTATTCAAGCCTGCATCGACTTGGCCAACGTGACAATAGCGAAAGAAGGCTTAGGTCTACCCAACACGTATAAGCAGTCATTCGAAATTTTACATAAGCAATCGGTAATATCGAACGAAATTTGCCAAAAGCTTTGTGCAATGGTCGGTTTTAGAAATATATCTGTTCACGATTATGAAGAAATTAAACCAGCTATTGTTCATTCGATCGTAAAAAATCAACTTGGTGATTTTGAAGGTTTTTATGTTGTAATTTTGAATCGGGCAAAAAACTGGAAATAAGACCCTACGTTTCAGATTGGACCAATCCCATCACCGGGAATGACAACGACAGTTTTGGAGTTTTCGATCATAATTATTGTCATTGAAATAAAGTAAAAATTTTGCCTAAGAATAACTCAATGGAAATTGAAACCATTAGTAATACCGCAATGGAGAACTATTAAACGAGCAAAAATTTATCATGGACTTAGACTCCGAGCACGCTCGTTCACAAACTGCACACGCTGATTAATTTCTGTCACAATCTGCTCCGGCGTTATCGTCAAACCAGTTCTCAAATCAGTTGCCGTCGTTGGTATGGTTGCTAAAAATTCATCCACAGCAGCTTTTGCCCCGGGTGATTCTGTCTTGGTCATCTTCTTAATCAGATCAATCGGAGCAGCTCCGCCATAAAGAAAATTCTTTATTTGGATGGCTGAATCCTCCATCGTCATCGTCCTCATTGAATCTGCGTAACGATCAGCTCGGAAACGCTCAAAAGCAACCAAGGGTTCTGACGTCAGAGCATCAACGTAAACTGAGACTCGACTTTCAATGTTCTCCAATTTGACCGCAGTATCTATGGAACCAGGCGAATCTAACATTCCTATCTCTTTCATCAAAGCGGGATGCCGATCACGAATGAAGTCATGAAATTCGAGGAGCATCTTCATCTGCTTTCGATGAAGCTCAAGAATTCGTGGTGGCATATAGAGAAGTGGGAAATAATGAAAAACCACATCGTGAATCGCCTCGGTCCCTTGATTTGCAAGAGGGAGTTCACCGGAAGTTACAAACCGATCTACGTATGACCTCTGAGGCACGCGCTCAACAGCTGGTTGGTAATACTGAACATTAATTCTCTGGCCTGCAGGAAGCCCTTCATTGAAACGATTCAGAATCAAATTTGCTTGTATTGCATCCGGTGCGGTAACGAGAGTTTTCTTGAGTTTTTTGAAGCCAAAAAAACTTGCTGCTTCTTCCCCTGCTCCATCGATCGCCCACATCGGATCGCCACGGTAAATTCCGTCGTCAAGATCATGAATCTCACTAAAGTCGCGGTTACCATTTCGTCGGATTAAATACGATCGTCCGCCAGCTTCAGCGGGGAACGTGCCTGCGATCGTTAAAGAGAATTGCGTGTTGCCGGGGCTCGGCTCGAGTAGGTCTCGCTGAAATCCGGAGACTCTCAATTGTGCTCCCAAAGAAGTGGGAGCAAGAACCCCTACCGATTCAGGGGCTTCTATCTGGAGTCCGGGATTTTCATTCTGAAGCTCAATGCCATCGATGACTGGATCTCTCGCCGGGACAGGAAGACCATCGCCGATGGACTCCGGAGCTTCGATCTGAAGTCCTGGGTTTTCAGTTTGGAGATCGATTCCATCGGCCACTGGATCTCTGACTTGAGTTGAAACGCCATCACCGATGGACTCCGGTGCTTCGATCTGCAGTCCGGGATTTTCAGTTTGAAGATCGATCCCATCTCTGTCCGCATTGCTGACAATAAGAGAAGTTTTTTGTGCCGGAGCTTGAACGACCTTGATTGTTTTTGTCGCAAGTGACAGCTCTCTTGCAATAGCTGCTGACTTTACAGTTCTTGAAATTTTCAATGGAAGAAGAATGGGACCAAAAGCTGCAGTTCGCTCGAGCGAAGCCAAGAGTTGCGAGATTTTCAGAAGCACTGCTGGTCCACCAACGCCCGCGGTAAAGTAAGTCACAAGAAGGCCGGTCCCTAAAGCTGCACTAATCCTGCATTTAATCTCTTGAAGTTTTCCGGGAGGCATTCTACTTAAAGCACCGTAGAGCCTCTCCATCGTGCCAGTCACATCACGCTGGAAGGCCTGCACTCCTTTCCAGAAATTCTGGGCCCCGCTCCAGACAGCCTTCGCCGATTGAATAGGGTGAGCGACCATATTTGCTACCCCGGCAACTGCACCACCTGTTGAGTCCCAAACCCCTTTGAAAACACCCACAATACATCCCGCGGCTTTTGACTGCTCAGGATTAAACGTATTTTTAGTGAAGTTCACAAATTGCGAAAAGTAAGTTGGCTGTTCTTCAGAACACTCATCTTCGGCCCAAGCTGAAGAAATAAATACTGAAGAGTTCTGTGACTTCGGTTGTTGTAAAATCGAGAATCGAACATCGTTTAGGAAAGGCCCTAGTTCCTCAAGAATATATCCCTTAAAAAAAACTCCATAGGAAAGACCATCTTTGGTTTTTCCGTGATAAAGAAAACCTTCGTCGATTTGCTGAATTTTATTATTGAGAGATGGATCACTCGGTTTAAAACCAGTCTTAACAAATACCATCTGACTTAAATCACTTGAAACTGAAACTCGATCAATGCCTGTTTTCCCTTCGAGGATGTAAGTGCTAAAATTTTTGGGCCCTAAGAGATTTTCTATCCGGGAGAATAATGCTTCCCGTTTTTGCCCAATGTTTTCTGAAGGTTCGAAATAATAGGAATACGAAAGCGAAGTCACTGATAGTGAAAGTGCGTTTTTATTGAGTCCGAAAAGCAAAAAGAGAATGAGCAGAAACCCATATTTCATACGGGCTTATCGGACAGAAAAGGAAAACGCATTAAAGCGAACAACAACCGACGATCATAGTCGGCAATCTAGACCGGTTGACCCAAGTAGCAGATATCATACCGGAGCCCATGGTGGCGGACACGGTACACCTGTCTTTAAAGAAGTTATAGAAAACGTGCTGAAGCACTTGAAAGTTACACCGGACAAAATCAAATTATTATTTTTCAGTTTCTCTCAATTTTGTGGTCAGACCTTTAAGAAAGTTTCGCAGGAACTGGTCCCCGCATACCTTATACTGAGGATGCCCCTCTTTTCGGAATAAAGCACTGACCTCGGATTTCGAAACCTTGAATCCTTCTTTCTCCAAAATAGAAATGATGTCGTCATCCTTGAGCTGAAAAGCGACTCGAAGTTTTTTTAAGACGAGATTGTTTGTAGGAAGTTCGGGCGGCATCGGCGGACGAGTTTCATCCTTGCCACGCTTTAAATAGATAAGGCCGTTAAGAAAGCGCGCCATAAGATTCTGTGGGCATTCTTCGAAACCAGGCTCTTCTTCTTTCTTAATATAAGCATTCATCTTGGCCTGAGAGACTTCGCCTCCGCCCAGAGCGGCAATTTCGACGAGTTTGAATTCAGAAATGTTAAGCATGTGTCGCACACTTCGAAGAACATCGTTATTGATCATGAAAATCCTTTCTTCCACTTTAGTCGATTTGCCCCTACCCGTAAACTCGGGTTAGAATAAGAACATGAAAAAAATTATTATCAGCATCATGAGTCTTATTCCATTTTCTGCATTTGCCTATGACCCGACAGCATTTCTGGGCCAGTTGGTTGAAATCGAGTCTGGCACAAATCAAGTGGGCAACGTAAACAAAGTTCAGGACCTGCTTGAAGTGCGTCTCAAAAAACTGGGCTTCGCGATCGATCGTCAGAAAGATCCGGCGAAGAAAAGCGGTGATCTGATCCTCGCGACACTCAAGGGAAAAGAAAGCAAGGCGGTAACACTGATTGTACACGCAGATACAGTTTTCGAACCGGAAGCCAAATTCAAGGGCTTTAAAATTTCTGAAGATAAAAAATACGGCTATGGACCGGGCGTTATTGATAATAAGGGCGGCATTGTTGTCATGCTGGATGGCCTCGAACTTTATCTTAAAAAAAATCCAGTGCCTCGCTATACTTTGAAAGTTCTAAGTTCTCCCTCTGAAGAAACCGGTTCGGCTCCTTATGTGAAGAACTTCAAGGGCTACGGTGAAGAAACAAACCTCGTTCTTTCTTTTGAGCCGAGTCTTGATGATGGATCAATCGTGAACTCACGCAGAGGAAATCGCTGGTTTCATTTTAAGACGATCGGAAAAGAAGCACATGCAGGCCGCGCCTTCAAGGAAGGCATCAACGCCTGTACTGAAATGAGCATGATCGCAGGCCAAATTGCAGCACTGACTGATTTTTCTAAAAATCTCACTCTGAACATAGGCCATCTGAAAGGAGGCCAGGATAAATATAATATCGTATGCGGATCTGCAGAACTTAAAGTTGATACACGTTTCTCTTCGGTTAAAGTCCGGGATGAAATGCAGAAGAAAATTGATAAGATTATTGCTGAATCAAACCGCCGTCAGGAAAAGCGTGGAATTATAAATGCCACGACGTTTGAAATCGTCGATGACTCTCCCCCATACTCTCCTGAGAAAATGACATCAACCGTGGCCGCAGTTTATCTGAAACAGATTGAAGCCGTCGAAGGGCGAAAAGTTATTGCTCTTGGCTCAGGTGCGAGTGCTGATGCTAACTACCTGGCACGTCCTGACCTTGTCATTCTTGATGGTCTGGGGCCTACCGGCAAAGAAATGCACACTAACGATGAAGCCGTTAATCTTGAGAGCCTCACAACGAGAGCTAAGGCATTTGATAAATTCATGCAGGAAATTGAATCGGGGAAACTTTCCCTCTGATTAATATCACCATCTGCTCTGCGAGAAGTGGTGACATTGAGGACACTTTTGGTGAAAGAGATTCGGCCAGAGAAGTAAGAGCGGCGGCTGTGCGCAAAAAGGCAAGGCCGGGTCTCATCCCTTTGGACTGAAGTCGGCAATTGTTTGCCAATCATTTGATTTAATTGATGATTCCATGGTCAGTACAGGCCATTTGCGGGACCTTTTATTCTACAGAGTGAGGATAAACCAATCATTTATTTGTCCTTCAAAATGTCAGAGTAAAGCTGTTGTCTTACTCATAAAATATCCTATGATTAAACTTTAATCATTCAAGGAGCCTTATGAAAAGATCTCTCGCCGTTGTGGGATTAACTTTAATCTCTACAAGTGTGCTTGCTGGCAGCACTGCTGGTATTTACGACCTTCAATATCTTCCAGCAGCTGGAACTGTTTACGGTGAATCAAGCTACGCCGTGAATGATACTTCAATCAGAACTGACGGGGTTGATTCAAAAATTAATTCAAACACTTTCACACAAACGATCGGTTACTCAGTAACTGAGAGAATTCTCCTGACTGCATCTGCTAATTATCTTCTTGATGAATCTACATCAGTTGAAAGAAATAAAACTGGCAGTGATGATGGCCTTAGTGATCCAACAATTGGAGCACGTATTCGTCTGATGGATCAAGCCGATAGCGGCCTTAACTTCGATATCCTTCCTTCATGGACAATCGAAACAGGCGACGCTGAAGAAGGTTCAGGCGATAAAGATGGAAACAACTACAGCGGTGGCCATACTTACGGTGTAAACCTTAACCTCGGTAAGAAAGAGAAATCTCATCAGTGGATGGTTTTCCTTAACTCAGCTATGCTCGGCGAAACTGAATCTGAAGATGTGACGACAAAAGATAAAACAAAGACCGATTCAACTTACAATTTGACTCTCGGAGCTCAGTATCTTTGTAACTTCAATGAAACTACGTACCTCTCAGGATTCTTCTCTGCAGCTCGCCTTGGCGAACTTGAGTCAAAAGTAGAAGGCGACAAGACGACTACTGACGCACGCACAAGCCTAAACATCGGTGCTGAATATGGTTTCACTCCGACTCCAAACGTCCTTATCGCTTTTGCTCTCACTGCAGGCAAAATGGTTGAGTACGATGTCGAGCCAGAAGGTGCTGACAAGAATACTGTAGAAAAAGAAAGATCAGCTTCAGGAATTCTTCGCGCTCGTTACCAGTTCTAATTTAATCGACCCCTCTTGAAAAAGAGGGGTCATCTTTCTCCCGCACTAAGCCTTTACTAAAAATAACCACATTCCGTAAAATATCGTCATGGAATATAAAATTCTTGGCGTCTACACAGGCAAAATCGGTTTACTCTCTAATAATTTTGAAAGTGCCATCATTAAACATTCTGTTCCCGTTCTTCAGATCCGCAAAGATCATATTGATGGCGATGAAGTAAAAAACACTCTTTACCACGGTGGGGACATGCGGGTCATTCATCATTATTCGCTTAAAAACTATCGTCACCTTCAGTTTAAATTTCCGGACATAAAAGACCGATTTGTTCCTGGATCATTCGGGGAAAATATTGTCACAGAGGAACTCTCTGAAGATGAACTTTTTATCGGCGACATCTACCAGCTGGGTTCGGCAAAGGTTCAGCTGACAGTTTCCCGCAGGCCTTGTGTGACACTCAATTACGGATACAGGGATGTTCGCGTCCTTAAAGAAGTTATTCACACTGGAAAGAGCGGCTGGTTTTATCGCGTTCTTGAGGAAGGCGAAGTCAAAGCTGGAGACACCCTAAAATTTATTGAACGTCCCTACCCGGATCTTCCCGTTTCACGACTCTTTGATCAGGGTTACGGCACCGAAAAATTCAATGACTTCGACTTCCTGAAAAAATGCTACGATACAGGTCTGATGGATAAAGG
This sequence comes from Bacteriovorax stolpii, assembly GCA_945883845.1. Lineage (GTDB taxonomy): Bacteria > Bdellovibrionota > Bacteriovoracia > Bacteriovoracales > Bacteriovoracaceae > Peredibacter. The sequence goes on along the minus strand of CAMCYI010000005.1, from coordinate 1,704 downwards.
CTGGAAGCCTAAGATTGAAGCTGCACTCAAGGATAAATAAGGAACGGAAATGAAATTCGGATACATGATTTTTTATGTTGCGGACGTTTCGGCCACGATCAGTTTTTATGAAAGTGCATTCGGTCTTAATCGTCGATTCGTCACGGAAGATAATAAGTATGGCGAACTCGACACCGGTACAACAACACTTTCATTTTCCAGCTTTGAAATGGCGGATATGAATGGTGTGAAAGTTACCCGTAGTAAAAATCATGAGTCCTCGGCAGAAATCGGATTCGTCACAGAGAATGTAGAAAGAGATTTTGAAAGAGCGCTCAAAGCTGGCGCCACTCTCGTAAAAAAACCAACCCAAAAACCTTGGGGCCAGAAAGTAGGGTTCGTCAAAGATCTGAATGGATTCCTGGTTGAGATCTGCTCACCTGTTCAATAACCATGACTGTTTTCATCGATAAGAAAGACTGGTTTGATAAAAAATACGGAAGACTACTTTCCCATGAGCATCTCCTGAACCAGCCGAATCCAGATTTCCATCAATCAACATTCAGAGAACGGGAACTCATGCGCCAGACTGAGTGTTTTATTAATGAAGTCATTCAGGTCCTGGGAACACATCAGACTTTTTCTCTGATCAGAAAATATGATGCGACTATTGGCTGGCTTCCCACTCTTAGCATTCAAATCTCAGATGACATTCAATCATTTGAGGCCCATCCCATACTGAATACAAAACCAGAATTATTTCTCAAATTCTGGCACGGAAAAAATTACATTCTTGGCGGACTGACAGAAGACGGGATTGATTGTTCCGGTTTCACCCAACGCTACTTCCAGGAAGTTCATTACAGAATACTACCTAAGAATTCCTGGGATCAAAGAAAACTTGGCCAGTCAGCAGACTTCAAAGATTTAAAAAATCACGACCTCGTCTTCTGAAGACCATTTGCTGAACTCACTTCACATCACGTGGCCGTTTTTTACGAAGGTCTGTTATGGCATTCCCGCCGTAAAGGCGGTGTGGTCAGTCAAACTCCAGAGGCATTTGAAAAAGATTTTAAAGTTGAGGACGTAAGAAGGATCATTTGAATTTTTTAACTACTCTCGTTTCACCGTCTGCGGATGAAGGCTACATGGAAAGTGAAAATATTCATCGCCGCTCTTAAGTAATCAAAATGACGCACGCACGGCTTCCAGACAGCAAATGTTTGACAGAGAACTTTGAGTTTTGATGCAGTAATTGGTTTGATTATGAATTGAGATTCAGGAGCTTCAAATGTCCAGGACAGTCATTCAAATAATCCTTATGTTCGCTATTTGCCATTCTGCCATGGCGTTGGAAACTGATAACTACATTTCCTGGGATCAGAATCTAGAAGATTCATCGGATGAACTCAATTCCTATTTCCTTTCGCAAATTCTCATCGTACTTAAACGGACACATGCAGAAAATAAAAGCCTGAGTTGTGAACAAGTGACCGGTGAAATCGCGAAAGTTTTTCGCTCACGTATGGTTCATGACAATCCTGTAGAAAATTATTTGATCGAAAACTTATCGCCCGCAGAAATTTATCCGCAGACTTTAAGTTATGTAGAGAAAAGCATTTTTCGAGATCCCTTTCTTCCGCACATCCCGAAATTCGGACTCGCACCAAATATCCAGGTTAATGACAATACTTTTGGCACAGACAAGCTCAGCCACTTTGCTTC
>CAMCYI010000004.1 GCA_945883845.1 Bacteriovorax stolpii | reverse complement strand
ATCGCACTTGATGAGATTGCGTATGCAGAGAAACTCAAGCATGAATTTTTCGTCAAAACGTCGGGTGTCTTTAAGACGATGCGAGGTTCAGACATCGTGAGCATTGATGGAAATCTACTCGCTCTGGAAGCCGACGAATTCTTGACTCCAGAAGAGAAGAAACATCTCTGGTACAGTCTCAAGCAACATCTCGTCGTCCTTCGCGCCCATGGACATCTCGGGATGTGCTCGCACCCTGACTATCGCAATAAGGACCTCGCGCTTCATGTGAAATTCGCGCGTCTCCATGGGTATCACGGACACCTCGCCTGGAGCTGGCTCATGGGTCTTGGGCTTAAGGTTGCATACCTTATGAACGACGAAGAAACCGCGACCAAACAGAAGGTCCTGATCGACCGGCTTCTTCATCGCGATGGGGAAGTGCTGGAGATCTACTGTCCGGAAGACGGATGGAAGGGGTGGGAATCCTGGCTCGTGCGCTCGGAGAGGCCATTTGCCTGGGGATCCGGCTATCTCGTCGAAGCGCTGTCACTCACAAAACAGTTTAGGTAACTTTTAGTTCCAAGCTCACTTTCCTCGCGCTATACAGGCTCCATACACAGGAGTTTTCATGAGAAAATACTTGCTTATCGCTCTCGTAATCTCAAACGTCGCTTTTGCCGGTGACCTTCATTTCAAATGCTCTACTGGCCTTAAAGAGACAACGATGGTTCTCAATGATCATCACATCGTGATGGATGACATCGTTTACACGAACATGATGGAAGTTGATGAGTCGATGGTTTGGAGAGGGTATACAAAAATCGGTAACCCATGGAGAGACATCACGATCGTGACACGCCTTCTACACGGTGAAACCGGTACGGCGATCGTGAACATCACTGATCTGGACTCGTACGAGCATCACGTCGACAGTTACCAGTGCGAGCTCCAGTAACTGCCGGGAATAGTTTTCTTTATTTCTTAACCTGAATATTTTTAAGACCAGCGAACGCATTATTCTTAAACTGAGGCCCGGTTGGAATCTGCGGACGCTGCTCTTCACGAGGACGATTTCCGCCGCCTCCGCCCTTACGAGGAGCATTCGCTCCGGTACCTGTGATACCTTCCGTCTGTGAGTCAGACTTCGCTGAGAGCGAGATACGACGGCGATCCATATCGATGCCGAGTACGCGAACTTTCAGCTCCTGGCCCACTTTCAGCACATCCATAGCGTTTTCCACGAAGCGGTCACTCATCTCTGAAATATGAAGAAGACCATTTTCCTTAATCCCGATATCAACGAAGGCACCGAACATGGTGATGTTGGTAACCTGACCTTGATACCACTGACCGATCTTGAGATCTTTGAGATCAGAAATGCCTTTGGTGAATTCCACAGATTTGAAAGTTGTTCGTGGATCCTGAGTCGGAGCACGTAGGCACTTCACAATATCAGTGAGAGTCATTTCGCCGATTTCTTCCTTCAGATTTTTATCGTTTGAGAGTGCCGTCTGAAGTTCGCCATCGGTAAGAAGGTCAGCGAGGGTTTTATTTTTAGCTTTTACAAATTTTTCAAGAGTCGGGTAGCGTTCAGGGTGAACGAAAGTTCCATCGAGCGGATGTGGCCCGTTGTAGATCCGAAGAAAACCTGCACATTGCTCAAAAACTTTCTGCGTGAAGCGTGTCACCTTGAGAAGATCTGCTCGTGATTGAAATGTTCCATTCTGATCACGAAACTTCACCACGTTCTGAGCAACCGTCGGGCCAATCCCTGAAACGTAAGAGAGAAGAGGAGCAGAAGCTGTATTCAGATCGACACCCACAAAGTTCACACAGGATTCAACGACGGCTTCTAGATTGTTTTTTAATTGAACCTGGTTCACATCGTGCTGGTACTGGCCGACTCCGATAGATTTAGGATCGATCTTCACGAGTTCAGCGAGAGGATCCTGGAATCTGCGCGCAATGGAGATGGCCCCGCGAACGGTAACATCTTTTTCAGGAAATTCTGCGCGTGCAATGTCACTCGCTGAATAGATCGAGGCCCCGGCCTCTGAAATGGTCGTCGCTTTAACTTTGCCATCTTTTACCTGAGTCACATGAGTTTCCACAAACTCCAGAGTCTCACGGCCGTAAGTTCCGTTTCCGATGGCGATGTACTCTACATTGAACATCTCAATCATCTTCATGAGAATCTGTGCGGCACCGACTTTATCGTTTCTTGGTTCGTGTGGATAGATCACGTGATCACCCATGAATTTTCCGGTGTGATCAACGATGACGACCTTGCATCCCGTGCGGATACCCGGATCGATTCCAAGAACGGCCTTTGATCCAAGGTATGGCTGGAGAAGGAGATTCTTGAGGTTGATGCCGAATACAGAAATTGCAGCTGTATCAGCAATTTTTTTGAGATCGTTTTTTACTTCGAGATCAAGAGAAGGTTGAATGTAATTCGTGTAGGATTTCTCAGCGCACTTTTTCAGGAGTTCGTAGTTGGCGAGTTTGTCTTTTTTCGGAAAGAACTGCTGCTCCACCATCCCTATACCGATTTCAGGAACAATCTCGGCATCCACTTTGAGAATTTTGAGATTCATTCCGCGTCTCATCGCCATATAACGGTGAGAGGATTTTGGATCCTTGATTTTAGCGAGGGGCTCAGAGAATTCAAAGAAATCCTTGAACTTCGTAGCTTCTTCAATTTTGTCTCCGTCTTTACGAAGAGCTGTCTTGATCACGCCGCTGTCCCAGAATGATTGGCGAAGGCGCTCTTTGAGTTCAAGCTGGTGAGAGAATGTTTCAATGAGAATATCGCAGGCACCGTTGATGGCTTCCTGGACGTCTTTGATTTTTCCTTCAGTCGGCTTCACGAATTTTGCTTCGATGTCAGCGACCAGGGTGCGAATATCTTTGTCCCCATTGAGAATCATTTCAGAAAGTGGCTCGAGGCCAAGATCTTTGGCTATCATGGCCTTGGTTTTTTTCTTCGATTTATAAGGAGCATAGATATCTTCAAGCTGGTTGAGGTTCGAGGCCATTTTGATCTGGCGTTCAAGTTCCGGGGTCAGCATTTCCATTTTTTTGATGGCATCCATGATGAACTCACGGCGTTTTTCTGTTTCAACGTATTCGTTATATGAATCCTGGATATCGCGGATCTGCACTTCATCGAGGTTGCCGGTGACTTCTTTGCGGTAACGGGAAATGAAAGGGATCGTACATTCTTCTTCGAAAAGAAGCTTGCAGGTGGCCATCACTTTGTTGGCGGGAATTCCCAGTTTCTGGGTAGAGAAGATCATAGCTTTAGGGTCAAGTGTCTGGGCGGCCATCTTAGCACTCCGTCATAAAATTCAGTTTTTAGGATGAGAATTAGGTTAAGTTTGTTCGGTAGGCGCTGGCAAGATGAAGCTCACTTTCTGAGTGAGAATTAAAGAAAAAAGATTGGAAAATTTCTGAACCCGTCATTCCCTTAAGAATTTAATTGCTTTATGCTAAACACATGAGTCATCTCCTCGTCCTGGGAGGCGGAATTTCCGCCCGTTCAGCGCTTTTTTCGCTCTCAAAAACACAAAACAAGCGTTTTGATCGGATCACTGTTTTTGAAAATTCTGCTGAATTTCCCCCTTGCAGCCTGAGTTCAACGGCCATCGTCGCACCCAGAGGAGTAACCAGCGGGCATTCTGATCTAGGAGATTTGTTGATGAAAGGTTTTATGGCCTTTAAAAAACATGTCGAAGAAGACAGACCAATGGGCGTAAAAAAAATTCCACAATACACAGGTGCGAAAACAAAGATCGACGAATTTCAGAAACGCTATCCTCTTGGCCGAGTAACCAGTAAGGCCGGGGACATCTCGATAGCCGAAATTTATCTTGCTGAAGAAAGTGCTTTTGCGATCCAGACTCAGGCCTATCTCGACTGGCTTCTTGCTGAAGCTCAAAAGAAAATGTCCATCACTCTCAAGACTGCCTCAGTTCTTAATGTTCAGAACATGGGGAACCGTATTGAACTCCAGACCAATCATGGAGAAACCTACAGCGGTGACCATATCCTGTTTTGCGGAGGGGTTTATCAGAATTTCTGGGCACCTTTATTTCAGGAAGAAAGAATTTCAAAATCAAAGTGTGTGCAAGGGAGTTATCTTGAATTCACGGAGACAAACCTTGGTGACAAATCTTTCTCCATGACTCTGGAAGGTAACAATCTCATTTATCATGCTGATGAAAAAATACTTCTGATCGGTTCTACCACACAGGAAGTCCGTCATCATCTGGCACCGATGGAAAAACTCCGGGGTATCTATGATAAAATCTCCCGGGATGTGAAACTGGAATTGCCTGGGTTTAAACAGGGCATCGTCAAAACAGGTCTCCGGGACAAAGCTCCCAAACGTCTCCCGTATGTCATGAGCAATCCAGCAATTTCTGCCATGGGCGGATTTTATAAAAATGGTTTTACCTTAAGCCTGGTAATTTCTCAAAGCTGGCTTTCCCAGATATCGGAGACTCCATGAAAATCATTCTTTTTATTTCTATCGCTTTTATCCTGATTGCCTGTTCTTCCCACAAGAAGACAGCAATCAAGCTCACGGAAAAAGGCCTCTACGAAGATGCCCTGATTGAGTGGGAGAAAGCATACGAAGAAGATCCGAAGGATGATGACGTCAAACTGGGTCTTCAGGACTGCCAGGAAAAAGTTGTGAATGATCGCCTGGTGAAGATCCGCGATGAAAGACTGGCCGGGAAAGAAGAAAGTGCTCTCAATCGTTTGCTCGAACTTGTTCTGTTTCAGAGCAAGTCCAGGGTGAAAACAGATTTCAATTCTTCAACGTTTCAAGGTAAGGAGACGGTCGCTCTCTGGCAGCATGAAAAAAGAAAGATCCGCGAGCTGGTTGAGATCATGAAGCCTCTTGGTGCAGAAGTTCGTCATAGAAAATTTAATCCCGTCTTTCACAGTATGGCTGAAGCTGCTTCATATCAGACTGCCATCATGGAGCAGGGGAAGAAGCAATGCAGTTCCATCCGCAAGGACATGGGAGGAAAGCCTTTCTATGACAGCTTTGTGCATCAGTTCTGCGGTTTTTTTGATCCGGGAAGAAAAATGAGCTCGACGATCGCAGCTGAACTTTTTGCTCGATCAGAATCGAAGATCAACGTTGAGCATGTGCGCCCTGAACTTCAGAACGCCATGAAAAGTGACATGGATCAAGCTTTCACAGAAGGCCCCTGGTTTGACCGTGACTCCAATAAAACAATCTCCCTTCAAGTGATTGGGGAGTATCAGGTTAAGGTCGTGACTGAAGAAATTCAACAAGCTCACAATTACATCGTGAAAGTCCCCTACACTGAATACGTAGGAAAACCAAAAACCCGTCAAGTTCCTTATCAGGTCCGTGAGAAAAGATGTGGGATGAGTTCAGCAGGAAAAAAATGTCACGACATCACGATGACGAAGTTTCGTGAGGAGAAGTACTCTGATCAACAGGCCGTGACGAAGTACCGTGATGATCCACGAGTCTATCGTTATGAGGCGACGAAAAAAACTCAGCACCTTAGTCTTCTCCTGAGTGGTGAAACAATACTTGGATCTCTCAAGATGCCTTTTACGTATTCTAAGACAGAGAATGAAAACAAAATCACGCATGACATCTCTATGCCCAAGATCGGTTTAAATCCGGCCACAGAAGATGTCAGTCATCCGATGACCAAATTTTCTGAGTTCAGTAAGGCGGCAGCGGCACAATTCAAGTTACAGCTCAATGACTTCTGGAAAGTTCAGTTCTGTGTGCTGCCAATTAAAAGAGATTTTGCGAACATGGGTAATCAGGTCGTTAAATGTAAGCGTGCTGATGACTACCCGGTAGAATTCGTTGATCGCTGGTTCATCACTCATTTCGGGTCGACTGCTAAAGAAGCGGAAGTTGTTCTCGGAAAATTTTAGCCGCCGAGGAACGACCAGAAGCCGATTTCCTCAACACCTTTCGATCTTTTAAAATAGTCACGTGTGCAGAGATCTTTTTTCTGTGAGCGGAGAGGTTCTAATTCATTTTTTGTGAGCGGCAGCTTTATCCCCGCACCATTCCGAACTTCGAGCGTATCGACAGCTTTGATCAGCATGGTGGCAAGACTTTGAATCGCACCAGAGGTCAGGGCCTCAAGACTGCGACAGCTATTGGCCGGCACATGAATAAATCCGGCCGGGACTTCAGGATAGTAGTGCGCGAACTGGAAAGCAGTATTGTTACAGACAAAACTCCCCGCACTGTTGGAGACCGCCATATCACCGCGCTCTTTGATGGGAAGAGAACAATACATTTCAGGTGCAGGGTAGTTAAACGAAATCGCCTTCGGCGCATTCGGGATGATGACATCGTTGCGGAGAATGCCGTCGTTATCCGGCGTCTTAGGATTTTTATCAAAGTTTCGTGCGATAGTTTCCATCTTCACAGCACACCCGAACTCACCGAGCCCGAGATACATGATGGGGCGAACACTTAAGTTCTTCAGGCAATTTTCGACGGCCGCATAACCACGATCGTAAGCAGTAGGAAGCGGACACAGGTGCACTTCAAACGATTCGTTCTTCAAGGCGAGTGCGAGACCAAGTGCAACTTTCTCAGAATTATTAAATTTTCCTTTTCCAAAAACATCGTAATAGCTGACCAGCACGACTGGCTTCGCAAACGCCACAGTGGATAGGCCCAGAAATAAAAGACTCTTGATCAGGTTTTTCATAGTGCCTTCATAGCACCAAACAGGGTGATTTTATGTTGCTAGGGAATAATTTTCCTACCCCATCCCTAACTAAAAATTAATGCCGAATGACTCTCAAATTTCCATCCGATGAGGCTTTTACAAGACCAGAAGAAGGATGTGAAAAATGAAGAACCTGATACTCGCCATTTCCTTGATTGCCACCGTTACAGCGATGTCTAACAAAGGGCCTCAGGAGATGCAGGACAGTGCTCAGAAACACTCTGCCAGGGTCTTTCTAGGTCATGAGAGGGACTATCAGGATCCAGGACTGACAGAGACCAAGACTCTTAAGGTCGTTGGCATGAGTATCAAAGGCTTCGATACAACAAGCCGTTTGAAAATCAACTCGGCTTTTAACGTTCTAGAGAAGGTTGTGAATTCTGAGGAGTTCAAAGACCGTGTCATCAACTTCAAGAACACGAAGGGCGAGCGCGCTTTTGCGAGCAATAAGGGTCTCACCAATGAAGAGATCTATGACATATTCATGGAAGGCAAAGAAACACTCCAGCAGGACACGGCCGGAGAGATGAACTTTTTTCTTAAGCTCTATAACAGCTGGTGGTCGCGGGTGATAGGATACACAAGTCCGGATGTGAACCTGATTAACATCAACTGGAAATACTTCAAGACTTACAGGCCAAGTGACGTCGCTGGGAATTTAGCTCACGAGTGGACGCACAAAATCGGTTTTGATCACCAGTCAGCGGCAGAGCACGATAGTGCTCCGTACGCGATCGGTTATATTGTGGATGAGATGGCGACGGCCTATCTTGCAGGACAGATTATTCTTCATTAAAAAAAAGCCGGATTGCTCCGGCCTTTTTTTTTGTAACTATTTTGAAGCTTCGAAAAGTTTTTCGATGATACTCGCCAGGGGCTGACCCTGCTTCGAGGCCAGAGCCGCTTTCTCATTAAGCCTATCAGACGGCACAAGATTTCTTTCTTCAACATCAGACAGTGGATACGTGCGATCGTTCGGTGACCAGATAAAATCCGGCAGATTCTTGCTCGTACTTTCACCACCAAGGATGTTGAAGTTGCGGTCCAGCTCGAGATCGTAGACGTACTTCATTTCCATCACTTTATCAGTCGTTGAATCATCAATGTCTTTTAAATGTGGGTATCGCATGTCAACGAAATTAACTTTCATTTCAACACCGACGATGTAAGCAGTCTCTTTTGAGCGGCGTTCGCGTTTGGAGAACTTCTTTTTCTTATCAAAAGTTTCCAGCACCGTTTTGAAATCAGCACTCGCCTCATCAGAGAAAACGTTGAAAAACGATACTTCATAGCTTTTCACCGGGTAGTTCCAGACTTCAGAGCCCGGAGAGACATCGGCGATAAAAGATTTCTTCAAACGACCCACGCGATTGATGATCGCTTTGTGGAATGCACCCGGGTTTGTTTCATCACAGGCATCAGTGAAAAACAAAGCACCTGAGAGACAGCGTTTACCGAGAAAAATCGGATTCGACTGTGAGCGTGCATAAGAAAGTGAACCGAGAGCTTTGATGTCTTCAGGATAGAAAGTGATAGCCTGATTCATCGGACTTCGGAGAGTCACGGACCTTACAGGTCTAGGCATCATCTGAGCTGCAGAAGCAAAACCATCACAGATTCCGCGCCAGGTAGGAACTTTGCCGCCTTCTTTGCCGCCATTCTTCTCACCAAGGCCCCACGCATAGGCAGTGAGTGCCATCGTATTATCGCCGACGAGAAGATCATATTTTTCGGCCGGTGAGAGAGTGTCCGTGCTTGAATAAGAATACGCCGGTTTTTTAACCAAGAGCTCCTTGAAGAACTTGTACTGCGCTTCCTTAGTCATAAGAGCTGCAAACTCCGGGTCACGATAGCGTACTCCAACTGAACCCATGAACTGCGGCCAGTATGAGCCAGACCAGAGATCGATGCCCGAAGCACCGGAGTTCAGTCCAGCTGAAGCGATCTGCGTGAGTGACGTTAGCTCGCGCGTTGAACCAGAGAGAGATTGCGTATTCTCTGATTCAGGGATCACTTTCAGGTGGGCGTGGGCCGCACCTGAAAGAAGAAGGATGGTTCCGAGAAAAGTTTTCATTTTACTGTCTCGACAATTCAGTCAAGCGATCAACAACGTTGATGAGCGGACGTGGACGTGGTTCATTGAACTCACAGTCAACCTCGAGTACAGGATTCTTCTTATCGAGCGGCATCACCATACACTTCTTATGACCGCCGCGTTTTGAGTTCATGTTACGAACGTAAGCGTGACCTTTTTGTGCTTCAGCAAGGAACTCACGAGGAGCGAGTCCACGACCACTCCATTTAGGGAGAGTAGCTACAGGCTGGAAGTACTGCTTGTAATTTCTTGGAGCGAGCCAGAAGTAATCGGGCTGGTTCGTTGACTGTTTGCCAAGAAACTCAGGCTTGCCTTTCTTCGATACACGCCACTGACCACCAACGATACGACCGTACTGATCGATCTCGAGATCGTACATGAATTTGTTATCAACAACCTTATCGTCTGAAGGCTTGCTTGTTTCTTTCTTCTTCGGAAGTTCCCAGTCGATGTACTTAGCGTTCATTTCAACACCAACAATGAACACAGCTTCAGGGTTACGAGAAACAGCATATGGATCTTTAGCGTATTTATAACGTGGGATCATTGACTCGCGAAGACCGCCTTCTTTACCTGACTCAGGGTTAAAGTAAGAGAACTCATAACCAGACATAGGCTGGTTTGCGATCGCCATTTTAGGGTTGTGATCGTAAGTGATCGGACGGCCCTCAACACCCATGACGTTGATCACACCAACGTGGAAAACCGCAGGGTGAGTATCAGCACAACGAGGTTCAACTGTTTTGTCGCCTGCAATGACATCAATCTCTGTATCGATGTAACGGCCAAGTTTATCCTTATCAGGATTTTTCTTGTTACAACGGTTACCTTCAAAGATCACATTATCCTGGAGATCAGAGTTCGCCCAGACTTGAGAAGAGAGCGCCATGATGTCAGACGGATAAACGGCCATGTTCTTACCGTTTGGAAGTTGGATGTTAACAGTGTGCTCTGGACGTGGAATAAAGCCGGCACCGAGTGCCCAACCGTGACAGATCCCTTCCCAGAATGCCATGAACTGAGAAGCATCCGGTAAACGGTACCCTTCAGAAGGCATATCGATTGAAGCAAGGAATCCCCAGTTCTTCTTACTACCGCGATTCTCAGTATATTCCCACACACGGTTTGTAAGATCGAAGCTTGTGTCACCAATGATGATGTCATATTTCTCAGAAGGAGAAAGTTTAGAAAGCTCTTTCTCATCGAGTTCATTAATTCTTGGGTGAAGCTTTTCAACACGCTTCTTATAGTTGTTAACGTTTGATTGCCAACGCAGGTTTCTCATCAAAGTCGTAACGAAAATCTCAGAATCGATTTCCTGGTATGAAGAAGCGATACCGCCCTGATAAACAGGCCAGAATGATCCGCCCCATGGCTGAACACGAGTGTTCGCACGAGTAAGACCTCTGCGGTCAATCTCGTAAATGTTGTTCAGGTAATTTGAACCTTCATAAATTTTAGTAAGACGGGCATTGATCTCAGCTGTTGAGAAAGGCTTATAAGGATAAATTGTTTTTAAAGGATCGCTGGTGCGACTTTCTCTTTCTTCGCAACGGGTAGGATCATCTTCGTCACAAGTGTCGGCATCGGTCATCTGCGCGAATGCCGAGGTAGTCAGAACCGAAAGGCCCAAGACTAAGAGTAAGTGTTTTTTCATCGTCATCTCCTGGTAAGGATAAAAGTAGAAACAGAAAAGTTTGATGCGTTGTATCAAATGAGGACATGCGTCGCTAGATAAAACGGGAGCTTAGGTAAAGTTTACAAATTTAGTAAAGTAAGTAATTTCAATAACTTAAGTCTTGTTTTAGGTGACTGGAGTGGTCTTTCTCCCACATCATTTATCTCAGTTAATGTCTTCAACAAGGAGTAAAGGCATGTGGAAGTTGATGTTTGGAAGTATGGGTCTCTTGCTGGCCCTGCAATCATTCGGGGCCGTGTATACGACACTTATTCGTGAACTCGATCATGGTAACGGGCAGGAAAAAATTCTCGTTCTTTTAAGTAATGGTCGCGTGGCCTTTCTTCCAGTGCACTCATCACTTGCACCTGCTTTTGAAGCAGCTGCAAAGAATGGTGATCTTCTGAGTGTTACAACTGATCATTCTCGCAACATTACTTCCGCACAGACTTTGAAAGTTTCACCGGAGTATCTCGAAGACAAGATGTTCACGAGCCGCGTGACCAGAGGACAGACTTACGCTCCAACAGTTCTGCCTTCTCTTGAAAAGGCATCAGAGATTTACAAAGGCATGAACCGCAAAGCGAACTCAGAATCTCAGTGCTATAACCGCGCGCACGTCTGGTCGTGGGAAATGTACAACCAGCACATCGTCAAGCCGATGAAGATCTTTGTGTTCTTTACTCCGAAGTACATACGTCGATTTAATTTTGATTGGTGGTTCCACGTATCTCCTTACGTTCTGACCAATGAAAACGGTGTCGTCACTGAACGCGTGATGGACTGGAGGTACACGAAGAAACCACTTCTGATGAAAGAGTGGACTGATGTGTTCATGGCGAATAATTCTGTTTGTAAGGATGTTGAGAAGTACTCGGATTACGAATACCATCGCACAGATGCAGATGCTCCTTGGTGTATGCTGCTCCGAAGTTCAATGTATTATTATCAGCCGCTTGATCTGGAGAGACTGGATAAGAAAGGTCTTGTGAAAGATTTCTGGGTTGAGTGGGAACTCGCCAACGCTTACCGTGAAGCTTTTAACTATCGTCATTAATAGAACTGATATTATGAAAGGGCCTTAAGGCCCTTCTCATCTGTTGGTGAGCGCGGGAACGTGAGTGATCTCGAACACGTCGACGTGTGGATCATTAACGAGAAAAAAGAAATCCTTCACGTTCTCGATGGCATGACAGGAAAAAAACTCAAACATTAAGAAACTCATCAACCTCGGCCTTTACATCAAATCGCGCTTTCAGCTTTCGGAGTAGCGAAAAAAGTCCGAGAAGTTTCCTGTCGAGAAAAATAAACTCATGTGGCGGCGTACTGATAGAAGACGTCTTCACGAGTTCGATTGCCTTCGGAGAAATGTCATCCGGAAGAGTCGTGGTCGCCCAGTTGTAGTCGCGGGAGTGGAGGGGACCCGAAGCGAGCAGGCAATACTCCCACAAAAGATCCTCGTTAATTTTAACGTCAGTGGCGATGCTGTTAAGGACGGAAAAGAAAGACTTCCTGTCCTTTAGAAAAACAAAGCGTATGAGGTCCCGGTATCGCGAGAGAGATGTCTCGTCGTAGTAGAGAGTTGCTCCAAAATCAATCAGCACAACATTTTTTTGATAATAGAGATAGTTTCCGGCATGGCTGTCAGTCTGGATCAGGTTGCCGCGATAGATCTCCCGGAAAAAAAGGGAGAAGAGAGTTTTTGCGATCTGATTGCGCTCTTCCTGTGGAAGCGTTTCAAAGTCGAGATCCGAGAGAGATTCGCCGTCGATGTATTCGGAGACGACAATCTTTTCATCTGAAAATTCGCGGTAGACTTTCGGCACGTAGATGCCGGGGACGTTTTCCATCAGGGCCTTGTATTCAGCGTGCTTTTTTGCTTCGGAAATGTAGTCCATCTCTTCAATGAGGACTCTTCTGATTTCTTCGTAGATCCCATCCATGTTCATTTTTTTTGGCAGAATCTTACCCATGCCGAGAAGCGATTTGATCATGAAGATATCCATGTCGATCGCTTTGCGGATACCAGGGTATTGGATTTTAAGGACGACTTTTTCATTTGTCGCCCTGATCGTCGCGCGGTGAACCTGGCCTATGGATGCGGCCGCGATCGGTGTGTCGATGATGTCGAGTTCGGTTTTAAGTCTGTCGGAGATCAAGGGAGAAATTTTATCCCACCCAAGGAAATGGCCTTGGGACTGAACCTTCTTCAGAACTTCATTGATCTCCGCGGGAAGATAGTATTCGCCATAGAGGGAAAGAATCTGCGCCGCTTTGAGAAGACTTCCTTTGAGTTCACCCACTTCATTCACGAACTGTTCAATGCTTTTCCCGATGAGACTTGTAAAGAGTTCCCGGGGATTTTCTTCACCACTCAAAAATGAAGGCACCATTCGGAGGGCGGACTTGGCGGCAAAGAGACCCCGGCTGAGGGAAGAACTTTTCAATTTTTCGATGCGTTTCATGAATGCATTTTAGCATTATAAACGACGGTTAAGGATAAACTTCTCTTAGACTCATCTCAGGTAAACAGAAAACTTATAAAGGCGTCAGAGAACTGTCACCTCAGAGTTGAGGCCCCAAGATTTTCCGAATTCCTGAGGGACGGAGCAGGGTATTGTGTGCCAGAATTCTCACATATGAACATTGAACAGAATGAACTCGTGAAACTCGCGACGATGGAAATGCCGTTTGGTAAACATCGCGGAACACTCCTTATCGATTTGCCTGAGCCGTATGTTGTCTGGTTTTATGGCCAGGGTTTTCCGGAAGGGAAACTCGGAGATCTCCTGGGGCTTTTGTACGAGATCAAAGTCAACGGGCTCGAAGATCTGGTGAGACCTCTCAAAGGATCGACTCATGCGTGAAGCTAAACTTCATCATATTCTCAAAGAAACTTTCGGCTACCAGAGCTTTCGTTTTGAACAGCTGAATGCAATCAATTCGATTCTCGACGGCAAGGATACCCTTGCGATCATGCCGACAGGTGGTGGTAAATCTCTCTGTTACCAGATCCCCGCACTTTACCTTGATGGTATCACTCTTGTGATCTCTCCCTTGATCTCGCTCATGCACGATCAGGTCATGAACCTTAAAGAGTATGGAGTCGATGCCCTTTTCCTCAACTCGTCTCTCTCGTATGCTGAATCACAAAAAGCGAAAAATAAAGTTCTCGCTGGCAAAGTGAAGCTTATTTATCTCTCGCCGGAAGGAGTTCTTTCCGGACACCTCGATGAATTTTTATCGCAGGTGTCGGTGTCGTTGATTGCGATCGATGAAGCACACTGCGTATCCCAGTGGGGACATGAGTTCCGGAAAGACTATACCCGTCTCGGAGAGTTGAAAGATAAGTTTCCTGGTGTACCTGTGATCGCCCTGACCGCCACGGCCGATGAGAAAACACGGACTGATATTTCGGCACAGCTTCGCATGAAGGATCCTTCGATTTTTGTTTCGAGTTTCGACCGGCCTAACATCAAGTACATGATCCTTGAGCGCAAAGAAGAGATGGTTCAGCTTAATGAGTTCATTAAGGCGAATCATCCTGATGATACCGGCATTGTGTATTGTCTCTCTCGGGATAAAGTTGAAAGAACGGCAGCTGCACTCAAAAAACTCGGGCATCCGGCCGTTCCATATCATGCTGGACTCTCGCAAGAAGAGAGATCAAAGAACCAGCATCTTTTTAATACTGAAGAAAGAATTATTGTGGTCGCAACAATTGCTTTCGGCATGGGGATCGATCGACCGGATGTGCGCTTTGTTGCTCACCTGGATTTGCCTAAAAGTATCGAAAGTTATTATCAGGAGACAGGCCGTGCGGGCCGTGATGGAAAACAATCGTCTGCATGGATGATCTACGGTCTCCAGGACGTGGTGAAACTCTCGCAGATGCTCGAGACCACCGACGCCGACGAATCGTATAAGAAAGTCGCGCGCTTCAAGCTCGACTGTATGCTGGCCCTTTGCGAGGCCGCTCACTGCCGTCGTCACTATGTCCTTCGCTATTTCGGTGAGAACCGCGATGGCGAGTGTGGGTACTGTGATTCGTGTATTGAACCACCGGTTCAGTGGGATGCGACCGTCGATGCGCAAAAAATCATGTCAACCATTTACCGGACCGAGCAGATGTATGGCGCCGGCCACATCATCGATGTTATCCGTGGAAGCAAGAATCAGAAAGTTACCGACCGCGGACACCAGAATCTTTCTGTTTTCGGCATTGGTGCCGATAAACCCAAAGAGCACTGGAACAGCGTCCTTCGCCAGCTCCTGAATCTCGGCTTCATCCAGATCAAGAACTGGGAATATCGCAGTCTCTCGTTGAACAAGAAATCCCTCCAGATTTTACAGGGAGGAGAAAAGCTCAATCTTAGGAAGCAGGACTTTGCCCCGGAGAAAAAGAGCGGGAAGAAATCCGGACATCGCGCGAGTGCCAAAGAAGCGAATCACGGGAACGATGCCTTGTTCGCTGCCCTTAAGAACCTGCGCAACAAGATCGCCCGCGAGAAAAATTTGCCTTCCTACATCGTATTCAATGATAAGTCGCTCCACGACATGTGCCAGCTTATGCCCGCCAGTGATGACGAGTTCCTGATGGTGCACGGAGTAGGGCACAATAAGCTTGAGAATTACGGCGAGGAGTTTATGGGGCTGATCGGGCAATTTCAGGAATAAAGGTCTTTCGTGGACGGAAATCCAAAAAAATGTAAAAATTTTAGCATGATGAAATCGTTCTTATTCGTTGTTCTTATGCTTGTCACTCCGGTCCTTTTCGCCGAGGACATTACAATATTAGTGGATGGAGTGAAAAAACAGACTCTGTCCATGGATGAAATCCGCAAGATGAAATCCGAGACCATTGAGTTTTTTGAGCACGTCACCAACTCCACTGAGCTCTATGTGGGGGTTCCAACGTCTTATCTTTTTAAGAAAGTTTATCCGGAATACGAACAGGCCTCGGAAGTTGAGTTGATCTCTTCCACTGAGTACAAGTACCTCGAGCCGATGAGTCGCATCATCGAGAACATGTCGATCATGGCCTACGACCGCGCCGACAATCAGAAGTTCGTCCGCTTCAGTAAAACGCAGAAAATGCTTGTCCCTCTCGGGCCCCTCTATCACGTGTGGAATATGGCGGGAAAAAAAAATGGTGAGCGCCTCGAGATGCGCACCACCTACCAGATCATCGCGATCAATTTCATCACTAAGCATGCAATTGCACTCAAGGAAGGACTTGAAGATAAGGAACTTACAATGGGGCTTGCGAACTACAAGCAGCACTGTATTTCCTGCCACGCCATCGGGAAATACGGCGGGGAAATCGGCGTCGACCTCGTTAAGCGCAAGGTCCTGGAGAAAAAAGGCGGGCCCTACATCCTGAAGTATATTCTCACACCGAATGCGGTCAATCCTAAGACCAAGATGCTGCCGCTGCCTGCCTTTAAGGATCGTGAAGAAAAAGCGAAGGCCATTGTGACTTTTCTTGAGTTCATGGAAAATCCGAATGAATACTTTAAGAAGAACGCTGTCAGGAAAGATTCTTCGACGTTTCAGGAACTCAAAAAGCTTATGGAAGAAATTAAAAAATAACATACTCCAAGAGGTTTCATGCTTCTCGTCATTGGTAACAAACGACTTTCGAGCTGGTCCCTTCGTCCATGGCTGGTATTAAAATTTTTCGACATTCCTTTCGAAGAAAAACTGATCTATCTCGATCAGGCGACAACAACGGCAGAAATTTTAAAGTATTCTCCGACAGCGAAAGTACCGGCACTCAGCGATGGAGCGATCCACGTCTGGGATTCACTCGCAATTTGTGAGTATGTGAATGACAAGTATCCTGAGAAGCAGATGTGGCCTTCTGATGTTGCTGCCCGTGCCTGGGCGCGATCGATTTCGGCGGAAATGCACTCGGGATTTGCGGTGATGAGAAAGGTGATGTCACATGACCTGCAGAAGCAGCAAGTAACGTTTGTGTCTCACGAAGCACAGGCCGATATTGATCGCGTGAAAGAGATCTGGACGTCGTGTCTCAAAAAATCCGGCGGGCCTTATCTGTTCGGGAGTTTCTCAATTGCAGACGCGATGTATGCGCCTGTGGTGAATCGATTTTTGACGTATGCTGTTCCTCATGAGGGACTGGTGGGTGCATACATCAAAGCGATCAGGGAGCTTCCAGCGCATCAGGAATGGATTCGTGAAGGGTTGAAAGAAACGATCGAGGCCCCGTTTCATCCGTGAAACGTACCGCAACCGGTGGCGGTAAATTTCCGCAGCTATAGTTATCTTAGAATTTTAAACTGAACTCCGCTCCAAACGCCGTCGTCTCAGGTCTGAATTTCAGCAGGGCCTGAGCAAACACACCAACACTTGCGAGTTGTTTGAAAGTCTGGCTGTACGGAAAGTAAGAGGCACTCAGTCTTCCACGGTGAGGAAGGTTGTTGTTGTATTTTGTTGTGTTCGTTTGTCCACCACGCTGATCCCAATCAAGGACAACAGCAGAACCAAGAAGCCAGTTCTCAGTCGCCTGGTAGTTCAGGTATGGACCACCACTTACAATTAACGTCTGCATCTCAGTTACTGTCGGAATAGTACTCTGAGTTCCATCCGGGAAGAAGTAAGGGCGAACGCGGGTGTTTTCCTTGTAGTACATGCGGTAGGCCTGAGCAGTAAAACCTGTCGTCCATTTGTAGCTTGGAAGCTTGATCGCATACGTTTCAGCAACAACCCAACCCCATGTCATGTCCTGCTCGCGCGAGATCACCGATGACGGTGCTTCGTAAGAAATAGTTGAAAACAATGTTCCTGAATTAAACCGCGCGGCCGGAAGATTCACGTAGGCGCGGGCATTGAAAAACTGGTTATCAGGAGTGTTGACGTCGCCATTCTTGTTGGTCACCTCAGATCCGTAGCCTTTGCTGACGGCGAGAGATGTTCCTACGGCCCAGTTTGGATTAATCTGGTGACGAAGATTGAATGCGTGGAAACTTTGAACCGGAGCACGGCCTGAGTTCTTTTCGTTTCCCACACCAGCAGACTGAAATACGTTGTATGTTTCTGAACTCGGGCCTTTACCAGTCGGGCCGAGAAATTGTTGATAGTATGTGAACGAAGTGTCTTCACGCAGTTTTTGCCAGAGACCACGCTGAGGCATCTTGATGGAGATCACGTTGCCGTTGTTACCCTCCGAGAAGTTGTTACTGTTCATCAATGACGAGTTATTTTGGTTCTGAGAATTCTGCTGCTGGCCCGAAGCTGACGCCATAAGGTTAATGTTCTGAACCACACCCTGGTTGAATCGTGCGTGAGCAGCGAATGGGAGTGCCAGCATCAATACCGGCAGGAGTTTAGATTTCATAATTTAGTATCACTTTTTTTATTGCCGGCAGCAAAATGGTTAACGTTATCGAGTTTATCTCTGTCAACCAGGAACTCCCTGATGTTATTCAAGACGGTCATACGCTGAGTGCTCTCGATGTCTTTCCCGAGGCGTTTCATGATCTCTTCACGTATTCCCACGTACTCGAGAGTGAGGTTGTGGAGAAGAGTTTCATAAAGCATCGAAGAACGTGAGCGCTGATAAAGTTCAGCAGAACTATAGAGCTGCCCGCTTGCATCACGCTTGATGAGAAGTGCGATCTCGTCACGCTTAGCTGAGTAAATGCTCTGAAGAATCCACACAGTGTTGCGGACTGACCAGATGTACATATTAAGACCCATGTTCGACGCTTCTTCAGCTTTTGAGTTCTGGAGGAAGAGGATTTCCCACTGGCGTTTCATGTAGCCGCGGAACTCTTTGGTCGAGTAGACATCTTTTTGTTTGTAGAGATCAGAGTTCGCAACAATGTTCTTCATCACTGAGCCTTCTTCCTTACGAGTCTTCTCGTAGAAAGCGGCAAGTTTTTCGATCTTCTCGAAGCCGGCCGGCTTTTTGAAATCCTTGTAGCGCCATGAGAGAACCTTTGTCATTTCCTGCATGAACACGAAAGCGCGACCGACATAGTAGTCATTGCGTTTCTGTTCTTTGTCTTCATCGAGCATCACGTACTTTTGATCCAGGATGAAACGAGCAAGGCGGTCCCACAGATAAAGTTCAAGTTGCTGAGTACGGGTCACTTCATTAAAGAGGAACTGCTTCATTTTCGCTGACAGATTTGGATTCTCTTCGCGAAGTTTAAAGATAAGGTTGTTGTAGCGCTCGAGCTCTTCCCATGTCGCTTCTACTTGCATAGGGAAGTTATACTGTGTTTCGAGTTGCTCGAGACGGCCCATGCGGGATGCGTACTCGATATTTTCTTCGTAAGCGATCTGGAGCTGCTTGAAGTTACTCATGCGGTCGAGCCATGTTGCATCGTTCACCTGAGAAACGTCTGTTGAAAGAAGCATGTTCATGCGTTGAGGTACGAAGTTCTCGCGCTTGCCGTCTCCAAGGTCCACTGATTGAGCAACGGCCTTGTCTGTAACTACACTCGGGTAAATAACATTGTCCATGATCGCAGGACCAGTGGCAGATACAGGGGCCATCGTTGAAGATTTTGTCGTTGAAACAGTCTGAGTGATCGTCTTCACTGGTGTCGAAGCAACAGCTACATTTTTTGTCGCTTCAGAGGTGAGGAGCTGAGATATCTGAGACTTGGTATCAATGTAAGCTGTGCGAACGCGACCCACGGCCGACATCGCATGTGGGTTCATCGGCATGGTGATGAAGTAATATGTGAACGGACCGTAAACTGCGAGAGCTACTGAGTAACCAAGATTGTCTTTCACTGTACGGAAGAACCAAAGAACCTTACCCACTGTATAGCGATAGAAAATTCCGCGACTGTTATTCATCGGACGTGCGATGAAACGCTCAAGGAAGTTGTTGAGGTTTTTCTTCACGAGGCCCGGACGCAGGCTCGCGTGCGACCGGCGGTGAGCACGGCATTTCGTCGCGATGATCTTGTTGAGTGTTTCCTTATAAGCAACAAAGACAAGTTGTCTTTCTTCCCATGTCAGAACCGGATCACGCTCAACTTTGAGAATCTTATTGTAGACGTTGTTAATCGCCGGATCGTCTGCACGGTCACGGATCGGCAAGCGGATGATCTTCGACTGGATCAGCGTACGCAAAAAACTTTCAACTGAATGAACGAGTTCCGTGCGAGACTTACCTTCAGAAGCTGCAGTGTATTCGAGGTCGAGAAAGTTGTACATGTGGTTCAGGATAGGACACGTGAGCTCGATTTCGAGGTTGTTCACGTAGAGAACTCTCAGTGCTTCCAGGTCAGAAGTGAACGTGTGATCACCTTTAATATTGAAGTAGTCAAAGCGCTCAACCAGAGTCTCACCGTTTCTCAGTGAACGGCGTAGAACGAAGCCGGTATTACCAAGAATCATTCCAAGCGCGAGACGGCCTTGAATACCTTCATCCTGATACTCGAAACCCGAGAAGCCTTCGTAGTTATGAAAGTTCTGTACTGTCCCATCGATCGAATAAAGTTTTTTACCACCGTCCTGGAGAACAGTTTCCAGGAAGGGGAAAATCTTTGGAACGTCGGCGGTTAGTAATTCAAGTCTCATATTCATTTTTCCGTTACGGTATACCGTAGCTTTTTTTATTGTTGTTGCTGTTGTTGTGTCTGATTATAGCTGTTCCCCAGGGAAATCGTTGCCAAAGCAGGTCTCAGTGTAAGACTTTCACTCACGTTCAATTTGCGAGGGAAACTTACTCCGTAGAACTGGTGATTACCGATGGCCGAGAGAGCTTCGTAATCAGGAGCTGCTTTCTTCAGCGCCTTCAACAGTTTTGGTCCGAAAGCTTTCAACTGAGCTTTGTTCGCAGATGGAAGTGCAGAGCGGACTTCATCCCATGAAATTTCAAGGCCGAGCTCTTTTGCGAAAAGAATGTTTTTCGCGTTTTCAAGAGCAGGAATCACTTCCTGGAGGGCCTTCACTTTTACCTGTGAAGAGTTCGGCATCATATATCCGAAGATCGAGCCGTATTTGTTAAGAACTGCTTCGTAATCCTTATCCTTGCCGTTGATCCCGTTTCTGATCTCCGTGATGAGGTTCGAGTAGAAGTACGGCACGATACGGTCAGCGAGACCATAAAGCGGCGCTCTTTCAACCGAGATATCAACTGAGAGACCTTCGAGAGATGCTGCAGAAATTCCGAGGAAATTTCCGTAGAAGTTCAGGAAGTATGCCTGGGCGATGGCCCCGTCTGAGAGTGCTTTCGCTTCCATCTTTGTTGTTTGCTCAATCTGGTGGAAGTGGATTACTTCGTGACCGGCAGTATAGATCTGCGTGAAGGCATCCAGTTCTTCACGTACCCAGATAAAGATATCTGAATCAGAGAAGAGACCGTGTGACTTGCGTTTCTTCGCGAAACACTCACCGGCATGATCATGAGCAGAGAGGTGGTTCTCACGGATCTTGGTGCTTGAGAGAATTGAAATCTTGTTTGGCAAGAGTTCGCTTGAGAAGATCTCGGGAAGAGTCATCTTCTGTTTCTTCGCGAACTGCTCAAGGTTGTACATCGCGTATGGCATGGCCGGCATAAGCTCCAGCAGTTCTTCTACAGACGCGTGTTTTGTATTTCTGATTTCGTTCATGCGGGCAACCTGCGGGTAAGTCGCAAAGTGCTCAGCACGTTTAGCAGCAAGGAAAGTCTGGCGTTTTGCACCAGTTAGTTTTTTCGCTTCAAGTTCGACTTTCATCCAGTTGTACCGTGCATCTTTCAGGGACTGAGGTACATATTCTGACTCAGTCAGAAGGTTGCCGGTCGCGAATTCCATCTGAGTGGCAGCGAGGAAGCCTTCCGTTTTTGTGAGATCCGCTTCTGACAGTCCGAACGTCTCGAACTTCATTTCCGGGTGCAAAGTTTCAGTGGAAAAGATTTTCGCGAACTCGATCGCTTTCTCCGAATTCTGGAGACGCTCTCTCACCATCGTCATGAAAGATTCGATCAGCTTCATGAGGTTCTGAGCGGATTTTCCGGCGATCATTTCGCGTGGAAGATCAGCATCGATTGATGACTTGAGGATCGACATCACAGAATTGAGTGCTTTGAGAGTAATCTTATTGTCACCGGCCTGTTCGTTAACCATCGCGCGGAGTTCTTTCATGAGCTTGCGGTCATGGATGCGCTGGTCAGCTGAGTAGTTGTTATAAACAACTTCCATGTCGAGGATCAGGAGAACATCCATCACTTCGCGGAAGCCTTTAGGGAGCATGTTCTTGCTTTCCACTTTCTGGAGAGCACTGACGAGCTTCAATTGGTTCAGGTTGATGAGATCGAAGTATTTCGCAATAGCACGAGTTTCCTGTTTGCTCTCGAGGATATCGATCATTTTGTAGATCGGCTCGATCGCACGTGGATTCATGAACGAGAGAACTTCGCGACACTGAGTCTTAAGAGAAAGAGCAAGACCAAGTGTTGTGTATGAATCTGCAGTTCCAGCTTTTAGCTGATTGTAGATCTGAGTTGTGAGGCGAGACACCTGGATGAGTTGAGCAGCAACGAACATCGGAAGGTGAGTCTGAAGAGGCACCGGTCCTTTTGACTTGATAAATTCAGCAGCTGTGACTGATTCAGTTGAGCCAACATCATCAACCACAACGAAGGGAGCGTAACCGCCGCCTTTTGATGTGTTAACAATTGAGCTCATCGGTCCGCGTTCTTCAGGAGCGTAACGAACGAGAGCATTATGAGTCATCTTCGGAAGAGCTTTTGCGCCACCGCCGTAGAAAACCCAGAGACGGATATCCGCTGCAAGATTTGCGAAGCGTGTGCCGTTTTTATCTTTCATCGCCACCGGAATGCGTGCGATTTTTACGAGTTTCTGATAAGCGAAAGCATGTGGAGCTTTTCTGATCATATCGAGAACATCTTTTCTCGCCTGATCACCAAGGGTCTTCATGATGTAAATCCCTGTACCACCAGAAAGATTCGGAGCTTTAATAACCCATTCTTCCTGGTTCTTCTCGATGATCTTCACTGATTCACTCTTCGGAGGAAGAGTTTCTGGTGGGATGATCTTCGCACCTGTTGTCGAGAGACCTAGTTCCTTGATCTTCGGAGCAAAAAACTTTGGAGCATATGTCGTCAAAGCTGCGAGAATAATTTTGTTATCAAGGATACGGTTCAGACCACCCATATAGATACGGCGGTTAAGAATCGCTTCGAGAAGTCCAGGGATGGCGTAGTCTGATTGCAATGGAATAGGATTTCCATCAGCATCAAGAACCATCGGAGCTTCGCCGTCTTTACCAAGCTTGAGAGAGTCACGAAGATAGATAGGCTCATTTGTGTCCGGATCACGGAGAATGATTCCCTTATCAGCATCAAACAAAGCAGAATCAGCATTAATACGTGAGTAAATGGCCGTTACGATCGGGTTAGAACCGTTGATCGTACGAAGGCGGATGTATCCTTTGTCGTCCTGAAACAACTGGACGGGATCCGCGTATACAAGTCCTGAGTAAGCAGCAAGGTTATGAATTTCCGGAGCAGCTCCATTCATTCCGCCCGGAGGAAGGATGACCTGGATTCCGTCTTTCACGCCCGTCCAGTCTTCACCAAGCGTTTTATACGTATCCGCAAGGACGGAGAAATGATCGTTAGGCATCATCTTACCGAGAGAATCGAGGACTTCAGGATTCTGCTCGTAGTGACCTTCAAGAACGTTCATGTTGTTCGAAGCACCTGATGGAGCACCGGCATTGAGTTCAAGAATACGGAAAGGAAGCTGTGGAAGTGATCCGGTACGTTTAGACTTAAGAATATCTTCGAAGTTTTTCGATTGCTCAAGATAGTCTTCGATCAACACGAGATCGAGACCGACGTTATCGAAGAATGGATAGTTCTTCATGTTTTTATTATGAAGCTGAGGAAAGTAGTTTGGTGAATCGACGATCGCATCGATAAAGATCTGTCTGATTTCTTCAGGAAGTGATTTTACAAAAGCAGAATCCTTCACTGATTTTGCGCCATAGATATCCTGAATAACACATCTGAGAGAGACGATAAGCGACTGGGCCGCTTTTTCGATCGTATTGAAAACTGATTTCTGGAGAGGAACGATTGTTGTCGTACAAGGAACAGTAAAAATCTTGTAGTTACCCTCTGAATCAGATTTTTGGAAAGTCAGATCCCGCTTGCGGATAAATTTCGTGAGGTTTTGAGATTCTTTCAGATGGACTGAAACCTCACGTGAAAGAAGGTTCTTAACGAGTGCCTTTGAGTGAGTATATGGGGCGCGCTTTCTCTTGGAAGAGAAGATGTAGTTGGCGACATCCACTTTCACAGTTCCGATGAACCCCTGATTTGGATTATATGGCTGCAGTTTTTTTGCCTTAACTTTGACTTTGATCACGCTGAACCTCTTTAAAAAAACTATGTAAAAAATTCGTTAACTGGTTTGATGAAAGTGTATCTTAAGAAAGTAACGCGTCGCACCCAGACCGCCCTGCCTCTGTAAAAACTACAAGGGTGTCGCGTTAAGACAACGTTCAATCAGTGGCTTATGTGCAAAAACCATGACAAGTAATGCGGAATGCAAAATCGGGTATTTAGCTATCGTGTAAGACGTGATTTGAGTACATATGACTAATCTTTGGTCAAAATGGGAGAATGAAGCAACCTGTCTAAATAATTGTGTTTTGTTTAGGAAAACCGATCACGAAAAGGCTTCCTTGAGGTTGCAACCTTCGGTAAGAAATGAGCGCACCGTGATAGGCCGCAATCTGTAAGGCAATCGAAAGGCCAATGCCGGTACCCGGAAGCGGATTTTTATCTCCCCGCTGAAACCGGTACCTTTGAATGTTGGCGTAGGCCAACTCATCAATGCCCGGACCTTCATCCCTTATCCACACTTCCAATGGGTTCTCGCCATGCCTGATATCGATGGCCACCGTACTTTCGTCCGGTGAGTACTTAATGGCATTATCAAGGATGTTTTCAAACAGACAGGTGAGGAGCTGCCTCTCACCCATCGGCTCAATATTTTCAGATGAGAGCTCTTCCGAGATATTAAAACGCAAGGTTATCTTTTTTTCACGGGCCTTCATGGAAAGCCTCGCCGTAATCGCAAGAAGAAGCTCATCCACGCGGACAGGATGAAACACAAAACTCTCAAGGCCACTTTCCACCCTGGAAATCAGAAGCATGTTTTTCACCAGCTCAATCAGGCGCTCGAGCTCTTCCCTCAAGCTCTTATGAAACCTGTTGTAGTCGTCCATCGTCCGGCCCTTGCTTTCCAGAACGTCGAGCTCTCCTTTAATAATCGCGAGAGGCGTATTGAGCTGGTGTGAGGCATTGGCGACGAAATTTTCCTGGGCCTTGAAGGATTTTTCCAGACGATCAAGAAGAGTGTTGAACGTCTTGGAAAGTTCAGCGACTTCGTCCTGAGAATCAATTTCCGGCACCCGCAAAGAGAGATTCTTGGCCGCAATATTGTTCGCCGTATCCGTCACCATCTGGATCGGAGCAATGGCATTTTCAGCGAGGATATAAGACGCGATACTTGCGATTAGAATCAGAAGTGGAATCGTGATGAGGTTCACGAAGAAATGAGAACTCGCTTGGTCACGCAGAATGTTTGCCGGTGTTGCCACCTGAAAGATGAGAGGAGTACCGCGAGAGTTCGTCATCTTCAGGTTCAAGGCGCGGAACTCGTCCTTGTTTTTCGTCAGCGTCATGTAGCGATGAGTGTAGTCGGCCTTAAGAGCGATTTCGGAGCTATAAGGAATATCGCCCGGAGGAAATCCTTTCTGGCCTTCAAGGATTTTTTTGCCGTCGATGGTCCTTACCCAGAAGAAGGTCTGTCCGATCGTAAAGGGAAAACGCTTACGCAATTCACGTTCGGGAATTTTAAGCTCTGGATTCATGCCTTCTTCTTCGAAATAAATTTCGGAGGTGAGGTCGATGGTATAGTTGAGCAGGGCCTTGTCGAATTCTTCGCGGGCGTTGTTGAGATACTGGCCCGAAATAATGTAAGCGAAGATGCAAAGGAAAAGCCCGAAGAGTGTGGAGTACACAAACGTCAGTCGGGCGCGAATCCCTTTGAAGCGCTTCGCTTTATTCGACTTTATTGAGTACATACCCTTGCCCTACAACAGTTTTCAGAAGTTTTTTTGGGAATGGATTATCGATTTTTTTCCGGAGGTGATTGATGTAAACGTCGATGACGTTTGAATCCGGGTCAAAATCAGTTCCCCAAACCTGACGGGCGATGGCATTGCGGTCGACCACGCGGTCCAGATGGCGCATGAGAAATTCCAGGAGAGAAAATTCTTTAGTCGTGAGTTCGATCTTCACACCGTCGCGGGAAACGTGACGAGCAATGAGATCCATGACAAGTTCGCCGTTTTTAAGCTGGGCCTTGTCTTCACCTTTACGTCTGATCAACGCGCGGATGCGTGCGAGCAATTCATCAAACTCAAAGGGCTTCGTGAGATAATCATCAGCGCCGGAATCGAGTCCCTGGATTTTATCTTTTGTCGTGGAAAGTGCCGTGAGCATCAGGATAAAACCTGTGTAGCTCTGACTACGAAGTTCTTTCGCGAAATCCGTTCCGCTCATGTCAGGTAGCATGACATCGAGGATCAGAAGATCATATTTTTTTTCTTTGAGTTTTGGTCGGGCCAGAGTCGGGGAATCGACGATATCCACTTCGTAACCAATTTCCTGAAGACCTTGTTGAATAAAGGCCGAAACTTTTTTTTCATCTTCAACGACAAGTACGCTGGTCATGTAACACCTCTCATGATGGATGGTCTCACTTTACGCCTGTGGAGTTTGCGAATCAACATGGACGCAATTAATATAGCTTAATTCTTTAAGCTGGTTTTAAATTGAGTTTTGAGTAAAGAGATTTTGACAATTATTTCTCGAAAACTTGGTAGAATAAATATGGTAGCGACGGGCAGAGTTGAACTGCCGACCCCAGCGTTATGAATGCTGTGCTCTCACCAACTGAGCTACGTCGCCACATAAAAAACGGTGAGCCAATACTAAATGTTCTTTCCTGTGTTAGCAAGTGTTTACAGTATGAAAAAACTCAGTCCTATAGCCTATCGGGCACTTTTCTTTAAGCATGTGTGGCGTTTTCTCGGAAATATCGCATCGACTGAAGAAATGGCCGGCCCTCATGCTGTCGCCGTTTCCGGTGGTAAAGATTCCATGACCTTACTGTGGTTCGCACAGGCGTTGCATAAGCAGGGAAAAATTGGGCCAGTTCGCGCTATTTTTGTTCATCACCATACCAGAGATGGTCAGTCGCGGGACGCAGATCTCATTAAAAAGTTTTGTCGTGAGGAGGACATTCCTCTGAAAATTCTCCACGCAAAAAATCTCAATTCGGTGGAGAGTAATTTTGAGGCCCGTGCACGTAAAGTCCGTCGCGGACTCTGTCTGGCCGAACTCAATAAAAATGAGCTTCTCTGGGTTGGACATCATCTTGATGATTCTTACGAGTGGAACATGCTTCAGAGGCACCGCAGTAATAATCCAAAATCTTCCATTGGCATTCCCGTTCGTAACGGACGGATCACGCGACCTTTTCATTGTGTGACCAGAAAGCAAATCCGAAGACTCCAGAAGTTTGAAGACATTCCTTTTTGTGAAGATCCGACTAATGATGACATTAAGTATGACCGTAATTATCTCCGTCA
Organism: Bacteriovorax stolpii; assembly: GCA_945883845.1. GTDB lineage: Bacteria > Bdellovibrionota > Bacteriovoracia > Bacteriovoracales > Bacteriovoracaceae > Peredibacter. The sequence goes on along the minus strand of CAMCYI010000004.1, from coordinate 154,627 downwards.
TTGTGTCATCAAACCATTAAGCAAGAGATTTCCGAGTTACCTGAAGTTTTATGCTCACAATGCGAATTTCGAGGCCATGATGCTGAAGGTGAGTGTGCTCACCCGTTCAGGGGCATCGAAAATTTACGTCTTCGAGCAAGGTGGGCTTCTTGAGGGTAAACATTTTTCAGAAATTCAGGTTCAGGAATTACTGCACGCCTATTCAAATACAGATCGCGGTGAAATTGTCGGTCCCATCCAGCGCATGCTGAAGGCGATTGATAATGGGAAGAAAGGCCCGTTTCATTTCAGTGGCGGAATGGAAGCTTACTTTGCTCATAATTTGCTGATGATTTATCATCAGGGTCTCAAAAATTACGATGAAGGGATTGCCTCAGTTTTAGATCAACTCGGCGAGCATGAGATCCTCAGCATTCCTCATTATAAACGCATAGAACTCCAGCATGCCTGGATGAATCTTCTTCAGTCAACGGATGCGCTCCTTAACATGCCGGGGTTGGTCATTGTTCTGGAAAATGATTACGTCAATAAAAGTCTCAACACATCTGTTTTCGATTCGCGTTTTCCCCGAGTGAGTGAAGTGTGTCAGCGTCGTGGGTGGCGTTTCATTACGTTTACCAAATGTCTCGAAGTCTGGCGCAGCAAAGGGGAGAGGTTGCCTGAAAGGCTCAGGCTCTTGCCTCTGTGTAACCTTTCCAATCTCTTTTCTTCCCAACAATAGTTCATATCTCCTATAATCTAGTCACTCCTGAACGCTCTTCTTTCCTCAGGAGGAAAAAGGTTTGCAATGAGAAAACAGCAAAAAACATTACTTCTTTGGATCGTCGTGATCCTGATCATGGCGTTGGTGATGAAAGTCCTCGAGCAAAAAACCATGACAGCAAAAAATATTAACTTCTCTCAGTTCATGACGGCAGTTGAATCTGATCAGGTGCGGGACGTGACTTTCCAGGGTGACAACATCATCCAGGGTAAATTCAAAGAGGGCTACGAGAATGGAACTTACTTTGAACTAACAGGGAACACGGGTGATGAAACATTCCGTATTCTGCGTTCAAAAGGCATCACTCCCAATTATAAGCGTGAAGAGAAGCAAGGCTTTCTCGCAACGTTGTTGATCAACTGGTTGCCGATGATCCTTCTCTTTTTATTTTTCTTCTTTTTCCTTCGTCAGCTTCAGGCCGGCGGTGGTAAGGCGATGAGCTTCGGGAAATCGAAAGCGAAGATGCTTACAGAGAACGACAAGAAAGTTGTCTTCCTTGATGTTGCTGGTGTGGAAGAGGCAAAAGAAGAGCTCGTTGAGATCGTCGACTTTTTGAAAGATCCGAAAAAATACACAACTCTCGGCGGGAAAATTCCTAAGGGATGTCTTCTTGTTGGTCCTCCGGGAACAGGTAAAACTTTGCTCGCACGTGCTGTTGCCGGTGAAGCAGGGGTTCCTTTCTTCTCCATTTCAGGTTCTGACTTCGTTGAAATGTTCGTAGGTGTCGGCGCAAGCCGTGTGCGCGATCTTTTCGAACAAGGTAAAAAACACGCTCCTTGTATCATCTTCATCGATGAGATCGATGCGGTTGGACGTCATCGTGGTGCCGGCATGGGCGGTGGACATGATGAGCGCGAACAGACATTGAACCAGCTCCTCGTTGAGATGGATGGTTTCGAAGGAAATGATGGCGTTATCATCATGGCAGCGACAAACAGAATTGACGTTCTCGATCCGGCCCTCCTTCGTCCAGGTCGCTTCGACAGACGTGTGACTGTTGGCCGTCCGGACGTTCGTGGTCGTCACCAGATTCTAAAAGTCCACACTCGTAAAACTCCACTCGCAGGTGATATTGATCTGGAAATCATCGCGAAGGGAACTCCAGGGTTCACCGGTGCTGATCTCGCTAACCTTGTGAACGAAGCGGCCCTTCTTGCTGCTCGTGATGGTAAGAAAGCACTCGCCATGATTGATTTTGAAAATGCGAAAGATAAAGTGATGATGGGAGTTGCCCGTAAGTCGATGATCATCTCTGAGAAAGAAAAGAGACTTACGGCTTATCATGAAGCAGGTCACACTCTCGTCGGGATGAATCTTCCGTACACAGATCCGATCCATAAAGTTTCGATCATTCCACGTGGCCAGGCCCTTGGAGTGACGATGACACTTCCAAACGAAGACATGCTCAACCTCTCCAAAGAGAAGGGTGAAAACTTTATTTCATTCCTTATGGGTGGTCGAGTTGCCGAAGAACTTGTGTACGGTGAAATGACTAACGGTGCTTCAAACGATATCGAGCGCGCGACTGATCTTGCTCGTTCGATGGTTTGTAACTGGGGTATGTCTGAGAAACTAGGGCCTATTAATTACGCTAAATCAAATGGCGGAATGGTTTACGGCGGAGAGACTGTGTCGTTCTCTGACGAAACGTCACGGAAGATCGATCAGGAAATTCAGAACTTCGTGACCGTGAACTACGAAGTTGCTAAACGCATTCTTCAAGACAACATTGCCGTTCTTCACCGTGTGACGGATGCTCTTGTTGCTTGGGAAACTCTCGATGCTGAACAGATCAAGGCGATCGTTGCCGGTAAAGATATTGGCCAGCCAGAAATGACGAAGAAGCCAACTGATACTCCGACATCCGGAACACCGGCGGCCGATAAAAGTTCAATCTTCGGTGCGAAGCCAACACCAGCTTAAGCCTTGAAAGAGCCAAAATTGATTTTAAAACAATTGGGGGTGATGAATGTCACCCCCAATTCATTTTCGGACGGCGGTGAGCTTCTCTCACCGGAGAGTTTCAAAAACAAGCTATCAGAATTTTCCACACTCGAAGGAATCGATCTGGGTGCAGAATCTACAGCTCCCATGAATGAATCCATTCGTTGGGAATCAGAGTGGGAGAGGCTCAAGGTTTATCTTCCGCTTATGCGAGATTATACGGGTGCTCTCTCGATTGATACTTATCACCCGGAAACGATTGAAGAAGTCCTTCGCTATTATCAGGATAACCATCTTAAGGGTGAGCTCATCTGGAATGATGTCTCTGGCAAGTTTGATCATTTCGCCCGCGACTTCTTATCTTTCTCACCTGAATTCAAATACGTTTACTGTCATAACCTTGCTCCAAAACGTGAACTCACCGGTAAACATATGGACTATGTGGACCAGGATCTTTCTCTGGAGAGCTTAAGAGATTATTACGGAGGCTTCAAAATCCCGCAGATCATCTTTGATCCGTGCTTTGGTTTCTCCAAGACTTACGAGCAAAACTGGTTTCTTCTCGAGAATTTTCACAAGCTTCAGGAAATCACTGGGCACGATCGGTGGCTTGTCGGGTTCTCGCGTAAGTCTTTTCTACGGAAAAGATTTGACCTCTCCATCACTGATCGAGATAAACTGGATCAAAAGCATGATGAACTCATCCGTCAGTTCGCTCCTCTCTGGAAGGGCGTGGTTTGGGTAAGAATGCATACCCCCAGGTGGACAACATGAAACTCTTAAGACTCTTTTCGATGATCATCCTCTGCTCAGGCACGGCCATGGCCGGCCAGCTTTCAAACATCAAATGGATCTACGAAACTTACGAAGAGAAAGAAACAATTCTCGAGTGTAAGAACCGCAAGAGCACTGGGACCCTGTCAGATGGCAGCGGCCCTGGAAATGAAATGATCCTGCCGGGTCTTGTAGATGTTGAATGTTTTATGTCTCCGGCCAGGCTGAATGAAAAAAGCCAGGCCGTCTCCCGCCTGATGAGATGTCATGCCAAGGGCGCACCTAAGAAAGTTCAACTATCGGTAGCTCTCGAATGTAATCCAATTAAGGGCCATGGGCATACGATTTCAAAACTTCGCGGGAAAGTCTGTGAAGGGCCGAAGAAAAAATGTATGACGAAAACGATTCAGATAAAATTGATTTGTAATTTCTAAGCGGCTCCGCGCTTTTTCTTGGCCGTCAGCATTTTCATAAAGGCTTTTTCAATCTGCGGAGAAAAGTTCTTCAAGTGCGTGTTCAGAAACACCTGCATCTTATCCTTAGTCACTCCACCCTTGATCACGTAGTTATAAAAATCATCAGAGACTCCGATGATCTCCGTCACGATATTGATATTGTTGGTCCGGACTTCGTGACCGGTCCCGCGTCTTCTCAGATGGTGCTGTTCAACCGCAATACAGAGTGATTCGTCAAAGTTTCCTGAGGCCCTGAGAAGGTCTGCTCCGAACTTCCCGTGCTCTTCAAAAATCTTTTCATACTTCGGACCACTTAAGGCCTCGTGGTCATCGTGAAGCTCAGGTGCGAGCTGGTAGAGGCCGATGTCGTGGACGAGGGCAGCGATTCCCACGAGCTTGATCGACTTGCTTGATTCAAAACCCAGTTCATTGGCCAGAATACCGGCGATGAAGGAAATCGTCGTTGTGTGTTCATTGTTCTCAAGAGAGCGCAGAAAGTCAGTTACCGAATCGTTTTTAAACCTCATGCTCTTGATGAGTGTGATCGACTGAGACATGAAGCTCGAAGCATAGTCGAGCTTCTCGGCGGTCACACCACAGGTAGAAAGGTTACTTGAAATGGCCGCACCCAGAGTCAGGACCTGTTTGATTTTGAGTTTCGTTGTTGTGCTTGCGCTATTCAGGATCTTCTGACTGATTCTTTCAGAGAGCGCGATGTATCTCTTCTGTTCAGACTCAGGAAGATAGAGTTCCTTGATGCCCTTCGCAGAATAGTTGCTGATGAACTCCTTGTCGATCGCGTCTCCCACGTTGAGGATTTTTACGAAGCGATTTGAGCTCAGCTTTATGAAAACGTTGAAGAAGCTTTTATCCGTCAGGATGAAATCTTCAATACGCATAGGGATGTAATCTTTTTCTTTCAGTTCCAGCTCGACGTCTTTAGCTTCAGGACTTGGAGAGATCCCGTCCCAGCGGTCGTCTTTTTTAAAGAGCTCCTTGAACTTCGTCAGGATTTCCTGAAAGTCTTTTGGTTTCTGAATCGTATGCAAGTTTGCGACTGCAGAAAGGTCAAATTTTGGAAATGCATCGGGCGAGTGATCGAGATATAGAATAGGGAGTTCTGGATAAATTTCACGGAGTTTTTTAACTTCATCTGATCCGCGACTCTCAGAGCTCGTAGATGAAATCACCACGATACGAACATCTTTTCTTGTTTTTAAAATGGAGAGTGCTGATGAGAGAGCACGATGATGAAGACACGGATAAAGCTCCAGTGATTTCTTATCACCAAGAATATTTTCGAGAAGTTCCCGATGATTTTCTATTAAAATAAAACAGCCGAAAAATTCAGACATTTATCTTCCTCAATTCCATGTGATCTTATCGTCGGTCTCAAGTTTGAAATAAAGCTTTTCTTTAAAACTAAAAAGATATTACGGGAGTCACTTTTATGCCTTATGATAAGAGGATGAAACTCACTGGAATGACATTGGAAACAGAGGCTTTTGAAGAATACCTCTCGTTTCTGACGGAAGTACTTGAGTTGGATCTTCAGGAATTGACGGATTTGTCCATGCGCCTCGATCTGCAGGGAACCTGGCTCGAAATCAAGAAGATTAGTTCTGCGAAACATCAGATTGCGACAGTGATTGAGTTCGGTCTGAACGAAGAAGAGTTTGAAGATCTCCTCCAGAAGATGAGTTTCTTTAATTATCGTCGCAGTTCCCACCGTTTTATCTACATCGAGAGTACCAAAGATATTTGCCAGATAGTTGATCCTGATGGTCGGACTTGGCGGTTTACGCTCATTCCTCCAATGACTTTGGATCTGAATACCCTTCCATATATATAGGATAATTTCACTTTACGCTCTTTCTTCGTCTTTGCCATGATGGTGCCGACCTTCAACGCACTCTCAGGAAAAGGACTTCCGATGAAACGCTCTCTCTTCCTCTTCACGTTGATCTCTCTTCCGGTTTTCGCAGTCTCGATCAAAGATATCGATGTCATTTACGGCGAAGATAACCGCCAGGATGTTGTGAACTCACACGATGCGCTCATGGTACTGGCGAGTAAATCGACGGCGGCCATGATGCCTGCGGCAAGTCTCAGGTCTGTTGGAAACTCTTTCGAAGTTCTGGGTCAGACTCTGCAGTCGAGAGGGATGTGCGCGAGAGAGAGATTCTCCCAGCAGCCGTCAGTCGCTCTATGTTCAGGGTTCATTGTGAAAAACAATCTTCTCGTAACGGCGGGGCATTGTATAAAGGACATGACTGACTGCTCATCTTATAAGTGGATTTTTGATTATAAGGTTGCGACATCCAACGCTAAGAAAGTGAATGTTCCGAAATCCAGCGTCTACAGCTGCAAGGCCATCATTGCCCGCACGTTGAATCCAGTTGATCAGAATGACTACGCCGTTATTCAGCTCGATAGAAAAGTCACCGGCAGAATTCCTCTCGGCTTTCGGAAAGAAGGGAAAATCACAGTGAATACGGCCGTTGTTGTCATCGGTCACCCGTCAGGTCTTCCGACCAAGATTGCTGACGGAGCGAAAGTGCGTAAACTCTCAAATCGATATTTTACGGCCAACCTTGATACTTACGGCGGCAACTCCGGTTCGGCCGTTTTGAACGCGAAAACCGGTCTCGTGGAAGGAATTCTTGTTCGCGGGGAAAATGATTTCGTTCCGGATCCTCAAGGAAGCGGCTGTCAGGTGTCGAATATGTGTCCAAGTACCGGATGTCGGGGCGAAGACGTGACATTCATCACCGGTGTTCCAAAAATTAAATAAGAAACATAAATTGTCTTACGGCCTCTAAAACGGGAAGTCTTTTCGTTTGACGCCTTCAAAGCGCCGCGGAGACAATGAGGCACATACTTACGGAAGGAGTTGCTATGAAAAGGATTTCAGCGCTGCTTTTGCTCGCGACACTCGCGTCTGCAAATGCAGCTACTATCGCAGTTATCGATTCAGGTCTTGATTACAAACACGAAATGATTGTCCCGAACCTCTGGACCAATGCCAATGAAACCATGGATAACCGTGATGAAGATGGTAACGGTTACCAGGATGACGTTCACGGATGGAATTTCGCTGAACAGAATGCACAAATCATCGATTACAAATATCTCGGCACGTTCTCTCCGGACTGCAAAAAATATTTCGATATCCAGGGGAAATACTTCCTCAAGCAGGCGACAGAGGCTGAGATCGCGTGGATGAAAGCAAAAGTTGCTGAGCCTGCGTTCATTAAAGAGATGGGCAAGTTCGGAAACTTCGTTCACGGAACTCACGTTGCCGGTATCACGATCCGTGGCACTCACAACAATGTGATGGGAATCAAGCTCATTCCGACAGAAGTCAAACTTATTTATATCGGCCTAGAGAAAGCTGCCCGTGAAAACCTCGTGATTGATCGTTGGGCACTTCTTCAGACTGCCTTCGACGCCCTTGCTGGTGAACAAATGAAGATGCTCGCCGATATCGCGCGCTTCGCTGCTTTCCACAAAGCTGATGTCGCCAACGGTTCATTCGGAACAAGTTTTAAAGCTGCGAAGATCATCACTGATAATGCGTACAAAATTCTTTTCTTCAAAGCTCCTTCTGCTGAAGATTCTGATAAAGCGGCCGGCATGTTCATTTCAGCTCTCATTAAAGCTGGCAGTAGCTTCGTCAACGCAGCTCCAAACACTCTCTTCGTCTTCGCTGCCGGTAACGATGGCATGTCGAACGATCTTTACGGTGCATCTCCTGCGAACATCAAAGCTGATAACGTGATCACTGTGGGTGCCACTTACAAAAATGAATTCTTCGCTCCGTTCTCAAACTTCGGATCAAAAATGGTTGAAGTGGCAGCTCCGGGTATGTTGATCCATTCAGCTATCCCAGGAAACGACTACCTTCAGGTTTCTGGTACATCACAGGCGTCTCCGTACGTGGCCAACGTTGCTGCAAGAATCAAAGATGCGAATCCGTCTCTTCGTCCTGCGGACATGAAGAAGATCCTCATGGGCACAGTTGATAAGAAGAGCTTCCTCGTTGAGAAGATCAGCACTGAAGGGATCGTGAATCCTGAGCGTGCGACGATAGCGGCTGAGCTTTCAAAAACTGTTTCTATTGATGAAGCGATCTCACGTGCGCGTACGCAGGTTCGAGATATGGCCGTGACGAAGTCTGAAGGGCCTGTGAATAAGAATATTATTCCGATGCCACTCACTCCAATGTTTAGATAGACCCTATATTTATTATAGATGCTTCATAGAAAGAGGGGACTTAGGTCCTCTCTTTCTTTTGTCAGTGTCAGGGTCGTGCAAAGCTCTTTGTGTTCTCTGTTAAACGCGTTTCTCCCTCTATCTTTATTTTTAATTTCGAATTAGTTTCCGCTCATCGAATGAGTTCAACCGAAATAATTTCAAAGGAGAAATTAATGAAAACTCTCATCACAGCTCTCGCCCTTGTTTCTTTCAGTGCTTTTTCAGCGTCTGTTCAGGTTGCTGAATTCAACGCAAGTGACGTCTCTTCTGCATCAGGTGTTCAGGCCTCTTTCGGAATCAATGAAACTCTCGGCCGGGCATGGGCCGAAGTAACTCTCGCTTCACCCATGGGATCTGATTCAAACGACACTTACCTCCGTGCGCAGGTTCCAGGTCTTTCAGTTGTTGGTGGTTCTGTTGTATTGAATGTCGATGGTCAACAAGTTGAATGTGCCCAGATCAGAAGCGTAGGGATCTTCCACTACCGTCAGGCGAAAGCGACAGGCAATTGCAAGTTCTCAGTCGCTCTCAAGAAGACTCAGGTAGATGATGGCTACGATGTAAGAACTGTTCGTAAATATGTTCTTTCTCTCGAAACAAAATAATTTTTTTAAAAAGGATCACTCAAATGAAAACTCTTATCACTCTTCTTGCTCTTGTTTCCTTTAACGCTTTCGCAGCTAAAGTTCCGGTCACAGAAGTAAACGGCTTCGCTGTTAACTCTGCTTCAAGCATAACTGCTGACTTTGGCATCAACGAATCTCTTGGTCGCGCTTGGGCAGAAGTAACGTTGGCCTCAACGTTCTCTGATTCTTCAGACACGTATCTTCGCGCTCAGGTTCCAGGACTTTCAATTGTTGGCGATCAGGTTGTTCTGAACGTTGATGGGCAGAACGTTGTATGTGCGAACATTCGTCCGGTAGGAATTTTCCGTTACCGTGTCGCGAAGAAGACAAGAGAGTGTGCTTTTGTTGTTGATAAAAAAACAACTCAGGTTGATGACGGCTACACAGTCCGCACTGTGAAGTCTTATGTTCTTTCTCTCGAAACAAAGTAATCTGACTTTTCGGGGCCTCTTCGGAGGCCCTTTTTTATTTTGTGCGCAGTGACGAATTCAAAATGACACCAGTTTTTTTTCAATTGCTCAATTAAGTCCTTAACTTTTTTAGAATTAAAAAATAATATCTTAGAAAATTCATCCACTCGAAGGAGTTCTGCTTGAAGATCCTCTCAAAGTTCTTTCTGTTATGCGCTATTCTCACCTTAGTGAGCTGTAATAAGGGCGGCGATGATAAAATCATGGTCGGTTACTTTGGCTCAATGACTGGTGCTGAAGCTACTTTCGGTGTCAGTACTCGTGACGGCGTTTTGCTCGCAATTGAAGAGTGGAACAAAGCTGGTGGTGTTCTCGGTAAGCAAATCGAAATCAAAGCTTACGACAACCAGGGCAAGCCTGAAGAAGCTCGTCTCTCAGTAGAAAAACTTATTAATGCTGATAACGTTATTGCTGTTCTCGGTGAAGTTGCATCAACAAGATCTCTTGCTGCTGCTCCGGTTGCTCAACAGAACAAAGTTCCTATGATCTCTCCATCATCAACTAACCCACTCGTGACACAAAAAGGTGATTACATCTTCCGTGTTTGCTTCATCGATCCGTTCCAAGGTGAAGTAATGGCGAAGTTCGCCTTCAACTCTCTCAAAAAGAAAAAAGCAGCGATCCTCCGTGACTCGAAATCAGATTATTCTATGGGTCTCGCTACATACTTCGAAAAAACATTCACAGCTCTCGGCGGTGAAATTGTTGGTGACGAAAAATATGTTTCTGGTGACGTCGATTTCAAAGCTCAGCTCACAAACCTCAAGTCTAAAGGACCTGAGTTCATTTTCGTTCCAGGTTACTACACTGAAGTTGGTTTGATTGCCCGTCAGGCAAAAGAACAGGGGATTAGCGTTCCACTTCTCGGCGGTGACGGATGGGATTCTCCGGAACTCGTTTCTATCGGTGGAAAATCAATGGAAGGGAACTTCTTCTCTAACCACTACACAACTGAAGACCCACGTCCGGAAGTTCAGAACTTCATCAAGAACTACGAAGCGCGTTTCGGCTCACGTCCAAATGCACTCGCTGCTTCTGGTTACGATGCTGCCCGCGTTCTTTTCGAAGCAATCAAGCGTGCGAACTCTGTTGAAGGCCCGAAACTCCGAGATGCTATCGCAGCTACAAAAGAGTTCCAGGGTGTCACTGGGATCATTACTTTGAACGAACAGCGCGATGCTACGAAATCAGCTGTTGTTCTCGAAGTGAAAGACGGCCAGTTCAAGTATCTCGAAACAGTTAATCCGTAAGGAAGACCCGTGAACGAATTTATCCAGCATACCATCAATGGTCTGGCACTCGGGAGTATTTATGCTCTCGTGGCCCTGGGTTACACCATGGTATTCGGTGTACTCCAGCTCATTAACTTCGCTCACGGCGACATCTTTATGGTGGGCTCATTTGTGGGCCTCTATTTTATCCGCTGGTTCATGCCGAATGTGGAGCCATCACTTCTTACGACGATCATCGTGATTCTCGTGGCGATGGTGGGGTCAGCAACTGTCGGTGTGATCATCGAAAAATTTGCTTACCGTCCACTTCGGAAAGCGCCTCGTATCAACATTCTTATCACGGCGATTGGTGTGAGCTTGCTCCTCGAGTACGGCGGTCAGCTGATCTTCGGAGCTTCTCCGCAATTTTTCCCGGACATCCTTCCACGCAAGCAGATTGATCTTGGCGGAGCGATTTACCTCGACTCTAACCAGGTCACGATCTTCCTTGTGAGTTTTGTTCTCATGTTGGTTCTTCAGTTTCTTGTGTTCAAGACTCAGTTCGGCCGTGCCATGCGCGCGATCTCACACTCTCTTGAAACGGCGAACCTGATCGGAATCAACGTTAACAAAGTTATTCTTATCACTTTCATCATCGGTTCATCTCTCGCAGGTGCGGCCGGGGTTCTCTATGGTGTAGCGTATCCGAAGATCGATCCTTTGCTGGGTCTGCTTCCAGGACTTAAAGCGTTCATCGCCGCCGTTCTCGGCGGAATCGGGAACGTTACAGGTGCTGTGATTGGTGCCATCCTCCTCGGTCTCTCTGAGACTTACGTGGCGGGATACATCAGCTCCACTTACCGTGATGCTCTCGCATTTTTGATTCTCATCCTCGTTCTTCTTCTCCGTCCAGCGGGTCTCCTCGGGACGAAGAAAATCGAGAAGGTGTAATCATGAGCAAACTCAACAAGACAGTTTTATTGTTTTTGATCTTTGCAGCTGTTGCCGTTGTTCTCAATTTCGTGCTCTCTGGATTCTCCGTTACTCCGGGTGCGCTGTTTTATGAGAAGCCAGGCCGTTTCACTGGTTTGATCTCTCCTTATTATTACTCCGTCATGATTCTCCTTTGTATCAACGTGATTCTTTCTGTGTCTCTCGCTCTTCTGAACGGGTTCACAGGACTCTTCACGATGGGACATGCGGGTTTTATGGCCATCGGTGCGTACACGTCAGCTTCTGTGGTGTACTTCCTTCTTCCGACAGCTCCGTTTTTTATACAGCTTATTGCTGGCGCTCTTGCGGCCGGAGCATTCTCAGGGCTGGTGGGTTTTTTCATCGGAACGAGTTCTCTTCGTCTCAACGGAGATTACCTCGGGATGGTGACTCTTGGTTTCTCTGAAATTATCCGGATTATCCTCCTCAACATCGACGCTGTCGGTGGTGCGCGCGGCTTCTCTGATATTCCGGTGTACATGAATCTCGGAAGCGTTCTTCTTATTACCGTAATTACGATCATGGTGATCAAGCGGATCCGTGACGGCCGCTTAGGGCGCGCGATGCTGGCGATCAAAGAAAATGAAATGGCCGCTAACATGATGGGGATCAACCCGCTTAACATCAAAGTGAAAGCGTTCGTGATCTCTTCGTTCATGGCAGGAATGGCCGGCTCTTTCTTCGCTCACTCGGAAGGCTATCTCTCAACTCAAACTTTTAGCTTCGCGAAGTCATTCGAAGTCATCGCGATGAACGTGGTCGGCGGCCTCGGTTCACTGTCTGGTGCGATCATGGGTGCAGGAATTCTCACTGTTCTTCCTGAGGCCCTTCGTAAAGTTCAGGACATTACCGGCGTGGATCTTCGTATGGTGATCTACGCTCTTACTATGGTTCTCATCATGATTCTCCGTCCTCAGGGGCTCATGGGTAATAAGGAATGGAAATGGCTTTCCTCGAAATAAATGACATGTCTCTCGAGTTTGGCGGGGTCAAGGCCTGCCAGAACGTGAATATGAAACTTGAACCCGGAATCCTTTACGGCCTCATCGGCCCGAACGGAGCAGGGAAGTCGACGATCTTCAACGTGCTCACAGGAATCTATCCTCCGACTCGCGGAGATGTGAAACTCGGTGGAGAATCTCTCGTGGGTCATAAACCTTACGAGATCGCACAGCGCGGAGTCGGTCGCACCTTCCAGAACATCCGACTTTTCAAGGAACTCACTGTTCTCCAAAACGTGATGGTGGCCTTCTATTCGTCGTCACACTCAACGATTGCAGACATGGTTTTCGAATCAAAGAATTTTCATAACGAAGAATCTGAAGTTAAAACAAAAGCTCTCGAGCTCTTGAAGGTCATGGGCATCGAGGATCTCGCTGAGGTTCCGGCCGGTGGTCTTCCTTACGGAAAACAAAGAAAGCTCGAAATTGCACGTGCCCTTGGACTAAATCCTAAAATTCTTCTCCTTGATGAGCCGGCAGCAGGTCTCAATCCGACAGAAACCAAAGAGCTTACTGATCTCATCCGCAAAATTCAGAAAGACCGCAACATCACAGTTCTTCTCATCGAACACGACATGGGTCTTGTCATGAAGATCTGTGAAAAAATCTTCGTTCTCGTTCAGGGCCAGCTCGTGTGCGAAGGCACCGCTGATATCATCCAGAACGACAAGCGCGTGATCGAAGCCTACCTCGGAGTCGACTAATGGAAACCACACTCAACGTCGAAGGCCTTCAGGTCAACTACGGAAACGTCCAGGCCCTGAAAGGAATTTCTTTCAAGGTCCCGAAAGGAAAAATCGTTTCCCTTATTGGTGCCAATGGCGCCGGCAAGACAACGACCCTGAAAGCAATTTCAGGAAACTGCAAATCTGCAGGCGTGGTAGTTTTTAACAATCATCCGATCACCAATAAAGAATCGTTTCAGCTTGTGGCAGAAGGTCTTATTCACTGTCCGGAAGGACGTGGTGTATTCCCAAACCTGACCGTGATGGAAAACCTCCAGCTCGGCATCGTGGGTCGCCATAGTGCCAAGGCGAATTTCAACAAAAACCTCGAAGAGTGTTTTGTTCTTTTTCCACGTCTCAAAGAGCGTATCAATCAGATCGCCGGAACTCTTTCCGGGGGTGAGCAGCAGATGCTTGCCATTGCCCGCGCTCTCATCGGTGAACCAGAACTTTTGCTCCTTGATGAACCTTCTCTCGGTCTCGCTCCGCTGGTTGTGAAACTTATTTTCGAAATCATCGTCCGGATCAACAAAGATAAAGGTGTGACGGTTCTTCTCGTTGAACAGAACGCCAAGCAGGCCCTCAAAATTTCCAACTACGCCTACGTTCTGGAAACAGGTAAGATTCTTCTCGAAGGAACTGGTGCTGATCTTCTGAATAACGATGACGTGAAAAAGATCTATCTCGGAGAGCATTGATGATCAGCTTTCATTAATTCTCTTAACATCTGTTTCCGCATCAGCTGTTGTCGATAAATGCTGGGGCATTATCGACCTTCATGGTAAGCCGGGAGAGTCCTGCAAGAGAGCGTGTGTTAGATTTTCTTGAGGAGGCTTTTTCACTTGTGGAGATGTACTTCCGCTGGTGGAAGTGAAAACGGTTCGGGTCACCGCCACCAGCGAAAGTAAAAGAATAATTAGTAAATCAAACAGCTCTTTCTCTGTTCCTGCCATTCCGCCTGGCCCGTCTTCATGATGGCCTGATACTCATCCTCAGTCCCGCGTTTTTCAACCCAGAGACGAAGCTCATCAGTTCCATTGATAAGATCCACCGGTACTTTGTGATATTCATATTCGTACGGCGGAACCTTCCATTTAAATTCACTCCCGAGCTCGTGATACATCTCTCTCAAGAGATACTGACACAAGCGCCACGGCTCAAAGGACTTGCGATCAGTGACGTGAATCTGGTAACCACCCGTCGGTTTGCCGGCATGTTTCTGGAACGTAGGAAGGAAGACCAGCGGACGAAGAATAAAACCTCTAAGATTTGCTTTTGCGAGAACTGGTTTTAGTTTGTCATGAAAACCAAACGCTTCAATTTTCGGGTGTCCAATCATCTCGAGAGCACGAGTTGTCCCGCGTCCCTCGGAAATATTGGTTCCTTCATACAGAACTGTACCGACAAAAGTATATGCAGCATCAATCGTCGGAAGATTCGGCGAAGGAATAACCCAGGGTAGGCCCGTGTCTTCGTAACTCATGCCACGCTCATATCCACGCATGCCGATAATCGTGACGTTCCCTGTATTGCTGCCACACCAGTAAGTCTGGTGCATCTGAGCGACTTCACCCATCGTGAGACCGTGACGAACCGGCATTGGGTGACGGCCGACGAATGAGGAGAACTCTGGTTTTAAAATATTTCCTTCGAGGGTCAAACCATTGATGGGATTCGGACGATCGAGAATCACAACCTCGATTCCTTTTTTTGTGCAGGCCTCAACTAATAAAGTCATCGTATAGATGTAAGTATAAATTCTTGTGCCCACATCCTGGAGATCAACGAAAATGTGATCGAGACCTTCGAGCATCTCGTCGGTTGGAATGCGGGTCTCAGAGTAGAGTGAATAAACCGGAAGCTTGAAGTAGGGGTGAGTGTAGTGAGTGGTCTCCACCATGTTGTCCTGAACGTCAGTCACAAAACCATGTTGAGGCCCGAAGATTTTTTTGAGCTGACTACCGAACACACGTTTTAAGGCCAACAAACCGTGCTCGAGATCTTTGGTGACCGAAGCACTATGGCAGAGGTAACCGATGTTGCCTTTGAATTGTTTTTGAAGGTTTGTGTCCGTGAGAAGGTGGTCAAGTCCGGTCTGAACCATGGAAGTCTCCTGAAGATGCGGGTAGTGAAATTAAGTGTACTAAAATTTCCAGCTGTAACCAAGATGAGGAACAACTTTTTGATTTTCAAGCCTGTGTTTTAAATCCTGATTGTATTGGTATCTCACGTCCTGATAATTTGAATCCATATAGACACTATATCCAAACTGCGCACCCAATGCTCCCCAGGCGTAGCCGCCGGGAAAGTCGGGCCCGGCGAGTGCCCAGACTCCGATGAGAATCCAGGTTGCGGCCGTGAGCCCGGTTTGAACCGTACGCTGAATTTCCAGCTTGCGATATTTACGATGAGCTTTCGGAGAAACGTCTTTGATCAGGGGAATCAGGGAAGTGGTGCGAATGCCGTTGTCTTCACCCAGAGTCGAGCGATGGCGGTGGAACTCATGGAGCTTAAATTTGGCGTATTCTTGTTTAGCTTCCTCTCCCTCTTTATGAAAATCCGGCTGACGACCGTGATAGTCATGAGCGCAACCAACGAGGAAGACGAGAAGAAAGATGATGTTTTTCATCTGACCATTGTAGGGAAGGATCATCATCTTTCAAGTGTCATTTCTTTGTCGCTGAGGGGTCATTGATCTAGCTATTGTGTCAGTGTTATAATTTTAGAAGAAATCCACACACGGAGGGGCCTATGAAACAATACCACGATCTCATGAAGAGAGTTCTGGATGAAGGTGTGAAAAAAGAAGACCGCACGGGAACAGGAACACTCTCTGTTTTTGGCCACCAGATGCGCTTCAACCTGGCCGATGGTTTTCCTCTTGTTACCACCAAAAAATGTCACATGAAATCTATCACTCACGAACTCCTCTGGTTCCTCAAGGGTGACTCGAATATCAAGTATCTCAAAGACAATGGAGTTTCGATCTGGGACGAGTGGGCCGATGAAAATGGAAACCTCGGTCCGGTCTATGGAGTGCAGTGGAGAAACTGGCAGACTCCGGATGGCAGAAGCATTGATCAGATTTCAAACCTCATCAACATGATCAAAACAAATCCTGATTCTCGCAGGCTTCTTGTGACGGCATGGAACCCGGGCGACGTGGATAAGATGGCACTGCCACCATGTCATCTTCTGTTCCAGTTTTACGTTGCCGACAACAAGCTCTCCTGCCAGCTCTATCAGCGCTCGGCAGATATCTTCCTCGGTGTTCCGTTCAACATCGCGAGCTATGCGCTCTTCACGATGATGGTCGCTCAGGTTTGTAACTTAGAGCTCGGAGATTTTGTTCACACGATGGGGGATGCTCACTTGTATCTCAATCATATTGACCAGACTCAGTTGCAGCTCTCCCGCGAAGCTTTCCCTCTGCCAAAAATGAAGATGAATCCCGACGTGAAAAATATTTTTGATTTCAAGTTCGAGGACTTCTCACTCGAAGGTTACCAGGCCCATCCACACATTAAAGCACCTGTGGCGGTTTAACATGAGAGTATCCTTCATTGTCGCGAAATCTGATAACAACGTCATCGGAATCGACAATAAGCTTCCGTGGCATCTGAAAAATGACCTTCAGAATTTTAAAAAAATTACCATGGGCCATTACATGCTCATGGGTCGGAAAACTTTTGAATCGATCGGGAAGGCACTTCCGGGCCGTATGAGTCTTGTGGTGTCGGGTGAACCGAGACCTGCAAGTGATAGTGTGCTCTGGTTTAATTCCATCTTCCGTGCGATCAAGCACGCTGAACGCGCAGGAGAGTCCGAGCTCTTCATCATCGGTGGCGAGAAAATTTTTAAATATGCACTTTCTCTCGTTGACCGCATTTATCTCACAGATGTTCACGGCGAAATCAAAGGGGATGTTTATTTTCCTCAGCTCTCGTTGAAAAACTGGAAAGTAATTTCTGAAGCTCAGTTCGCGAAGAACGCAGACAACGATCACAGTTTTACTGTGCGTGTTCTGGATCGTCGCTGATTAGTCGGACATTCTCCAGAATCACTTAAGTTCTCTCTCTCCTGGTTAGTGCTATGATTGTATGTAACAGGAGGTCTCGAGATATATATCGAAATCTTATGCAAAAGAAAGGCAACATAAAGCTCCGAAAGGGTGGACGTTAGTTTTTCTGAGGGCAGTACTGTAAAAAAGCTCACCTAAGGTGAGCTTTTTTATTTCCGTTTATCCAGAAAGTTGAAATTCCACAAATTCATCAGATTTGCATTTTGCTCAAGTGAGTTGCGATTGCCACAAGGCGCAATTGCCCACAAAATGAACTTATTCGACAGGCGAGATTCTCTCACCGGAGGTTCTAGGATGGAACACTCTTTTTAAACCTAGATAAAAGATGCCATGAATATGGCCTTTTGTTTTTCTCCGGTACTTAATGTTCAGATCCGGTTAATTCCTGCACTACATCTCGTCTTTCCTCACTTGTTCGACGAAAATTTTTGAATGTTAGTTTTCTTCGTTCTGTTCAGTACGTTTGTCTCTTATGCTTCGGGTATTCCGGAAAGCACGGTTGCGCGGTTGAAGAGTCTTTACCCTGACCAGACGGACACGTTTGTCCGTGAGCGAATTACAGTTGCAACAACAGCTCAGGACAAGTGGACCGCGTTTCCTCCGTACTTCTATCATCTCGTTGACCGCGCCTCGAAGGACAGTCTTTCAGGGCGCATCGGTCTGTGTGCGGGCGACGCTCATCTTGAGAACTTTGGTTTTCTTTTGCATAACGGCTCTGCTCTCTTTGGACTTAATGATCTGGATGATTCAGCAATGTGTTCTCTAGATCAGGATACGATGAGGCTTTTTATCGGCCATCGTTTGCTGACTAATTTTTCGGATAAAGATTGGCTTGATGCTTATCATCGTGGAGTTCATCGGACATTGATTGCGATGCCGAAAGTTGTGAGCTCGCTTAAAAAAGATTCTGAAGCCGCAGGTGAAAAGCTTACGAAGAAACTTGCGAAGATTTATGATGGTTCTTGCGCGGGAGAGTTTAGTCCTCTGGGTCAGGTTGAGCTTGATCTTCTTAAAGCAAATTTTCCGCAGTTTATCAAAGGCTGCGCGAGACTAAAAATCAAAGGTGGATCAGCAGGAAATAGACGTTTTCTTGTTTTTTATAAGATCGATCAGGACATACGCGCCTTTGAACTTAAGCCTCTTGTCACTCCGGCCCCACTTTACAAAACAAAACTCAGCGAAGATGAGCGTTCTGCTCTTTATAGAAGATCAGTTAGCTTTTTCCTGGGTGATACTTTCAAGCGTGAATACTATCCCGTAAAACTCGGTACAGTTCTATATCAACGTCGTCCGCTGTCAGCTGGCAACATGGCCATTCAATATGATGATCTCGCCAGTCGCGATCTCGAAGAAGTACTCTTCTATGAGGCCTATATTCTCGGCAAGTATCACAGCATGAGTTCAACGCGTGACCTTGGTATCAGCACTCCTCGTTTTGTGGAGATCGCCGACAAGTTGATGAAAAAATGGAAATCTGAGTTCGGCGAATAAGTAATCACCTGCATCCTTTGCTCTATCTAAAATTCACAGACACCATCTATCCAAAAGCACTCAGTCATTCTCATGATGTTAAGGAACTCTTCTCAATTTTTTCATGGAGGAAAAAATGAAAGCATCAGCAGGACTCCTGTGCGGAATCCTTTTCATTAATGTGGCTTCTGCAGCAACCGTCGAAAAATTGAAAAGGCCGTGGGAGGGAATCTCTGATCCTCTGATCATGTCTTCCACTTTTCAGCGAACATTCAGGAACATGCCGAAGTCGGGAGTGGCGAAGGGAGTAAAACGTCTGTGGTCCAGTGACTACTGGGCCCTTCGTTATGGAAACATCAACAATAGATGGAATACACCAAGGCCTACGGGATATGGCTATCACTCGCCGACAAAAGAAGAGGCCTTGAAGATGACCGATGCTCAGCTTCGCGCCCTTGCTCCTTCAGAAAAATTTGATCTTTTTAACGGACACTATGATTATCCACTCAGAAAAGATGTGGCGACTCATGCATCTCCGGACATTCCGCTCTGGATGGGCATCTGTCATGGTTGGGCACCCGCGGCCGTGAATCATGATGAACCGAATCCTATCACTGTTGCTAATCCTGATGGTGTGCAGGTTCCATTTGGTTCTTCAGATATCAAAGCACTTTTAAGTTACTACTACGCCTATAAGTATAGAGCTGTCTCCACTCACCAGATGGGAAGACGATGTGAAGATGATCTCTTCGGAGATAACTGCAAGCACGACATGAATGCAGGTGCTTTTCACATTGTGCTCACCAACCGCGTGGGAATTGAAGGCGGAAGTTTCATTGCAGACATTGAACGCAAGGCCGAAGTCTGGAACCATCCGATCACGCATTATACGACCTACATCGACGAGGATAATATTGAACCCGATTACAATTCTGCACGAGGGACAGTCAAGCGCGTGAACATGCGAACGACGATGGGATACGTCTTCGAGATCAAGAGCAATAACTGGTATCCCGTCATCGGGACAAGGGACCAGGTCGTTTTTGAGAAACGTTACCAATACTACCTCGACATCAATTCTGCGGGTGCCGTCATTGGTGGAGACTGGATCTCAAAAGACAGACCGGATTTCCTCTGGAACGTTGACCGGGTACCGGGCTTTGTAGGAATGTTTGCGCGGTTAGGGGAGTTGCTGTAATTTTTAAGCATGAAGCACTTTACATCGATCAGAACCAAAGACGGACAGTGTGAGGCCTGGGAAATTTCTCCTGATAAAGAGGGGAAGTTTCCCGCGGTTCTCATGTATATGGATGCGATCGGGATTAGACCCGCACTTCTTCACTTAGCACAGAGAATTGCTGACCGCGGCTTCATCGTGCTTTTGCCGAATCTTTTTTACCGGCACAAGTCACTTCCGATATACGACTATCCGGAAAAATTTGAAAAAGAAGAACTCAATGAAAAATTTTTTCCGCTCATCACGCCCTGGAAAGATGCACTCACTCACAAGCTTCTGATTGAAGACGCTGAATTTTACCTGAAGCATCTTCTCACACATCCGAAAGTCTCCGGCACCAAGGCCGGCATCGTGGGTTACTGTTTCGGCGTCGGTCATGCGATCCGCTCGGCCGCAACGTATCCGCAAAAAGTCGGCGTGGTGGTGGGCCTTCACGGAGGAAAACTTTTGACCGATGAACAGACCAGTCCTCACTCTTACCTGAAATTCGTACAGGCGAAGATGTATTTTGGGCATGCTGATCATGACCAGAGCATGCCGGGGCCGATGATTGAGAAGTTCGAGAAGGCCTTGAAAGAACATGCCCTGGACTTTGAGTCTGAGATTTTAATCGGCGCACATCACGGATATTCGCAGGAAGACCTGCCTGCCTTTGACACTGATGCCAGTGAGAAAACCTTCAATAAAACAATCGACCTGATGAAAACGCTCAGGTAGTAAAAAATTCTTCGAACTGCCCGATAAGCCTTACATGAAGTTTTTTTCTCTCTTATTCATCATCCTTTCATTGAACGCCTATTCAATCGACATCAAGTACACGGATGCAACCTTCAAGGCGTCTCCGATCGAGCACGCGATGAAGCTCGATATGTTTTTTAAGGATGAAGGTTACATTCCGCTCGCTGAGGGAGCCCACGGCATTCCGAGCTTAGGAATTAATCAGGTTTACACGAGAGACGACGGGCAGTTTGTGATGGTGAAGTACGGCATCGTCGGAGAGTTTCCAATCAACAAATGGATTGACACCGGCAAAGGCAGACTGATTCACCAGAAGACCGGCGGCAATAAATTCTTTCTCTATTTTCATAACGTCAATGAGATCAGTGCGAAGCTGATCGTCGACCGCATGAGAGATAAAATCTCGAGCTATCGCATTCCATCTTTCAAGTCGATCCTCATTCAGGAA
Organism: Bacteriovorax stolpii; assembly: GCA_945883845.1. Classification (GTDB taxonomy): domain Bacteria; phylum Bdellovibrionota; class Bacteriovoracia; order Bacteriovoracales; family Bacteriovoracaceae; genus Peredibacter. Next base: position 133,434 of record CAMCYI010000004.1, on the reverse strand, counting down.
GCACATGCTCAGGATTGCGCTGTCATCGGTGCTGCCACCGTTGCGCAGATGCAGGACTTCAGCAATCTGAGTGCGACGATGATCTGGAACTTCGCGAAGTCCTGCGCGACAGGTCTCGGCCAGGGTGCGTGGAACTCGACCGGAGGTGCCGTGGTCGGAGCTGTTTCGAGCATCTGGAGTGCTGTCACTCATCCGATCGATACCATCAACAGTGTCGCAAGTTCAGTTTATAATTTCACCATTGGCCTTGGCCGCTTCGTCCGTGGGATCATCACTGATCCCCGGGGCACCATGATGAGAGCGGGTCGCGCTGTCGGAGGTGCCTGGACCCAGATGGTGGATGCCGTCTCCAGCATGAGTACTGATTTAAAAATTCAATTCGTTTGTAATCTGCTCGCATCTCTCGGCGTGGACGCAGCGATCGCGTTCTTCACGGCCGGGGCCGCAGCACCGAGGCTCGCACTCTCCATGGCGAACATGGCGAGAAGGTTCGGGATGATCGGCCGGATACTCATTCAAATTTCACGCATGGGTGCACGTGCGCGGGCGTTGGTGGGATTCAACGGTGATAAGGTTAAGCGGCTTATGCAAAGAGTGATGGCAGGTACAATTGATGAAGGTGATCTTCGTCATCTCGATGACATTGCTCAGGCCGATCAGAATCTTGCCCTTGGAGCGTTATCATGTATGCTGTGATCGCTTTCATTCTTCTTTCTATTAACGTATCTCTTGCGACAACAGCACGAGCGCGGGAATGTCTTTCAAACCGTCTGAGTCCCGGCCTCTCACCAAACGCTCAGCAGGCCGCGGAACTTCTTCGTTCGCAGAGAGCAAGCTTGTCTGAAGTCATGTCAGGTTCAGGATTTTCGAGGCAAGCGCAGGCGCGTCTTCTTCGTTTGCAAGGACAGGTAGCAGTCGACCGGGAGTATCGCAGGTTTCTTATGCAATCCCGGCCCGCTCCTTATGTGAAGCACACTGGTGCAACTTCAATTCAAGAGGCCATCGACATTTCCAGTGGCCGCGCGGGAAATCAACGCACACGAGGACAGGCGCAATTCACTCCAGGTCTTGTAAGAGAAAGAGTAGAGGCGAGAGCTTTGCGGGAAATGCCCGGCGTGTACATGCCCCACGGTGGATCAGTATTTAAATTTGTGAAGTTTGATAACGTCGTTGGTTACGATGGCGGAAGACCCACTCACTGGATGCGGGTTGAAGTGACGGCGAGCGGGGAGTTTCACGGACATCCGATGCAGTTCGGTCGCGTATCGGGCAGCTGCGCTCAGTGTCGCCAGTTCGGCGAATAGAAAAAGGGCCCCGGTGAGAGGCCCTTTTGCATTTTTACGTCAAACTAAAATTTAATGTTGAACGTCTGCGATATCAGAACCTTCTTCACGGCCAGTCCACTCGCGGAATTTTCCTTCCACAGTGTCCAGGTTTTCAGAGAAGAATTCTCCGATCTGAGGGTAGCTATCAACCACTCTCATAGCGAGACGAACAAGTCCAAACGCTGCAATACCAGACGCGATTAAGCGAGTAGAACGCATGCGTGAGAATCGTCGAAGAATACGTTCGTTCTTCCCACTCAGACTTACGTCAGGTAGATGGTTTAGAATTGCTTTTACACCAGTTGCGCGGCGGTTTGATGCCGTTGCTTTTTTGCGGGCCATTTGGTCCTCCTTGATTAGTGAGTATTTAAACCGGCAGATGCACGGCGGGCGCGTGGAGCACCAGAATTGTCACCGGAAATTTCATTAAACTCTGCGAGCTTTCCCTCTACAGCATCCATTCCTTCACGAATGAATGTTGAGATTGAAGGATACTTTCCTGAAATGTTGCTAGCGAGCTTCGCGAGAACTGCTGTTGCAATCCCTCCAGCGACGTATCGAACGGCAGGGTTAGATAACCACTGACGTACTGATCCCATCTCTGAGAAGTCGCTCAATTCGCGGCGGCTTCGTGGATTGCTTGATCCTTCGTAATGACTTTCAGCTTCTACTGTTGGACTTCTTCGTTTCGATGTTGCTTTTTTAGCGGCCATATTCCCTCCATGGTTAATTTGGCTGACTCGAAAAGCTTAGCAATGAATTTCAGAATGTTACTCTTAAGAGATCATGAATTATGGAAGAGTGATTTTGTGCGCGTATCTTGAGGTTTTGCAAAGGTAAAACGCTAATCGAGAGATGAGTTAAGATACAACCTGGATATCAAGCCACGTCACTATTTATAATTATTTTTGGCAAGAGGGACAGTAATAAGTCCCTCTTTGCGCTAAGACAATTTTCTTAACGGGCGTCTTCTTACACATCTGACAAATCTTCTGATAAAAAACGACGAGGTGTTCAACACCTGCTCCTCGTTCACCAGTTGAATCGCGATACCCGCCTTGAAATGTCGTCCCCCCGGATTTCAAAGCAGGCCCGATCACATCCTGCACGGCCTTAAACAACAACGGAAACTCTGAGGCTTTTACCTTTCCACATTTCCGCGTGGGGCGGATCAATGCACGCGCACAAATTTCATTCGCTATATAATTACCAGATCCCGCAAAAAGTTTTTGATCGAGTAGTGTGACTTTCAATGCGCGTTCCGGATATCTCTTAATCGCATTAGTAATGTACTCGAGAGTAAATTCCGGATCAGCGAGATCCATGCCGAGTTCTGCAAGTTTGACAGCAGCTTCAGCGGCCGAGTAATAGTACATGTGACCAAAGCGTCGAGGATCGTCGTAGGCGAGTGTGTGGGTGCCACAGTTGAGTGTGAGGTGTGTGTGCTTGCCGGACTTCACAGTCTCACCAATGAGCCAGGTGCCGGTCATGCCGAGGTGAGAGAGAAGATGTGAGCCGTCGTCGAAGACGAAGTCGAGCATTTTACCTTTGCGGCGAATTTCAGTGAGAGTGCGGCCTTTGAGATTGAGTTCTGTGTGAAGAATGTTTTGCGCGAGTTGAGGGGTTGATGCGAAAGAGATGATCTTCAGAGGGAGATAGATGGAGAGTTGGGACTTGATGGTTTCGACTTCGGGTAGTTCGGGCATTGTTGTTCTAACTTTCTAAAATTGTTAAATCAAACTGGGCCGAAAAACTTTCGGTCCGACCCAGTCCGACTTATCTTACTCTAAATCAACTAACTTTGAAATTTCTAAGCCTGATGACATTTTCAAAGTCCGACTGAGGCCCTTGATCTTCGGCTTTTTGCTTTCGGATATGCTTCATAATCATTTCCGAGAAGTGCTTCTGATCATCCTCATTGGACTTGGAATAATGATCCGCAAGCTTCAAGTCTTTGTGGCCAGTCATGGCAAGGACAGCATCAAGACCACCGCCGATCTGCCGAGCGAGCTTGGCCATACCGTGGCGAAGGATATGTGTTCCAGTGTAAGGAATACCACTTTTTCTCTGCGCTCCTCGATAGTTAATCTGGATAGTGCAGTAATTGAGTGGATTCCCTTCGACATGAAAGACATAATCGTTCCCTGGGATCCTGAAGGCTTCACGGCGTTTTAGAACGGCCAGGATCTCATCAGTGATAAAGACTGCTCTAGGCTCTCGATTTTTAGGAAACTGTTTTAGTTCAATGAAGGTTTTATTCGTCATATCCCAGATACAGGTTTCTTTAATCAAGAGGCGTCGATTCTTCATATCTACGTTCTTCCATTGAATCCCTGAGACTTCACCGATTCGACCAGCAGTATAGAACTGCATCTGGGCCAGATCACGGTAGAGCGGTTGCAGCGATTCAAAAAAGAGGAACGCATGTTGAAGCTCAATCTGCTTTCTCTTATCCGGCAGTGGTTTAATGAACCCCATCTTGCGATGCTTTTTCTTCACGGGACAAGTGAGATGCAAAGCTTCTTTTTCGAAGATTTCGCTCTCCTTATACCAGTTGAAAATACAGACCAAGAGATTCAGCTCATTATTCAAGTGGCATCTTCCTGCCCGCCCTCTGCCTGATTGGTACTCCTCAGTTGTGTAATGACTTACCCAGAAGATGACCCATTCAGAAACTTTGGCCGGTGTCAGCTGATCCATTGGAAGATGTTCCAGCATCACGAGCATTTTATAGCGCCGATGCCATATTTCTTTGGTGGATGTCGCCAAGATCGGAAAGTGGTTCCGCTGCATGGATTCCCAAACTTCCTCCAGCGTAGAGTAGTTACTCCCGCCGTTTGGAATCTTGGCCTTGGTTCCATCAAAATTTTTCTGCCACTGTTTGGCCTCATAGAGATTAGGGAAACTTGCGGTGTGCAATTTCCCTTTCATTCTTTTCTCTACCAGAAACTTTCCAGTGATCTCATTTTGATAGATGCCACTTGCGGATTTAATTTTCTTGTAATTCTTTGATCTACTCATGTCTGTTCTCCTTTGAGCCAAGCAATGATTTCGCCTGGAACAAAAACAAGACGTTTCCTCCTGCCACGCGTTCGGTAGGGTATTTCCCCACGACTCACAAGATTGTAAATCGTCCCTTTCGCATAACCGGAGACTGAGCAGACCTCGTCAACTCCCCATATTAAGTTGTCAAAGAACACCTGAGCCTTTGATGACTCCTGTTTATTATGACTTTTTTGATTCTCTTTGTAACCCTCTCCGATCGCCCCATTGTTTTCCATGCACTACGCCCCAGTCTTCGTTTTTATGCCTTTTCTTCTTCATGGGATTCCTCATAGTTTTTTATCTTCTAGTTTTATTCACGCGCCCAAATATTAAATTTTTACTCTCTTCCGCTGTAACCACTGACCTCCTATTCTCAACATCGTTGGGGGTGGGAGGTCAGTGGTGGAGGCGGATTTCTCTTACTCAGTATCTAGACATTTGGGCGCGTGATTCTCTGGACTTACTTTGCTCAAAGAGTACTCCTGATTTTTATCATGATTGCTCACCGACTGAGCAGAGGGGTGAGCAGGCCTTGGTGTCCATAGCTCACTTATTTTTGCACCTCTGCCATGACCAAAGACTTTTGCACTGAGATTGTTTTCCATCACATCATCAAGCACAGAAAGATACAGTCTATTTCCAGTTGAAGAACCTCCTAAGCTATTCCACATAGCGGAGATGGAATTTAAGAGGGACGTTGTAGGTGAGATATACCAAACGCCTACAATCCCATCTTGCTGTCTGTAGCGGGATAAAGTTTTGCGGAGCTTGTCTTTGTTTTTAAGAGTCAGTTCCAATTCAATGGCGACTGAGAGCCTTTTTTCATCGGCCACAGTGGCCATTAAGCCATCAGGGATGAGCTTTTCTTTTGCAGTTCTAAAATCATTTTTCTTGAAGATATTGGCCCTAATTAAATGCTCTGGTATCCACGAATGAGCGATCCCTGAATTTTCAAGATTAAGACGTAGGGAAATAAGTTCATGATCGTGTTCCAGTAGGTTTTTACTCCAGTGGCGTTTAGGAATTGCTACTCCTGCCGCTTCAGCTCCTTTTTGTAATAGAAGCCAGAGAACATCCTGGGATTCGAGACCGCGCAGTCGCTGGATGTATTTGTTATCTTCCAGCATTCTTAAACGACGAAGCACCGTCGTCATGGCAATTGAATTAAAGCATATTGAATTGATCTGCTTGGTGGAAAGCATTCCATAGTTTGCGATCAACTTAAAAATGTCGATGTCCCTAAGAGTGATATTCATAAAACCTCACAGAAAATGCCCTAGGGCCTCATTGACGGCCGCTTTAGCAGTTCTATTTTTCAGGTGAGTTTCAAATTCGACCCTTCGTGCTTGCTCTTCATGGAAAGCGACAACGAATTTTGTCGTCTCTGCCTTGGACTCTTCAAGCCTGCGCTTAAGGCTTTCTATATCGCTTTTTAGGTACATGATTTCAGCCTGTCTTTTCCTTTCAATAAGCTCATCTTCCTCCTTTTTTATTCGCTTTTTCGTGAGATGATTTTCGATCACGATGGTAACAAGGCAGATAGTTCCAACGGCAATGGCAACATAGAAAAGACCCTTGGCCACAAACTCTGTGAGCACTACGATTTTGACCGCAATCCCGCGAGGATGTTTTTGTGTGGTTGTTATCAACAGGTACAAAAGAAAAAATCCTACAAGCACAATGCCTACGGATTTAATGAATCGCTCGAAAATATCGTCTTTCACGGGCCCTCCTTTTTGGTGAGACACTTTTTGCATTTTGCGAGTTACTTGCAAGAGCGTGCCAATAGGGAGTGGTGTAAGAAAAAGTTCTAAGCGGTGGTGAGTGCAGAGTTTTGGAAATGTAAGTGTGTTTCAAAATTGAGACACCTGAAACATGTGTCTCACGAAAGTGTCTCGGACAGTTGTTTCAAACTCGATACAAGTGTCTCAGGGATGAGAAAGTCGGTTTGACAGCAGGTTGCTGCCAAATTACGGAATGGCTTGTTTCGTAACTGCAACAAATTGAATTTACAATGTATCTTATCTCGTGCACTTATCACTTAAGAATTGAGGCGTATAGACCAAAGGGTAACCACGTTGCAACAATTGCACTACTTTGTTATAATGGGCTAAGGATGGAGGTAGTTATGGCACTCGCTAAAAAACAAGATTCGATAGGTCTCAGGATCAATTCCGAGCACAAGGAAATTATCCGTATGGCCGCTGAGTTCACCGGTCAGGACTTAACCAGCTATCTCGTTAGTACGGCTCTTGAGAAGGCCAAGAAAGACATCATGGAACATAAAGAGATGCAGGCACTCTTGATGAGTAGTCGTGATCTCGAGAAAATCGAAAGAGCGATCGACAAACCAAAAGCTGCAAATGACAAGCTGAAAAAAGCTTTCAAGAAGCATGCGGAGAAATTTGAGGAGTAGGCCAGAACAAGGACTTGATGTGCTTGCTGATGATAAAATGAAGCTATTTTTGTCAGTTGTAAATATCAATCATATTTGATGTGGGATGTTCAGATTGTCTTTCCTGTTAAAGCTTTTAATTCCCAAAAAATAAATAGATAAGGTCGAACCCGTTTTGGTTCGACCTTATCTATTTAAATCACAAATTCAACTAGTTTTCGATTGAGTTTTATTTTTTCAGATTAATCAAGCCAACTCGATCAAAAAGCGAAAGCGCCAATGCAAACGCACCAACCCCAAATACTATATCTCCTAGCCCTCGCATCCATCGCAAGGTGGTGATAAGATCTTGCTGCATAAACTCCTGGCTCCGAGCGTACCAAAGTCCGTGTTCGATAGATGCACTGACTTGGATCAGTCCGATAGGGAGAAGACTGAAAAGAATCATAAGTGCGAGACCTGAGTTTAATCCCCAGTAGGCGAATTTCATGTATTTTAAGTTCCATGATTTCGTTTTAAACGTCGATTGTACGATTAATAAAATGAGACCCAAGGATAACATACCATATACCCCAAAAGTTGCTCCGTGAGCGTGAACCGCGGTGGTGTTTAAGCCTTGCATGTAGAAAAGTGCAATCGGTGGATTAATGAGGAATCCAAAAAGACCTGCTCCCACCAAGTTCCAAAATGCAACGGCTACGAAAAATGTAATCGGCCACTGATAATTTTTAGTCCAAGAATTAAGATGCTGAAGACGATACGTACGAGAAGCTTCAAATCCAACGAGAACTAAAGGTACAACCTCGAGTGCAGAAAAACAGGCGCCGATAGCGGAAATCGCCACTGGTGTACCGCTGAAGTAAAGATGGTGAAATGTTCCTGGAATCCCACCAAGCAAAAAGACAGAACTAGATAGTAAAGAAGCCTTAGTGGCCGAACTGTGTTTAATAAGACCTAAAGTTGAAAACACAAAAGCGATGGCAACAGTTGCGAATACTTCAAAGAAGCCCTCAACCCATAGATGGACGACCCACCATCTCCAAAATTCCATAATACTCAAATGAGTTCTTGCCCCATAAAAGAGTCCCCCGCCATAGAAGAGGCCAATCGCAATGGTTGAGGCACTGAAAAGCAGCAAAAGTTGTTTTGAATCTTTTGCTACTTTTAGTGCAGGAGCTATACAACGTAACATTAAAAACAGCCAGATCATAAGACCTGCAAAAAGAAGAATTTGCCAAAACCGACCAAGATCAACGTACTCATACCCTTGATGTCCAAACCAAAAACTTAGACCTAGGTCTAGTTTTTGATGAATCGCAAGTAGTTCTCCTGAGAGTGAACCAAACACGACGACTAATAGTGCACCAAACAATACGTTGACCCCAAGGCGCTGGTATTTTGGATCTTTCCCACCGTTTACAATCGGTGCAAGAAAAAGACCTGCCGCTAAAAAAGACGTCGCGATCCAGAAAAGTGCAATTTGAATGTGCCAGGTTCTCACCAACGAGTAGGGTAAGTATTCAGAGAGAGGAAACCCATAAAAATCCTGACCTTCGACTGTGTAATGGGCAATCAGTGCACCGAGACCAATCTGCACCATGAATAACAGGACCGCGACTCCCCAATATTTCCACAAGGCACGCATCGAGGGTGTTGGCTCAAGATCTTTTAGTGGATCCGTTTGAGGAATCTTATCATTAATATCGTCTTCTTCTTTTTTAAAGCAGTAATACCAAACTAAAAACCCGACAGATGCCAAAAGTAAGATGACGGAGATGATTGACCAGAAGATGTTACTGCTCGTCGGGAGATTGTTAATGAGCGGTTCATGAGGCCAATTATTTGTGTAGGTATAAATTTTACCAGGTCGGTTGGCACTTGCGGCCCAAGTTGACCAATGAAAAAACGCCATCATCTTTTCACGTTTCTCGTCGGAGGGAAGAACGTTTTCATGAATCGCAAATGCCTTACGAGTTTCTCTAAGATCGGGAGTATTACTAAATAAGCTTAAATAGTAGCTCTTCGTTTCCTTTAACGCCTGTACGCGGATGGCAGAAAGTTTCACGACGTCATCCACCACCTTGGAGTGCCGATAGTCTTGCAACGAAGCCGATTTTATTGTCATCCTTTCGATATCCGATAGGTCCGAATAGTTCTTTTGAAAGTTAGTTCGCGCATAGATCTCTTGATAGTGCACAAGTTCTCGGTGCAACCAGTCTGCTGTCCAATCCGGAGCTTGATAAGCTCCGTGACCCCATATAGATCCAATCTGCTGGCCCCCGATAGATTGCCAGACCGTCTGTCCATCTAAGATGTCACTTCTCGTATAGAGAATCTGTCCTGTTTCATCTTGGATCTCAGAGTAGATCGGTGGTGCCTGTCGATAAACTTCTCTGCCAAAAAAACCGAGGATAGTAAATGTGAATATAAGAACACTTAATAAGACGTACCAATATTTTTTCATGCTTTTCCCTAAGTTGTTTACGCAAAATGACTCTTGTCCTGTTTATTTGATTAAATACAAGTGCGAGTCTTCTCGGCCAGTGACCTCGTGTTCAACATTTGCAGGGATTTCAAAATAATCTCCTGCCTTGAGTTCGTAGGTAGTTCCAGCCATTTTAAAGTTAACTGACCCAGATTGGACGATGAGAATAGCAGCACTGGGTGTTTTATGTTTTTCAAGGACCTGATCTTTTTTAAAGCCGAGACCAATAATCTTGAATGATGGATTGCTTAAGACTTTAACCACCTTTGCATTTGGACTTAGCTTGATTTCTTCCTGAATATTGTGCTTCATAGTATTATCTCCCGATATTGCTAGTGATGAAATGAGGGTAAGTGACAATAGTATGACAAGTTTCATCTCTAAATTCCTTTAGTTGCGCCCAAGGCACTTAAAATCTTAGTGGATATTTTTGATGGGAGAGACGTTGCCGTCGTCGTGACTATCTTAACTCTCTCTATACTCAGCTTGTTAAGAAAATCTTTTCCAAATTTTGTGAGCGTCACAATCTTTGACCTTCTGTTTGTGGGGTCTTCTATCCTATCTAGAAAGTCTGTTTTGACTAAGTCATCGATGAGGCGACTAGTCGCTGACAGAGAGAGATTTAATCTTTGTGAAAGATCTTGAATCGTTATTTCTTGAGACTGATCAATAATGTGAAGTGCCGCGACTTGAGAGAAGCTTAAGTCTTCTTCGCTTATAACCACTGCAAGCCGCTCTATGACTCGACTAAACATCATCCTGGTGAAAACTTCAATCGGTGAATTCAAAATGTTCTTGCTCATTGTTTTAATTTATGCAATATTTGTATAAATGCAAGTGTTTTTTTCAAGAGGTGCAACATGTGGAAAAAGATAGCCTTGGTTTCATTAGGGGTGTGGCTACTAACTCTAGGCTTTAGTGCATACTTTTTTATTAAAGGGGCAGGAAAGACAGGTGACGATGGTCGACTTGCTGTCACTCTTGCCAGAGAAGAACGAAACCTCGTCCTGGCAGAGATGAGGCAGTTGCTAGCAGGTGTGCAGACCATTCTCGAAGCGATTACGAACAATGACATGAAGGTGGTGGAGCGGACAGCAAGCTCACTTGGAATGAAGGCTGCCGCTGATGTAAACCCTGCTCTTATGGCGAAGTTACCATTAGATTTCAAAAGCACTGGTATGAGTGTTCATGGTCGTTTTGATGAGCTTTCACTAAAAGTTCATGGGGGTATGGGAAAAGATGAAGTTCTGAAAGAGGTTAGCGATATCATGCTTACTTGCGTCGGATGCCACCAGGCTTACCGATTAGATGAAGCTGACGAATAGTATTTTTTCACTTGGGTCCGACTAGTCCGACTGATTCCATTAAATAACATGAAATCTTGTGAAAATATGTGAAGTGACGAGATCGCTCGAGGCCTTATCTTCATTCTCAAATACGCAATTTGCTTGAAGTTTAATTGAATGCCCCGATGAATCGGGTAGTTCGGGCATTTGATTCTATCCTGCTGAAATAATTAAAATATAACATCAAAAATGGAAAATGTGGAGCACCCATGGGTATCCATAAGTATTTATGTTGTCGAATTTACTGGGAAGAACTACTCAAGCATTATTGTAACTTTAATAAGTATGGCTTTATACCCATATAAAAGTATGGCATAATATGTTATTGAAGGTCGGGACTGTCATTGAGAATGAAAAGTGGAAAATAAAGGTATTCGCTCCGCCTAAAGAACATGGCCCAGCTCATGTGCATGTAATAGCAAAAGGGGAGAAAGCCGAAGTTAAGATTTCGCTCGTGACCCTTGAAGTGATTGGGTCTACTCAATTCTCGATAAGAACAGTTAAAGGCATTATTAAATACATCCATGAGAATTATGAATATCTCTGGAAATGTTGGGAGGCGCTTCATGGCAAAAATGAAAAAACCAAATCTAAAACAAGCTTTTAAAAAAGTAGATAGATTACCTAATAAACTATTTGGCAAGATCGATGTTGATCTTTCAACTCTTCCTTGTTTAAAAAAGGTAGAGAGAGAAAAAATTACGGCTAATTTTGATTCTGATGTTCTTGAAGCAATTAGGGATTTAGCTGAGAAGCACGATGTGTCATACACATCTCTGATGAATGATGTACTTCGCAAGGTTTTTGTTGAAGAAAAGAAAGTGGGATGATCCGAGGAGAATTATGTTTGAAATACGACTTTTAGAGGAATCTGATTCAGCAGTTTTCTTTAACCACCGATTGTGACTTCATGAAAGGAACTTTCTAATTGATAGGGCTCGAAGCAAGTTGAGTAGATTAAGAGTAAAACAGGAATGAGCAAAGCGATTATTTTTAGCGTTTTCATGTGATTGATTATAAGCCAATTCGAGTTTAATAAAGCCGGTGGACTTAAAAGCTCGGAACTTTTTTGCTCCTGTTGCTTCCTTTGCCTTTCGGCATAATTCTTAACCTTCAGAATCAGGTTCTTTTCTCAAGCATCGCTTGTTGCGATACATATCATTGGTCTAATCTTCTTTATAGATGCTAGAATCAGGATACAAAATATCAGAACCGTCTTCATGGAGCGTTAATGTCTAAGCAGTGGATAAATTATCACCATCTCTTTTACTTCATGACTATTGCGGAATTAAATAGCATTTCCAAGGCCGCCGAAAAATTACTGCTTGGGCAACCTACTTTGAGTGCTCAACTCAAGCAGTTTGAAGACAGTCTCGGTGTCCAACTTTTTGAAAGGCAACACAAAAAACTTATCTTAACAGAACACGGGAAGCTTGCTCTTGAGTACGCAAGAAATATTTTTAAGATGGGCGATGAAATGTACGAAGCCCTTCATGACAGATTGAAGCCAAGTAAAATTAATATTCAACTTGGGGCCTTAGACAGCGTTGCTAAACAGGTCATGCTTCAACTAACCCAAGCCGCTATGATGATAGCTCCCTGTTCAATTTCTTTAGTTGAAGGAAAGTTTGAAGAACTTATGAGGGATTTAGCTTCACATAAAGTGGACTTGGTAATTTCTAATTTTTTGCCAAAGCTTGAAGCGACTAAAGGCATGTATCATAAGGTCATTTCAAAGCGCCCTCTGGGAATTTATGGAAGTCCTGAGTTTAAGTCACTAAGAAAAAAATTTCCGCAATCTCTCAATAACCAGCCTCTCGTACTACCCACTTATGATAGTCAAATGAGGTATGACCTTGAACATTGGTTAAGATTAAATCAAGTTTCTGTTGACGTTATTGCCGAGACTCAGGATACCGCTTTAAAAAAATTAATGGCAACAAATAGCATGGCCATGATTCCGGCCGCATCTCATACTGTTGAAAGACAAATTCTGTCAGGGGAACTAATCCTTATCGGTGAAATGAATAATGTAACAGAAGAACTCTATCTGATTTCTGCTCATAGAAAAATTGCCAATCCTGTAGCTGCTGAATTGATGAAAACTTTTACTATCTAATTAAATCTATTTTAGGTTTAGCATATTTTAAAGCGATTCAAGCGATACTCTTTATCTATTTTCGCAAACTATGTTTTAACTTTAGAATCATTTTTATCTCCACAATATTGTGGGCATGGAGAAAATGATAAATGAAACTTTTAATTGTATTGAATATTCTTTTGGCCCTGTCATCGTGCTCATCGGTCCAGGAAAAGAAGTCTCTCTCTCAAAGAATCCAGGCAGAGGAAGTGCGCTCCCTCCAAGAGATTAAGTCTCATGCAGGGTTTCTTCTCGATAGCCATCCCGAGCTAGATGAGAAAACAAAAAAGGAGTTAAGTGCGTTATTGGATGCTGCTATGATCAAACAGCAAGCCTTCAAAGACGAAGAATCTAAAATTTTTCAATTGCTGTTGAGCGAGTCTTTAAAAGTGAATAAACCAACTGATGGTGAAGTTAAAGAAAAGGATAGCTTAAAATTGCGATTGAAGAATGTGTACGATGAAAAATCTAAAAATATCTTAACTCTCATCAATCAAATTGTGAGTCTCTCAGAGAAAAATGCCATCAATGAGGGCTTCAGGCTCGACATGATGGATTTGATGAGGGATTTTCGCTAGCTAAAATGTTATTTGGGAAAGTGGGTCATTCTGCGCACAAGTGCTGATAGCGGTTCTAGATTCTTTTAAATCGGATGACTAAATCTTGCTGATGTAAATCATTTCAGGGATTATCATTGAGAGAGATTAAATTTTGGGAGTCCCATGGCGCAGCATACATTCTTTCGAAAGTACCTCCCGCTTCCATCAAAAAAGCGCTATGTGTTTTACTCGATCGGATACGGTCTCTCGACTTTGATTGTTCCCTTCGCTGTTCAGTTTCTAGTCAATAATCTTGCCCTTGCAGGCATCTGGTTAAATACCTTCGCGTTCCTCGTCATCATCGGCGGAGGTCTCTTCTTGACTCAAGTGTTGAGGTACTGCCAGTTCATGCTCAACGAGTACTTACAGCGGGAGATCTTTGTAACCGAAACCCAGCTTTGGCAGAAAGAGGGTCTTTCTCATAGTAGTCCCTATTTTTTTGAAACCATCATGGCGCTCAAATCGTTTTCTACCGCGTTTTCCTATGTCGTGGAGATTATCCTTGTCGCAGGATTTGGCATGCTGGCTATCGCATCGTTTCATCCGCTTTTTCTTGTTTTGATTCTTCTCATCGGTGGAGCGATCTATTCGGTCTTCGGGTATTTCGATCACGCTGTCATCACGTCGATCGAAGAATCGAATAAAAAGTACGCTATTTTTTATGCCATCAAAGAAGACAAAATTGTTAAGGACTCCCAGATCGATGGCTATCTTGCAGCTCGGGATGTTCACTTCACCTATGTGAAACGTAACACGATTATCGTCTCGGCGATCATCGTCCTGGGCCAACTCCTCCTCCTCAGTGGAGGGATCTATTTGGTACAAAAATCTCAGATCTCTGTAGGTCAGCTTGTGTCTGCTGAAATCATTCTCTCTGGGATCTTGGTCTCGATCGCAAAACTTCCGAAAGCCCTTGAATCTATCTATGATTTTGAAACGAGCCAATACAAGTTGTCTCTCGCGCTGGAGGATCACAGTGGATAGAGCAGAACTTCTTAAGGCGAAACTTCCGATGGAGCTTAAGAATCGACGGACTCTCGTCGGCGTAATTTTCCTCGTCTTGCTTCTTTTCCTTTTGCCGTGGATTTCTTTTACCACCGGTAACGGGGTCGTCACGGCGATTAATCCTAATGAGCGCGTTCAGTCTCTGAACGCCCCGGTTTCTGGGTTTATTCAAATGTGGCACGTCAGAGAAGGGGATGCCGTTAAAGAAGGGGATCTTCTGGCAAATATGATTGATAGTGACCCCGACATCCTCGACCGGATGGCCCGAGAAAAAGATGCGGGGAGAGCTGGACTTGAAGCCGCCATTCTGATGGAACAAACCTCGAGACTCGACCTTGAGCGCCAAAGATCTCTTCTCGATCAAGGTCTATCGGCGAGAAAAGATTACGAAAAAGCGAAGATTGAAGTTTCCAAGCTCTCCATGGAAGTGGCGAAGGCCCAGGCCACTCTTACCAAAGCAGAGACCCAGCTTTCCCGCCAAAATACTCAGAAAATCTTTGCCCCCCGAGACGGAACAGTGATCCGGATTATCCCTGGAGAAAGGGGACTTCTTGTCAAGGCCGGAACTCCGATCGCTGTTTTCTCTCCCGAAACAAAAACTCCAGCGGTTGAAATCTGGGTAGATGGTAATGATGCCTCCATGGTTGAAGTCGGACAAACAGCTCGTTTACAGTTTGAAGGCTGGCCAGCTCTGCAGGTCGCAGGATGGCCATCCATTGCGGTGAATACTTTTAAGGCAAGGGTGCATTTAGTTGATCAGGCGAGTTCTAGTGCAGGGAAATTTCGTGTCCTGTTAATTCCTGCCGGTCCTTGGCCATCGACGCGAATTTTGAGACTTGGAAACCACGCTCGCGGATACATTGCTCTCTCAGATTCTTTTGTCATCCGCGAAGTCTGGCGAATCGCCAACGGCTTCCCGGCGTTCGCAGAACCGATCCAAGATGAACTCAATAAGATGCTCTCGAAAGATAAAACGACAGATTCTGAGCATTACTTAGACGACAAAAAAGAGGACAAAAAATGATTTTGTTCTTCTTGGCCTTGTTTTCCTCTGCTGGTTTTTGTCTTACCGAAGCCGATGTTCGCAAGAGTGTACTGGAAAACTTTCCGCTGATTGAAGCGGCAGTTTTAAAATCGAAGGCTGCCGATGGAGATGTTCAGTCAGCTCAGGGTGCTTTTGATCACAAGTTGACTTTCAAATCTCGCAATCGCATTGAAGATGAATATGATAACGGCTACATCGAATCGACCCTCGAGCGCATGACGCCCTTTCGCGGAGTCTCGCTCATAGCCGGCCACCGCCAAGGCCTCGGAAGATTCCCATCCTATGATGGGAAATATCAGACCTCAGGGGCGGGTGAAATTTTTGCTGGTTTATCGGTTCCACTGTTAAGAAACTCCGGTACCGACGAACTTCGAACAGGTCTTGCTATCGCGCAGATTGAAAAACAACAAGTGGAAGAGGAGCTCCGGCTCAAGAAAAATGTGTACCTTCATAAAGCACTTTCATTGTTTATTAAGTGGCGCCTGGAGGAGCAGAAGTTGGCGATCAGAAAAGGCATCCTGGCCCTTGCCGAAGATCGAACTCAGATGCTCGAGCGTCGGCTTAAAGCTGGGGATCTCGAAGCGATCAAGCTCACCGATAACGTAAGAAGTATCCGCAAGCGTGAAGACGAACTCATGAAGGCCGAGATCGAAGTTTCTCGGTTTCGTACGGAGCTTTCTCTGTATCTTCCAGGTTCTCAGTTGCAGGGCTCTCCACCGCCCCTTGAGTCTAGTCTCCACGTTGAAAAAAAGGCTTCGGATACGTTTCTTGATAGCGTCCCCCAAGTCAGAATCGCGGAGCTCGAGGTAAAAAAAATGCGTCTTTCCGAAGAACTCTTCGAACAAGAACGATTACCTGGACTCGCCGTCGATGTTCTGGGAGCGAAAGAACTTTCACAAAACGATCCTTACGATCCTGAGAGCCTCATGGTGGGTGTGAAATTTGATTACCCGCTGGAAAACAGAAAGGCGCGTGGAAAGACCGTGGCGTTTTCTTATAAAGCTCAGGCCGCCCAGAAACAAAATGCGTACATCAGGCAGGAACTCAGTCGGTTTCATGATTTTTCGGTTGAAAGTGCCCTGACCTCACTCAAGCGCTGGCAAACGGTCTCTGAAGAATTTGAGAATACGGTTCGGATGGCGACCGCAGAAAAGACTAAGTGGACCCAGGGATCCTCGGATCTTTTCTTGGTCAATATCCGAGAGCAGGACGTAGCGGACGCGGACATTCGTCGCTGGACGGCCCTTTATGAGGTTAAGCAGTTTGAGCTCGATGCTAAACTCTTCTCTGCTGGGTTTGGTATTTAGAAACTGTCGGACTAAATTGGTGTTAAGCTCTTCGCAAGCAGCACTTCATTATAGAAATACATAAAATTATTCAGATGATCGTTCACGGATGAGGCGGTTAACATTCGCTCGCAAAAGAGCGCACGTGTGATTCACGATAAACAGTAGATCGAATCCGACTTTTTAGAGACTCAAGATGCTTCTTATTTTTACAACGACTTCTCGCGGCCAGCATGCGCAGTGAGGATTTAGGCAAAATGAGTACCCAGTTTAGAAAAGTGAAGTCCACAAGACGACAGGAGTTTCAACTCGAGGCTTAATATGAAAATTAATTATTTTAGGTGATAATTAACAACTTCTTCACCCTTTTAGTCCGGCAGTTTAAAAAGAGCGCGCGTTTATGACGGTTATCCGTGTGCATGTATTCCGGGAATCATATACGGCAAAGAACTCTTCGTAGCTAATACAGTGACTTCCATCTTCAATATTTTATTTGAAACAAAACTGAAAATAGTTAGTTCGATACCAAAAGAAACACTTAAGATTCTCTTTAGAAACTATATATCAATCCCAGCATTTATCAGACGGAACAATTATGTCCTTAGCTCCTACCGCAAAAAAAATCAATGTCCTCATCGTTGACGATGACCCTGACATCTTAGAGATGCTCACGGAGATTTTCTTTAATGCCGGTTATCGAGTCATCACCGCTATTGATGGCCTCGATGGGACTTTCAAATATACCAATGAGATCTTTGACATCGTCATCACTGATGTGAAGATGCCTAAGAAAGATGGGGTGAAGTTTGTTCAGCACATTCAGCTCCTGGATAGTCAGCGGTCGCAAAAGGCCGGTGGGCAGCCTCGGCTCACACCGATTCTCCTCATAAGTGCATCCCTTGATGAATATCGCATCGAAATCGATCTTCTAGAGAACATCGAAGTCCAGAGTAAGCCATTTAGTCCCAAGGAAGTCCTCTCGAAGGTGCAACGACTCCTGTCCAAGAAGCCGGCCGAGCAACCGGTCTCAGGTGTTTTCTACTTTAAGGCCGGGGAGTTTGCTATGCGAGAAGGAGACCTGTCTTCGAGCATCTTCTTCATCAAAGAAGGCGAGTTTCATGTGATGAAGAAAGATGAGAAAGGACGTGAGCATATCATCGCCCATGCACATGCCGGGGAGCTCGTCGGCGAGATGGGGTTTCTGTTTCAAAAATACCGAACAGCTTCACTCCTTGCCATCAAGGATTGCGTTGTGATTTCGATTCCAAAGGAAAAGTTTGAAGCCGTGATGACTTCGCAGCCTAAATGGATCAATGCACTCTTTCTGACCTTGTCCACACGATTAGACGACCTTGCTAAGGCCGTAGTGGAAAAGAAGGTAGGATGAAACTGAGGGAATTAGAGCAGTCGAATATTCGGAGCGCGATGAGAGCTCGACGGGAAAAAAAAATTATTCTCCATAACTTAATGAATTGGACTAGTGACCTCATCGATCACCACGAAGATGATGTTTGAACTCACCTTTAAAAGGTACATCCATAAAGAAGTTTTTATTTGGCTACACGGACATGCTTGGGGACAAGTTTAAAGAGTTCCGAAAAGGGAGTGAAAATGAATCTTAAAAAAGCTGAACTACTCAGTCTTGAGTCTGCACTCAACCAATACGCCATTGTGGCGAAGACCGACATCAGTGGCATCATCACCCACGTGAACGATAGACTCTGTGAGATTTCCGGTTATCAACCTCAGGAACTCATCGGCCGCAACCACCGGATCCTAAATTCGGGCCACCATCCTAAGAGTTTTTTTGAAAACATGTGGAAGACCATATCCGCTGGAAAAATCTGGCGCGATCAGGTGAAGAACCGCGCCAAGGACGGAACCCATTACTGGGTCGATACCATTATTTCTCCAGTGATCGAGGATGGTGTAGTTAAGCAATACATCGCGTTTCGCTTCGACATCACACGGGACAAAAAACAGCAGCAGATATCGCTGGCGATGGCCGACATCAGGTTGCAATTTGCCGAGCTTTCGAAAGACCGCGGGGAGCTTTTCGATTTTCTCACAAAGAAGATCATCCTCCTCACGGAGTGTGAGTCCGCTCACCTGGGTGAGGACCTGGCAAGCTTCGAGCCGGAACTCATGAAAAGCATTTCCGAGTCCCCGGGGCCGAAGTTCGTCCATTCAGAAGGAAAACCAAGTCTTGTTTTTCCATTCTACAGCATGGATGCGCTTGTTTCTCTGTTTTTCATTCAGAATTCCAACATCCATTTCACCGATGAGATCTTAAAAGACTTCATCGAATTCTTTAAGATTATCGGAGAAATGCTCCGGACTTCGAAGATAGAAGATGACCTTTCCCGGCAGAAGAAAATCTTTCTCCATAATTCCAAGCTCGCTTCCATCGGAGAGCTTGCCGCGGGAGTCGCCCACGAGGTCAATAATCCTCTGGCCATCGCTAAAGGTCTACTGTCCATGATCCAGACGGACATTAGGACTTTAGGGGTCAAAGATATTTTCTTTGAAGATAGATTCGAAAAAATTGACCTTGCTCTCGAGCGCATCGGCCACATCGTCAGAGGGCTTCGAACTTATTCCAGGATCGATTCGGATGAACTTATGCATTTTAATCTGATGGATGTCCTGAGCGAAACTTTTTTCATGATGAAGGACATCTATAACCAGCAAGGGATTTGTTTTGAGCTCGTTGGAGACCGGGGTGATATGGAAGTCTACGGGAGTCGGGGGCGGCTGCAGCAGGTGTTTGTCAATTTGATTACAAATGCCAGAGATGCCACTTCCGGCCAACCTGAGCGGAAGATTACCGTCCAGTACGCTGAGCTTGTGCATGGAGTGAGTGTCTCGGTCATCGATAACGGCCGGGGAATACCTAGTGAGTTACAGGGAAAAGTATTTGAGCCCTTCTTTACGACCAAAATTGCCAGCGAAGGTACCGGCATTGGTCTCTCATTAGTGAGTTCCATTATCAAAGAACATGACGGGAGTCTCGACTTGAACTCGATGCTCGGAGAGGGAACAACCTTCACGATCATACTTCCTGCGCACTTGCTCAGAACGAAGCTTGAAGAAGCTCAAAAACCAAGTCTGAAACCGGAAGCCGCCAAGCAGATGAGCTTTAGGGGGAAGGTGCTGGTTGTGGATGACGAGGAAGAGCTGCAGGAAATTCTCGGCGACATGCTCACCCGCCTGGGATTTACTGTCTTTTGCGCCAGCGATGGACAACAAGCTCTGGATGAGATTCAGCGTGAGAAGTTTGAACTCGTCATTTCGGATATCAGCATGCCGGCCATGGACGGATTTACTTTTTTAGAAAAACTGCGCTCTGATTCCACCATTGTTCAACCGAAATTTATCTTCATCACCGGCGGTTCCGATGCCAATGATGAGAGATTTAAGACACTCAAGGGGCAGGTCGATGGGCTGTTACCAAAACCGTTTCGAAAAATTCAAATCGTCGAAAAATTACAATTCTTATTTGGAGTTTCAGAATGAAAGACCACAAGATTCTCGTTCTGGTGGACAACAAGTGACCAACTGTCGTGGTTTCGTTCGAGAGTTCTGCGGGCCTACCCATACGACGCTTGTCAGGCATATCTTTGTTGCTGATAAGGGAGATTATTATGAGATCGCCGATGGACTGCCGCAAAATCAGCTGTAGAATGGGGCTTCATTAAAATGTTCAGACTCTATTCGATATCTCTCATCGTCAGATTCCACTTACATTGACGATTCGCCACGACGTCCAGAAACTCCTGGTCCGTCGAGTACTTAAAGATCGGTGTCAGATCCGGATTTTCAGCGTTCTGCCAGAGGAGTGACTTGCTTACGTAACAAACTTTACCTTTGTGTGAAACCGTCGCTTCGCGGATCCGCTCGTTCGAGTTGAAGGCCACTGAATAGATGTGCTCAGGTGTACCAGCGCGACGGTCAACACGGATGCTGATCCCGTTACCGGTGTAGCGGACGTTGGCGAACTTGCGAGTGTGACGGCTCTCGGCCACATCAATAGTTGATTCTTCAAGAGCACCATCTTTTATTTCCTGAGAGACGGCGTCGAAGGTCACGGACTCTCCGGTCGGAAGAATAAGTTTGCGGTGAGCAGGATCGTTGGCGTCGAGCTCGATGTACGGAACGACTTTTCTTGGAATGAAAACGATCGTTGTCTCGAGGAGGTTCGCTGACATGCCGGCGTTCAGGGCCGCATTGTCGGTAATTTTTAGGGCCATGTTGCGTTTCGTGCGGCCCGGGAATTCGAAGTGGAACTCGCGGCTCGCACCTGTGCCTGATTCACTGGCAGTCGGGTTGATGTCGTTAGGAGTGTCGTTCTTGAAGTTGATCGTCGTGACGTTCTGTCCTTCGCGGCCGGCTGAGATGTAGCAGAGGCGCGAGTAAGGACGAAGTTCCTGGATCGCACGTGCGCGATCTTCGTTAGAGAGACTCATGAGTGGAGTCGCCTTTGAGCGCGCCTTGTATTCAGCACAGGCGGATTTTACGAGTTCGACAGTGATGCTTCCGGAAGTGGCGACTTCAGAGTTTGGAATGTCTCGCTCAGCGAGCTCTTCGCGCGAGGTCAGCTGATCAATGGCCTGCTCACGCTCAGCAAGGGATGTGAGATTGTAGAGAATGTTTGAGCGCTGCTGGAGGGCCCAGAGCTGCGAGCGGTCCGGCGACTGCTGAGCGGCCGTGACCTGATCAGCTTCGGCTTTTAAGTTTGCGAGTTCTGCGTTTGGATATTTTTCTGAGCTGCCCGGAAGCGCACGGTGGATTTCAATCAATGAAGCTCCGTGCTCAATGTTACTCTTGTAGCCTTGAGAAGAAATGAGTCTAAGAAGTTTATCCGAGTTTGCTATAAACAAATCGTAGGCCTTCAGGACCTCGGTGCATGAAGACTGCTTACAAAGATCATTTAACTTCGGATCAGGCACGGCAAACTTGTGCTGGATGTAGAAGAGAAGGAAGCTGCGGGCACAGCGAACACCGTTCTCGCTTGAGAACGGATACGATTCAGCGATGATCTGGTCAAAGCTGAAAACGATTCCTGGTACATTTCTGTTAGTTACGAAAGTCAGGGGAAAGCGACATGAGCTGACTGAAGAAATATTCTGAAGTAAGCGGCGAACGTTTGATGCCTGGTCTTCGTCAGAAGCTTCTTTGAAGTTTGATGAATTGAGGAAGGCCTTCTCGGCCACAGATCTTTCGGCAGCTTCAGCACGTAAGCGCTGCTCTTCAGCGAGCACCTGTCTCTGAGCTTCTTCTCTCGCCAGACGATCACTGCGATCCAGCTCAGACTCTCTTGGTACCTGAGGCAACTGCGGTTGTGGCCGAGGACGAGTTGTTTGAGGTTGAGGGCGTGGCTGACTCGGACGCCTGCGCCCGAAGATCATTCGACCAAGGGACCCGAGGACCTCTTCACCTTTTTCTGCGACATCACTCAGTACTTCTCTCGCCGATTGCGCCTGTGCAGGAGCTGATGGCAAGCAGAGGATGAGAGCGAAGATCATAAAAAAGAAATTCTTAAACATGTGAGGTCCTTCACAAAGGGTCTGTCGTTACCGTGATTTTACAGGGTTCGCCCCAGCTGAAAGTGGTGAGTGTAATTAGTATGAGGGGTGTCTATGAGTTGGTCAGGGTGTAACTAAGGATAAGGACGATTTCAGATCTCAGGGCTGGATTGTAGGTTACTTGATCCATCTTTTCAGTTGTCGAGTGCAGATTGGCACCACGACATAATTTACAGAGCTTCTTTCCGGATCAAATCATTGTCACTATTCTTCGCCTCCCACGGCACCAGGAGGCCCAATGAAAAAACTTTTCTCTCTTTCCCTTCTCACTCTCGTTCTTGCCTCATGCGATGCCCTTGAAGGAAAACTTCAGGTGTCTGAAGAGCTGACAGTTATCGCAAAGAAGAATGGTCTCTTCCAGAAAGGAACTCGCGAAGTCAAAGTACCCGTGGCCCTCTATGATGCGAAACTTAATCCGACGTCGAAGAAGAACATCGATCTTGAGATAAAGGTTGATGGAAAGACGGCAAAAATTCCATTCGCAATCCCTCAAGGAACAGTGTTGCCTGAGACCGAAGGAAGAGTTGAAATTCCGGCCGCGACGAACGGCCAGGCTTACGATCTCACGGCCGATGTTTCTACGAAGAGTGGAACAGGACAATATAGCCAGAATGAAAGCTGTGTCCTGAGATACAGAATGGAGCGCAGATGTGATCACATTCCATCACGTCGCCATTGTGAAATGGTTGGTGGAGGAGAAAGCTGTACAATCAATCCAGCGGGAGAAAAACATTGCGCGAAGATTCCTGTTCACGAGCGTTGTGTGACGATTCCAAGTCGCACGGAATGTCATGACGTTTCGATTCCGGTGTACGGTGATCACAACGTGCGGTACCAGAGATCGTGGAGCACACGTCACGTTGATGCTGAACTTTCAGCTGCGGGGAGAGTTGTCGGAGTGTTTAATCACCAGAACACAACTTCACATAGCACAGCGATTGGTTCAGACAGCTGTCGCTAAAATTTAGAATTCTTTTTTTGAAGGGCCGGGTTATCCTGGCCCTTCTTATTTCATCTCTTTTTGAAACTTATTCATCGTCAGCAACCACCTGATCAGATCCCGGTTCGTAATGATGCCTGTAACTAAAAAATCCCGATCAACGATGGGGAGGGAATTGATGTTTTCTTTCAGGAACACCTCTGCAATATGTCTCAGAGGAGTTTCCTCTGATGCGCATAGAACCAGACGGGCCATGCACTTGTCCAGTCTTGTGCCCTCACCACCGGGATTGACGAAAGGGAGCAGGTCCTTGCTTGAGACGAGACCCACGAGAAGGTTATCGATGGTGAGGGGAATGTGAGAGATCTTTCGCTCTTCCATGAGTTTCCGGGCATCCTTGATGGTGGCCGCGGGACTGAGCTTCGCCAGATCCTTGCTCATGAGTTCGATCGCAAAGACTTCCCGGGAGATGCTTTCGTGCGTCTCTTTGCTTTTCCCTTTGGGCCTGTCTGTGTGAATGAGAGTTCGTTCCAGTCGCACTGGGGAGTTATCATCGAGATACTCAAACGTATAGGGACTCACTTTCCCATGGACCAGAATGAAAAATGACATAGCTTCTATCCTCTTTCGAAAAACTCCGTATTGAGTTTGATGAATTTAAGCATGTCACTCAAAGTGACAATGCCCGTGACTTTGTGATGCTGGTTAACGATAGGAATGGCGTTGAGTTTTTCCTGAAGAAAAATGATAGCGAGATGATTTTTTGCTTCGATCTCAGGCCTTAAGCCGTGTTCGTGGTATTGGGCTTCCTGGTGCAAATCATGAAATTCCGGATGGGAATTCACTCTGGCAGTCGAATTGATGGCCGGAACATTCCGGGGAATGGCCGGATTCTCTGTGAACACGTAAGTGCTAAATTGACCATCGAAGACGATGAGAAAGCTCATACCTTAGGTTACTGGTGTTCCTGATTTTCGGATATGATCCAGATCATGTTTTTTCGGTGGTACATCCGGCCCAAAGATCCGTCTGAAGAGAGAGAAGGACTATGAAAGGGTGAGCTCTCATAGTCCCGAAAGAAGCATCTCTTGCGAGATTTATTTTTTCAGAAGACCTTCAGCTTCCATCGCCTGCTTGACTGCCGGACGTGTGGCCACTCTTTCGAGGTAGGCACTGAGATACTTCGGCAATGGAACCTGGACGTAATTCGCCCAGCTGCAAACTGTGAAGAGGTAGGCATCCGCGGCCGTGAACGTCTCACCCATGAGGTACGTGGATTTCGTTAGCGGTGCTTCGAGGTAGTTAAACTTTTTCGCGAGATTTTCCATCGACTTCGTTTTTATCTCCGGAGTGATATCCGGTGAAAAGAGCGGTGAGAAACCTTTGTGTAATTCTGTTGAGATGAAATTGAGCCATTCGAGCTGGTGGAATTTTTCCGTTCCTGCACCCGTTGGAATCATTTCTTTCTGAGGAGCGAGACTCGCGATGTACTGAACGATCGCCACTCCCTCAGTGAGGATTTCGCCGTTATCAAGCTGGAGTGTCGGAACCTGGCCTTTTGGATTGATCGTGAGGAAGTTGTCACCTGTTTCAGTTGTCTTATTTTTGACATCTGTCTTGATGAGAGTGAACGGGAGACCGGCCTCTTTCAGGACGATATGGGGAGACAGGGAACAGGCACCTGGTGAGTAAAATAGTTTCATAGGAACTCCTTTTTAAAGACCACATTTTCACATAGAGCAGGGCATTTTTGCAGAATATTTTATGATAGGCCGCTTGCGTCACTGGGCTATAATCGTTTTAATCTTTCCTATTACGCGATTTTAGATGCAGACTCATTCAAACGCACAATTGGAAATTTATGATGGAATGGGCAAAAATCGCATCCGGCAGTGAGGGCCTCGAGCTTTTCACCCGCGAAGGCGAGTATCTTGTGAACGTCGACGGCAAGGAGCTCATGAGCAGTGTCTGTCACGTATCCGAGGATGCGCTTGCAACAGTTTCACGCCGGTGCACGACGGTCGCAAGACCCGAGATCATGATCGGTGGCCTGGGCCTTGGGTTTACTCTCGCAGCTTACATCAAGGAATTCGGCGATAGCGCAGAATTGTCAGTCGTTGAAAAATCTCCGGACATCATTCACTGGTTTAAGACCTACACCAACAGAAATTCTCTCGGCGATCTCGACGACTCGAAAGTTCACTACATCTGTAACGACATCTCGAAATATAATCCTGAGAAGAAGTTCGATATCATTGCTCTCGATGTAGATAACGGACCGGAAGCGATCTGTGGCGAACACAACAAGACTCTCTACGATCGTCCAGGGCTCGCGCGCATCATGAACCAGCTCAATCCCCAGGGCACACTTCTCTTATGGTCGTCGTTTGATTCTGAGTCGTACGTTGAAGATGCACGGCACGCAGGCTTCACTGTGACGACTGAGGTTGTGGACATTCCAAACGAAGGCTGGACTCACTTTATTTTTATCTGTAAAAAAAACTAAGACTCAATCTTCCGATACTTCCAGAACTTCGGCAACGCCATCGCAGTCAGGATGACGGCCACGGTGCAAATAATTCCTCCGCTCGTAATACTGAACGGCACTGAGTATTTCGATGCCACCCAGCCGGCGCGGGCATTTCCGAGCAGTGGCCCTGACATATAAGAAATCATTTCAATTCCTGAGAGGCGACCGCGAAGTTCGTTAGGCACGCTCTCGTTCCAGATGATCCCGCGAAACAGCCCGCTCATCATGTCAGCGGCTCCGGCGAGGGCGAGAAAGACAAGTGCCATGGTAAGAGTTGTGGCCTGGCCGAGTCCGATAATGAAGATGGCCCAGAGTGCGGCCGCGATCACAACGGCACGTCCGTGGAATTTTACTTTCGGCGTCCATCCACTGAAGAGAGTCATCACAAGAGAACCGATGGCCATACCGGAAAATAACATGCCTGCGGCATTGGCCCCGCCCCATTTTTCTGCCATGGAAGGAAAGAGAGCAACCGGGAAAGCAAAGACCATTGCGACGATGTCGATGAGGTAAGTGCCAATGAGTTCCGGTTTCGAGAGAGCGTATCGAAGACCAATCTTTGTGTCTTCCCATGGAGAGCGATCAGACTTATCCGGATCGGGCATGCGTCTCATGAGCATGAGGGCGGTGAGGGCCGCAAGAAAAGAGATGAAGTCAAAGAGGTAGGCACCCTTCACGCCGAAACGAGCGATGAGAAGGCCGCCGATCGCGGGACCGACGATGGCACCTGTCGAGTAACGAAAACTCCCCAGAGCACCGATGGCAGGGTAATCGGCCTTATCGACGAGCTTCTGATTCATGGCCTCCATGGCAGGACGGTGGAAACCGACCACACATTGGAAAATAAAAATCAAAATGAAGATCGCAGGAATGGAAGGTGATTCAAGTGAGGCATTGATTCCCAAAAAGAGAATCAATACACACATCAGACTTTCTGAGATGAGAAGTAGTTTTCTGCGGTTCAGGCGATCTGCATAAGTACCGCCGAGAATTCCGAAGATGATAACAGGAACAAGCTGGACGATTCCGATGAGGCCGACATACCAGTTGTTTTTTGTGAGTTCATAAACCTGATAGGGGATGGCAACGTAACTGACCATGCTTCCAAGGAAAGAGACGAGCTGGCCGAAATAAAGGAGGCGATAGTCGCGGTATTTTCTGAGAGGAGAAATGTTGATGAACATAGTGGGATTATATCATCCCGATTGCTCTTTGTTTATGATTATACTTCGCCCACTTAATGTTCCTTCAAGCTTTAACTGATAAAACTTCATCAGCGTCTCTTTCACTTCGTCACCCTCGATGATACCGAGTGCCGTTGCAATCGCTTCGAGTGTTGCCATTCCTGATTCAGTTGTTTCGGTCCGCATATGTTGATCATTGAGATTCGGCGAGCTGATCATGACTCTTGGTATGCCTTCGAGTTCGTGATGGCGATAATGTACTTTGCTCGCTTGTCGCCAGTTTCCGTCCGGTACGATCAGCTGAATGGGCAAGGAGCTTGCTTCTACGAGTTCGCGATTGAGTTCGATGGCGCCTGCAGATGGATAGAAAAGAAGTGTGCGGTATCCGGGAACGAGGAGATCACTCAGGTCGAGGGCATCGCGGCCTTCACCGCGAATACGCATCTCACTGTTTGTGAGAATCTTGACGGCGAGACGCCCCGTGTTCGTCGTGCGTTTCAGTTCTTTGGAGTGAATGACAAGTGCGACCCGGGTTTTCAATGTCAGAGAAGGGAACTGATCACAGATGCATCTGTCTTTATGTAAAAAGCATCCCTGGCATGGGTCCTGTGGCTTTCGCTTCCTGAGTTTCATAGGCAACCTGTGCATGGCAATACATTAAAAATCAATCTTGAGACGCAATTAAGATTCACTGTTAACCCTTTAAAGATTAAATTCCTCCGTCGTTTACCATCAGAGGTTTAGAAATGGCCCTAAGTTTTCTCCATGGCAGTAATGAACAGTCTTCGCTGATGACTGCGGGACTGAATTGCTCAAGATTATATCAAGTTGCCGCTCCCATCAGGCCTCTGCCACAATAAATGAAAATACTTTTCTAAGGAAACTATGAAGGCCCTCATCCTTTCTCTTCTTCTTTTATCATTCTTTTCTCACGCTGAGACTGAGACTAAAGTCACTCTCCCGCTGGCCGAATACATGCGGTTGAAAGAGGCGACGGAAGCTCCGAACTTCACTGTAATTGAGAACGTGGAGATCAGCGGAGAGTACGGCAAAAATCTCAGGATTTCGGTGAGAGGAGCGAGCAGCGGGAAAGCTGAACTCGTGAACTTCATGGATCTCCCACGGGGCAGTGTTTACGACTGTAAAGGGAACGCCATCGTTCAGAAAAGTAACGATTCGATCATGCTTCTGTCTCAAGGAAGTCGATACTCACTTGATTGCACGCTTTCTTTCCCGAACTGGAACGAAGCAAACTTTACTCTCATCAACGTGCTTCACCAGAGCACAAAGATTTCCGGAGGAGAGTCCATTCTCTCAGGCGACACATCCCGGCAGTCAGTGATCCTTACCCGCACGGCTTCAGCGATTGAAAATAATCGCGCGGAAGTCACTGCAGTGGGGCACCATCGACTGACTGTCCTTCCGGAAGAAACGCGCTTTGAATATAATTTCCAGCTTTCTAATCCCGGTCGCAGTAAGAAAAATTTCTCTGTTCCACTTCATAACGGCGAAATGATCCAGACTGTTTCTTCAGAGAGCGAGTACAAAGATCTTGAAAGCTCGGTTGAGTTCTCTCTCAATCCGGGCATTAATTCAGTTTCAGTGAAAGGAAGATTCAAAGGCGATCATTTTAAAGTTCCGATTCCAAGTGCGCAGAACTTTCTCGTGATTGAAAACTCTCCGATGCTCCAGCTGAATATTTCGACAAAGGCACGTCGCGTGTCAGTGCAGGATACGGGCATGTACTCACAGTACTCCACGAGCAGGGCCTATCTTCTTTCATCAAATGAAGATGTGAACTGGGCCGTGAAAAAACTCGAAGTCTTCGCGAGCACAGGTTACTCAGTCAACGCTGCACGCTACACCGTGTACGTTCCCCGCAAAGGGGCGGGTATCATTGAGGCCGGTTTTGAGTTCAATAACCAGGGCACGCCGGAGATCGCCATGAAAGTTCCCGGTCGCGTGACCTACGTTGAAGTGAGCGGGATCCCGCAGGTGCTTCTGAGAGATCCTGCCGGCGCACTTCTTCTTCAGGTTCCTACAGGAATTCAGCAAGTCCTCGTCCAGTACGAAGGGAGCTCCTCAGGAAATTATCTCGGTCAATTTCTTAAAAACGATCTCGCCCGCCCGGATGCGGTCATGAGTGACGTCAGTTTGAGTCTCCGCTTGAGTGACAAGTGGGATATCATCTGGGGTAGGGGACTTTTTGAGTCACGTACAGATCTCCATATGTCGGATATCGTCTGGGGAATTTTCTTTTCACTCCTCATGGTTTTCTTACTGAAAAAAATTGGTCTTTCTAAACGCGAAGTCACACTCGCAGGAATTTCTTCCTTCTTTGTGTTCACTTTCCTGAAAGGTATCGGAGCGGTCTTCGTGGCCTTGATGGTGATGTTCTTCATTTATAAAAACCGCTCGAAACTTGTCGTTCACTGGCCGAAGAAAACGTGGATGCAGTTTGGTGTTGTCATCCTCGGAACACTTTTCTTGTTCTTCGTTTTCACAAAGACACAAGATGTTTCACAAGGACTGATGGAATCGAAGATGGGAAGTGCGAACTTTGCTTCTCAGTCTTACGAAGGTGCCGTCGGTGCTGCTGCACCTCAGGTGATGTTGAAAGGCCGAGGTCACTCTGAATCAGAAATCATGATGGATGCAGCGACTATGCCCTCTCCGGGATCCGTTGGTTCGGCCCAGACTGTGGAAGCTGATTACAAGGGACTTCCGGCGCGGATTAAAATTCCGAACGAAGGGAGAGTTTTGACTTTCACTCAGGGGATGATTGATAAGGAAACAGAAGCACAATTAAAAATTCTTCTCATCAATGCTGGATTGGGCAGCATCTTCCTTCTCCTGGGACTTATTGGACTAGGTTGGGTGCTTTATTCTCATTATCGTAAACTCTGGGACTACGTGCGTGCATGAAAATCCCTGAGTCACTTGATTCGGTTGTCCCTCCCCGTTGATTAATCCTCTCGACTATTAAAAACCCCTTTAGCTTTTAAACAAATACTCGATAAGACTTAATAATAAGGGTGTGCTCACAATGACCGACCTTGAAGTCTTAAGCTTTATCTCACTAAAAATGTTCTACGCAGTTATGTGCGGATTCATTGTGGGAGTCGAGCGTAAGATCAATCACGCACCCGCCGGATTCAAGACACAGATTCTCGTTTGCGTCGGAGCCATGCTCTTTACTTGTATTCCTGTCATCGTCGGTGCCACCATGATCACAGAACAGGCCCGTGTTATCGCTCAGATTGTCACTGGTGTGGGTTTTCTAGGTGCCGGTGCCATCATGAACAAAGGTGGCGAGCGCAGAAACGTCGCTGGTCTCACGACTGCCGCGTGGATCTGGTTCACGGCCGCTGTCGGGATCATGTCAGGAGTAGGTCACGGCCTCGTCGCACTTTTTGTCACAAGCACTCTCGTTGCCGTCATCTCCATAGCCCGCTTTGTTGAGCGCAAGTACTTCCCGTCAGACAGTCACTCTCACGAAGAACATCCCATCGTCATCAAAGACAAATCAAAAAATCACATCCGCAAAGTCGGCTAGCACTCTGCAAATTTTACATCGTGTTAGTGTCTAACTTCTATACAGTATCTACAGTTCTCTTTCCTTTTTTCAATCCAACACATGCCCGCGTCTTTCATCGATACACTCTGTGCATCTTTTACTCCAAGGACAGAGCATGAAATCTCAGAAATTTCTCGTCGCTGCTTTCTCGCTTTTTCTTTTATCCGGCAATGTTCTCGCCGGGCTCGACGATCTTTGCATTTGTCAGACAGGCTCCGAACCTCGTGAGCAGGTTCCTGCATTCTTTGCAGGCTGTGAAGCGTGGCTCAACCTGCAGATGTGTGTCCGTAAAAAGATTGTGAGCATCTCAAAACCTTTGATTGATGTTGTTGATAAAGGAATGAAACCACGCTCGATCAAAGTCGGGTATGTCGGCCACTGGGGTTCTGCAGAGGAATCCGTTCAGTATCTGAGTTCAGAGATCCTTCCTGTTATCAAAAAATACGACGTGAGCATAAAAGTCGACAACACCGCCTGCCTCGCTGTGGATAATCCCTATGTCATCATGGATTACCTGAACTCGATCACGGAAGGCCCGCGAATCCGCTTCCTTGGCAACCAGGCCATCTCCACCGGCATGTGGGATAAGTTCCTTCCGGGCAGAAATAACTTCTGGGCGAAGATAGACGGTAAGAAAAAAGAAGTGACGTTCCCGAGCTGTAAATCATTCGAGAAAAAAATCTGCTTCGGCATGTTCCAGGGCGGAGAGAAGGGGATCTGTCACGATACGAAAACAGACGGTCACGCTTTCCTTGAGTGCGCCGGCAAAGAGGATGAATTGATCGAGCAGAAAGTGACGGACACGTTGAAAGGCGGCGGTGTAGGAGTTCTTAAAAAACTCGACCACTGGAAGCGCATGGATATCAAGTTCACAAAAAATAAAAGTTTCTATAACGATGGCAAAATCAACGTGGTTGATCAGGTGACATACTCGCAAAACCTCTTCGAGACCGAGGAAGCGGCCGTAGTGTTTATGGAGAAGGCAAAGCACGATGTCCGACTCCTTCTTCGGAAATAGGCTTTCCGCTGGATAGCTGTCAAAACTCTGGTCACCCAGATGTGCTCAGATTTGATTACAGAGGGCACGGACTTTGCTAAACAGAGGATAGAGAGGTTTTTATGAATAACGACATTCGCCCGACAACAGAAACTGAATTGATAATCCCTACCTTCCAGGTAAGCGATGATGCCCTTCAGGTTGAGTATGAGATGGCGATCAAACTCGCTGAGATCAGAAGCCTCGAGCGTCCGGTAGATTTTGAACGTCCGATGACGATGTATGTGACTATTGCTGTCGTTGGATTCTTTGCCCTTCTCTTCAGTGCAGGCGCCTTGCTTGTACCAAACTTCTTCGCTCTTAAGACCTTTCACGGAATGGCGGCCAGTGTGGGACTCTTAACCGGTGCTGTCATGGTGATCTTTCACCAGCTCGGTGTCCGCGCCCGTAACATTACCTGATAAAAAATTAGTGATTGAGGGTGTAAGTCAGAAAATCAGAATCTTTCTTCCAGCCAAGTTTTTCATATAATGCCTGAGCAGTCGCATTCGTCTTCGCTGTCATGAGCGAGAGCCCGGCACTACCAGACTTCAAAGAAAAATCTTCGGAAGTCTTAAGAAGCTTTTCTGCAATACCCTGACGACGGCCTTCTGGTGCGACGAAAAGATCATTTAAAATCCATGAGTGTTTTTGAGAAAGTGATGAAAACGTCGGGTACATTTGTGTGAACCCAAGAAGATTTGTTCCTTCGCTTGCAATAAAAATCACAGATTCTTTCTTTTCCATGCGTTCTTTGAGAAACGCGTGGACCCGTTCCGGATGAACTTCTTTTTTATAGAAAGTGAGATATCTCGCAAAAAGATGACAGAGACCTTCAAGATCATTGATGTCTGCAAGGCGAATCGTTGTATTCATTAAAGGTAAGACCTCAACATGATTTTCATCTTAGAGGCGAAATACGCTCAAAAGCACTGAACAGCTGACGGGCCTCTTCACTGTGACGACAACCCTTAAACTTCTCAGCATTTCCTTTTTTGATGCGTTCATAGCTGAACGTATCCCGGTTACAGCTTTTTTCTATCGGCTTAAATGTTGTAATCGTCTCAAGATCTTTGCGGATCGAAAGAATTCTCGCTTCAGGCATTTTCACATCGTTGATGATGAGCTCTTGCTTATTCTTCTTCGCAGAAATCTTCAGGGATAATTTACGTGACTCCCCATGATGGGGATTTGTTTTGATATTGATCGCAAGTGATGCTGAAAATGCACTGAAACAAAATATAATGAAGACTGCTATGGTGATAAATTTCATCTGCATCCTTGAGGCTGACCAGGACAACCCATCATCTGATGAATGACAGGTGTCTGCAGGTGTACGCCAAATCTTTTCGCCGGTGCCATGTGCTCGTCGCCGCCTTCATCTCTTTGCATGCTTGTCGGTGCGCGGAAGTTGACGTCACCCGTGCAGCCTGCAGCTGCAAGTGCCGCCTGAACTCTCGGAACAAAGGCGTTTCCTGAAAGATTGCAGGCACGCTTGAGAATGCTGGGTGAAAGTGCTTCGAGTGCAAAGTTTCTTGCAGCTTCCGGACTCATTGTGTCTGCTTGCTGCTGAAGAATTTGAGTTGAAATCCAGTCGGCCTGAGTTTCTTCCGTCTGATCAAGAGGCGGATGCCAGTGAAGCGGGCCCATCCGGTAGGCCGTCATGTTTTGAAAACAAGCATAGGTCTGACCTTGTGATTGATCTTCAGAAATAACTCTGAGAGCAGCTTGTTGCATACCAGGATTTGTGAGTGCCGCTGCTGCTGCCCGTGCTTGATCCCAGTTCACCTGCGCAGGTGCTGGTCCTGTTGCCGGGTTCACGAGACATTGATTCACTCTGTCCCATGAACTTTGATTCGCTGGAGTGTTCGCTGCATCTGGATTACAAGAGCTGATGGCGTGACCTAATTCGTGAGCGACTACGGTGAAAAGAGCTCCCGCTGGTAGTGAGGCACCCCGCGGACAGATCACCATTGCATTGGCCATGTTGTTGTAGAAGGCGACATCATCTGGGTCACACTGAGATTGAGGATTTCCAAATTCTGTTTCGACAGTGATTCTCATGCCGCTAAAAACTGACGGCACACCGGGGCCGGCGAATTCCCGACCTCTGCCTGCGAGCCATCCCTGCATAGAGGTCATGACATTCTGAACAGTCTGTCCGACAGCGGCGCGATTGGGGGGAGTTGTTCCTTCACCGAGAAGCTGTTGCCATTGCATTTGTCTCGCACCTGCGTGTCTGGTTGAAACTGCTTCTGCCAGATCACTAACAACGTTAGCGTCTGTGAGATTCGGATAACGGCGACGAAGTTCTGTGGCCACTGCAGTTGTGTCAGCATCGTTTCCGATTGCTGCGAAGAGGGGACTCGATTGTCCATCAATGAGTGAATTGTACTCCCCATTGAGAATATTCTGGTATGCAGATCGCGTTTCTGCATTGGCCGCAGCTAGACTTTGACCAAGGCGTGTTTCAACCTGCGAAAGAAGAAGCTCACGTTGATTGTTCAGACATTGAGTTACACCATCAGTGATAGCGTCCCTCATGATGAAATTTGGAATGCCTCCGGTGGGTGTCTTGAAAAGATATGAGCTATTCTGGTTTTGCTCAACCTGACGGCAGAGAGGATCAAGAGTACAGGTTGTTGCGGCACGGGCCTCAGCTGCTGTCGGAGGCGCACAATTCACGGCCGGCGCACGTTCATTTTCAAAAAAATTCGAAACCTGATTAAGTGTGCGGATGAATTCCGCAGATCCAACATCCGTCTGGGCAGTTGCCTGATTTAGAACTGTCATAAAGATCGAAATTAAGACGAGTGACTTCATCCGGTAATTATAAGGGATTCAAGGTGAGAATGAGAGTGGGCAAATTCGCCCGTCACTCTAGGAAAGCTCTTCAGCAAAGACTTTCTCGGTGATTTTCCAGTACTTCTCCTGCTTCCTCGCGATGACAAATGAGGGCAGTCTCAGCAATTTCTGGTGCTTTAAAAGATCCTGAGGGGACTTGATGGCCACGGAGAGTTCCGGACGCTTTAAATGGGAGCGCAGGAAGTTAATCTGGAATTTTTTTAAAGAAGATGTATTGGAAAAGAAATGGGCCTCAGAGAGATATTGTCCATCGTGATCGTAATACCGGACTTCCAGATAGGAATTGGAATTTTTATCCATTCTCTCATCGAAAGTCACTCTGTCGGGTGTGAGAATGTGAGCATTCTTGGAGAGTCTTGCCTGCTTGAGTTTCGAATCGGCGTCAACGAGTGCGGCCTTACACTGGCCGCACTCTTTTGCCGTCACATCGTTTTCGGCCCCGCAGGCGTGGCAGAGTTTAAAACGGAAACGAAAACCGCAAAGGGAGTAATCCATCGTCGCAGGATCGAGTCCGGCCCCACGACACTTTCGTCCGAAATGCTCAATGACGTCACCCTCAAAATCCACCAGACCCCAGAAATTATTTTCAAAACCACATTCAGGACAAGGAATCAGGACAGGAACAGAATTTTTTGGTTTTTTATCGGAAATTTCCGGTGCATAAATGTCGTGTCCCATGCCGGTGTAATCGAGAATGATACAATCAGTTTTTCCTGGTTCCAGCCTGAGTCCCCGGCCCACAATCTGTTGATAGAGACTGTTCGATTCCGTCGGCCGCAAGATGGCAATCATGTCGACGTGAGGAGCATCAAAACCTGTCGTTAAAACTGAAACGTTGACGAGATACTTGTACTTCTTCTTTTTAAAATCTTCGATGATTTCATTCCGCTCATCCATATTCGTGTCACCGATCACAAGTCGGGCTTCATCTTTGGGGAGATGGGAAAGAACTTCCTGGGCGTGCTTCACGGTTGCCGAAAAAATCATGACTCCCTGTCTTTCAAAATGCTCCGTGATGTCGATGATGTTTTTCACAATAAGGGGAGTCAGGCGCTTCTGGCTTTTCAGAAGCTCTTCTACTTCGGCCGTGGTGTACATCCGGTCTTTTTCAGTGAGTTCTGAGAAATCATAGCAGGTCACAGGAATATCCACTTTCACCGGCTGAGTGAGAAACTTATTCTTAATCATGAAAGACAAAGGAAGTTCGTATACGCATTGCTTGAAGAATCTTTTCTGTTCAGTTTTTTGTTCACCTGTTTGTGAGAATTCATAGATCCAGCCAAGACCCAGACGATAAGGAGTGGCCGTGAGACCCAAAACACAAAGCTGGGGGTTGCGCTCTTTGAGCTTGCCCACGACTTCCTGATACTGAGTGGCCCCTTCTTCTGCGATCCGGTGGGCCTCATCAATAACGACGAGAGAAAAATCATCAAAGAAATCATCTTCGGCTCGGGCCACGGACTGAATGCTTCCAAAAATGGCTTTCTGTGAAAAATCTTTTTTCCCGAGACTCGCCGAAAATATTCCGGCCTCAAGGTCATAGCTTGTGTATTTCTGATGGTTTTGTTCGACGAGTTCTTTTACGTGCGCAAGAACCAGAACACGACCTTTAGCGATCCTGGCCAGCTCCGCAATCACCAGACTTTTTCCAGCGCCTGTGGGCAGGACAATCAGGGCGGGCTCCCGCTTTTTGCGGAAGTAGCGGAGTGTGCTGTCGACGGCATCTTGTTGGTAGGGGCGAAGTTTGTACATGAATCAAAATGCTATTCTTTGAGAGGGAGATTGTCTTATAATTATTGTAATCCATCTTATCCGGGGTCGTTTATGGAAGTCGCTCTCGAAAAAAAGCTCGAACTTATCAATAAAATCGGTTTTTTTACTCGCTTTGACGATGCCGACAAAGTCACCATGGCCAACATGGCCGACTTCAAGCAGTTCCTGCCTGGTGACAAATTGATCGAGCAGGATGCCATCAATATGCAGTTGATCTTCATCATCAACGGCACTGTTGATATTGTGATTGGTGGTAAACAGGTTGTTTCTCTTGCTGGTGGCGGTCATGTATTCGGTGAGCTGAGTTTTGTTCACGACAGTCCGGCCAGTGCGAGTGTGATTGCCAACACAAAATCTGTCGCCATGATCTTCAATACGACGAAGATCAATCAGATGGTCGAACCAGCATTCTACAGACTACGCATGAACGTTTATCGCTCGTGTGCGGAAATTCTCGCGAAAAGACTCATTCACACAAATTCCATGGCAACTACAAGCATGGATAACTAATCCTCACTAACTCAGTTACAAATTCATTGGCATCGTTCCTGCTCATTTTTTCAGATGAACAGGAGGTGGTTATGAATGAGTTCAGAAAGATCAAAGATCCCCAAAGCCATGGGGCACATTCGGGCACGCGCTCGGGCATTTCAGATTATAATGATGGTGCGAATGTAACTGATCAACTTGGAAATGATGATCAGAATCCCAACTTTGGGGTCTTCGATTCAGGTCTGGAAGACGATGATACGGATGTGCCTTCGAATGCTGTTAAGAAGTTAAGCCTGCGGGAGCATTGTCTGGAATGATTACTTTTTTCCAGCATTCTTTTCAAGATAGTTCACAACCGCTTCGATGTTCTTTTTTACGTCGGGGACAACACGACTTTTCACAACCCATGCGAGGCTCGAATCCGGCGTGATGTGCGTGACATACGTAAACAACGTTTTGCTCTCAATGGCCTCAAACATCACCATGCCTGTCGTGCGTTTCACCTGTTTTGATTTAACCAGTTCCCAGGTTAGGATTTCATCTTCACCTGCAGTCTCGACAAAGTTTCGTGTTGTGTATTCAGAATTTGAAATCGGTCCCGGCATATGCATCTCAAAGGCCACATCCGTTGCGTTTCCATTTTTTTTCACAATCTTCGCCGTCAAAAGTCCCGGGATAAATTTGGGATGATTTTCAAAGTCCGCAAACACTCTCATGTTCTCTTTGGGAGTGTGGGGGATAATGCTGATCAGGGTTACTTTCGGAAAAACTTCATCTTTAAGTTCTTCGACCCTCTCTATTTGTTCACCTTCCTTTAACTTTTCAAGTTCGCCCTTCTCAAGTTTTACCTTAAAGGCCTGAACGGTAAGAGGGGAGATCAACGCAAGAAGAATCAGGAAGTTTTTCATCTCCCTATGATA
Organism: Bacteriovorax stolpii; assembly: GCA_945883845.1. GTDB lineage: Bacteria > Bdellovibrionota > Bacteriovoracia > Bacteriovoracales > Bacteriovoracaceae > Peredibacter. Next base: position 95,861 of record CAMCYI010000004.1, on the reverse strand, counting down.
TTTGAAATTTCACCGTGTTCAATGAGAGAGATTTATGCGGAGATCAAAACTCAGTTAATCTTCAGATATATAGGGGTTGAAGCTCTTCTATGTAATCGACTATACTTCTCACCCATGAGTACTAAAATCTTTATTCTCTCTATGCTTTTTCTTTTTTCCTGCTCTCTTTTTAAAAAGAAAAATGTTGAACCCACTTTGCCTGATTCACTGGCCAGTGCTGTCAACTCTGGTGCCCGTGCTGAAGAGAATTCTGACCGCGATGAATTCCAGCATCCTTTTGAAACACTTTCCTTCTTTGGTATTCAGCCTGCGATGACTGTTGCCGAGATTTCTCCGGGTGCCGGATATTACACGGAGATTCTTGCTCCCTACCTCGCCAAACAAGGTCAGTACTTGATCGTGATGCCGAGAATGACTTCGCGTCCCTCTGCGATCATGGTTCAGAACGAGCAGAAGCTTCAGGACATTCTTATTCGTTACAGCGCTGTTCAGGCCAAGGCGCGGATCATTCCTTTTGAGCCGATGAATAAAAGAAATGGAACAAAAGCCGCATCTGTCGACATGGTTTTAACTTTCAATAACCTTCATAACTGGATAGCGACTAATACCTTGAACATGTCATTTAAGTTTATCAAAGATGTCCTGAAACCCGGTGGAACATTCGGAATCGTTCAGCATCGAATAGCTTCAGGAAAAAGAAACTGGCCTCGCAGTGGTTACCTGACAGAGAAACAGGTCATCGCCATGGCACAGAAAGCTGGTTTCAGGTATGTTGAGAAATCGGAGATCAATGCCAATCCGAAGGATACGGCGAATTATCCTCTCGGCGTCTGGACTCTTCCTCCGTTCTATCGCCTCGGTGATAAAGATCACGACAAGTACGAAGACATTGGTGAAAGTGATCGCATGACTTTGAAGTTTATCAAACCGAACTGAGTCTTGCGCTGATCGTCTCCGCCAACTGATGAATGTGAAACGCATCCACAAAACCATGATGGGCCTGGACTGAGAATGGAATTTTAAGAGTTCCTTTATCGTCAGTGGTAAATTTCCCCCATGAGATGGAAGGAATATCTGCTGACTTGAACTTGTAAACCGGATGCTCAATTGATGTGAACCTGAGCCACGGAATACTTGTGATGAAGATGTAGTTTTTCAGTTCACGTTCCGGAAGCTCAATGCCCGTGTTCATGAGGGCCATCGAATTCATGACTTCCTCTTTTGCGGCCAGGCTTCGTTCAATAAAAGTTTTCATGTCCGGGTGGTTTTCGAAACGGGTGTAGTTAAAAAGATTCTGCTCATTGATGATTGTGTATGAGGCGATGAACTTATCGATCTTAATCACTTCACCCTGATGAATGCGGTACTTGAAGTTTTCATTTTGATTGAGTGACATGAAAAGCTGGTACAAAAAGAAATGGAAAACCGGAAGACCCTGGGCCTTGCAATAAGGCCTGAAATCTTTGACTTCAAGCTCGAAGCACATATTCAGCAGGGGATTCTCAAAACTTTCGAAAAACTTAAAACGATCCTGACGGAGATGAAATTGTTTCATGTGAATGGGCCTCGTGATAAGGTTATATCAGAGCAGGTTATGAATGAAAATAAACTTTAATTCAGCAGGGTATCAGGCAGTTCTTGAGATCCGGCGCGAAGTTTTTGTGAAAGAACAAAATGTCCCGGTAGAACTTGAGATCGATGAGTTCGAATCGATTTGTGATTATTTCCTCATTTTAAAAAATAACACACCGGTGGCCACAGGCCGGCTTCGCATTAAGAATCAATTCATTAAATTTGAACGTATCGCCACACGGCTGCCTTTCCGCGGACTAGGCTTGGGCCGGGAACTCATGCTTGAAATGATGACCTATGCTCAAAAGCATTACCCGAAGCTCGTACCGTATATGCACTCTCAACTTGAGGCCTCACCTTTCTATGAGAAACTAGGCTGGGCCCCTCAGGGAGAAATTTTTGTTGAGGCTGGCATTCCCCATCAGGCAATGATATACACCCCGCATGAATAAGCCGTTCTCCGAAGCCTGTGAAAATAATAAGGTCCCTATCCTGGAGGTCCTCAGATCCGTCATTGTATCAAGTGACAGACGCCTTCTGGAAATCGGAACTGGTACCGGCCAGCACGCCATCTTCATGGCCCCCCAGTTTCCCCATCTCGAATGGTATCCCACTGATCTTTCCGACAAGCTTCCGGGCATGAACCAATGGTTTCAAGAGGCCCGTATCCAGAATATACAGAAGCCGGTGAGACTGGATGTCGCTAAGGATGATTTTCCCAAAGTTAAATTTGATGTCGTTTTTACGGCCAATACATTTCACATCATGCACTGGAAAGACTGTAAGTCTTTTATGAAACTTCTGGGGAACCGCCTGCGTGAAAACTCACGCGCAGTTTTTTACGGTCCTTTTAAGTATAACGGAGAGTTTACTTCAGAAAGTAATGCAGCCTTTGATCAGTCTCTGAAAGAGCGCGATCCTTTGAGTGGCATCCGCGCCTTTGAAGATATTTTATCTAATATGATCAAGAATGGTTTTGAAATTGTTGCTGATGTCGACATGCCCGCCAACAATCGTATGTTAGTTTTTAATCGTTTAAAATTTGAAAAGCACAGATAAAGGAAATCCTATGAGTACTGTACCTGAACAACCAAAGAATTCATTTCGTATCGCCTTGAACCTCCTCAAGCCGGAATCCCGCATGGACAACGTTCTTCTCAATGCTCTTCGCGAGCAGGATGAGAACCCTGTGCTGAAAAATATCTCCCGCGCAGCTCTCAAGACTCTGTTCACCGATAAAAGAATTGAGATTAAAGGCCAGCGTGCAAAATCATCTTCGGCACTCGCTAAGGGCACAACGTACGTCGATATTCTTGGTTATTAAGAGATTCTGGTTATTGTTCCGCGCAGAGAAGTGTTAAGAGATTTGAACAGGCCGAGACCCCACCAGTCGAGACCTTCGGAAAATCATCTGATGAACCAAATCCACCGCTACCAATAGTGGTTGTCCAGTCTGTGCAGGTGTTGGCATGGGCCGTCCAGTTTTCGTTTGTTCCCATATAGTAGAATTGCAGATCACTCGCACTGGCGAGTCTCTCATCAAGGTCAAAGAACACTCCTCCCTTATTCGTCGTACCGAGAAAAGTTTCACCTTTCAGAAAGTAAGCAGTCGCGGGATAAAGAACCCAGTCCACATTTTCAGCTTCTCCGCCGACTGAGCAGTAGGCACTGGTGCATGCAGTACGGTCTGAGTAATTGATGACGGCTTTGTATTCAGAGTCGTTAGGTCTGTTCGCGTCGCTGTTACAGAGGGAGTCGGCATTGGCCTTTGTTCCGATGATACCTGAAACTCCACCGGACAAAAAGAAGAGATAGCAACCGCCACCTTGCTTGCATTCCCCGCGTCCAGGAGCATGGCCTTTTTGCTGGCCGCAGGACAGGAGTAGACCCATGATGAAGAGTGAAATCAGATGTGGTGTTCTAGAATTTAAGGCCATAAAGCACCCCCCATCCACCGTATTTGATTCTCTGATCTGAGGATAACGCTTCCTCTTTTCCATCTCTCTGCAATTTTTTATAAGTCACTTGTCCGTACTCGACGCCGATGAATGTTGAACCGGCCAGGCGCATGTTGAGCTGAACGGCAAATGATTCCACTGATGGAGCAACATACGCAATTTCGTTTCCTGCGATGTCTTCTTTTTCGAGACGCATTTTTGAATAGGCATACAATTTACCAATAAGAATAAACCGGCCGAAAGAGAGCCCGAGTGCCGGGGCCACGTTGACCTGATTTCCGGCCATGTTGGTATCGTAAACTTCGGCTGGTTTTGTTCTCTGAACCCAGTGATTAAATTCTCCGGAGACGGCGAGGAGCCAGTTTTTTTGGCGGATACCTAGAAGTGCTTCACCACCATACATGAAGAGATCTCTTCCGATGGCGTACTTGTTATCATCGGAACCAGCGGCACCTTTAATACCTTTGAGAGCGAGAGAAAAATAGGGTGATGCTTTTCTGGAACTGGAACTGGAACTGGAACTGGAACTGTTTCCACTTCCACTACTATTGCTGGCTCCACCGTAGGGTGGAAGTTGCGCTAATGCGAGTGCTGGCATTAGCAACATGATGATGAAGGGAAAGGAGATCAAGCGCATTTAAACATTCTATTTCATCCAGAGCGTTTGCGATGATATGCAATGAAATGTAAGGGCGCCTTAACATTCCGGTCAGGTATTGATTTTAAGTGCGTACTGCGCTAGTCCATTCACAACGGACTGATAAATATTGTGCTCGGAGAGCTTACTTTCACCAAAAATTTCACGCAGACGGACTTTGATCAGAGGAAACTGTGACGTTCCGCCTGTAAGACACACCTCATCGACGTCCGCCGGGGTGAGGCCCGATTGCTTGAAAACTTCCATCATGGTGTTCATGATCTCTTCAACTGTCGGCCTGACACTGACTCTGTAACCGGCAGCAGTCACTTCCTGTTGAACATCCAGATCAAGGTATTGATAGGAGAACAGATCAGTTTCTTTTTTTCCAAGAGCGACTTTCACTTTTTCGATTTCGTTGAACAGGGGAAAACCAAGTTGTCCTTCAACAAGTGTGAGGAGATTTTTCATCCGGCACTGATCAGTTTCAGATAGGCCAAATTTTTCAATGTGCTGGAGAAATTCCCATGTATCTTTCTCACGCAGATGAGTGATGTGAGCAGGAGAGCAGATTTTTTTCAGGAGATTGCGCGGGAAGCTTAAAACGTTGGACGATCCCGGAAACTGATACTGAAACTGGGATCCAAAATGCGGAGAAATAAAATCTCTCATCATCACGCCATCAAGTACGTCGCCTGCAATAAAAATTCCGGAGAGACCCAGAATATCGTCCTGCGAATAAGGTTTATTGTGAAACTTCATGAGGGTGAAATCTGAAGTTCCTCCCCCGAAATCAGTGATGAGAACAATTTTTTCTTTCTTCTCCTGATGCTGATAATCGAGACCGGCAGCAATAGGCTCAGGACAGAAAATGACTTCCTTAAAACCGGCGACTTCAGCGGCCTTCTGCATCCGGTCCTGAGCGAGCTGATCATTTTCTTTTTCCAAAGAATAGAGGGCAGGGCGACCCAGGACAATCCTTTCAACATCATTTCCGGTGAACTTGTTGGCTCGCTTTCGCATTTCTCCCAGAAAAACGGCCACGAGATCAGAGATAGAAAGATTCTTATTATGAACACTCGTCCCTGAGTAGCCAGGCTCTGGCAGAAATTTTTTGATCGAACGAAAGAATCGTCCTTCGCCTTCACGGTTCACGTACTCTTCAATGGCGTCACTGCCAAAGTGCCATTGGTTTTTTTCCGGAGTGTACAAAAGGGAGCGCAAAACGAGCCCGTTCTTCGGATCCAAAGGAACGGGTGTAATGGTTCCGTCCTGAGCAACATGGCTCAGGAGCGAGTTCGAAGTTCCGAAATCGACGGCGTAGAAGGACTTATCTAACATCCTGAAATGATATGTAAGATCAAAGGAATAGTCCAGAGACTCATCTTTCATATAACCTTTTACCTCACCCCTTCGTTATAGCAGTGAAAGGAGCCCGTTTTGGCCAGTGAGACGCAGATTGTGGACAGATTGAAACGTGGAGAAGAGGAAGCTTTTTCTGAGCTCTACGAAATCTATTCAGCACCCCTTCTGAATCATCTCCTGACTATGACAGGCAAGATTGAGCTCGCTGAAGAGCTCCTTCACGAGGTTTTAATGACGATGCTCACAAAAATAAATTTTTACGAAGAAGACAAGCGCTTGAAGAATAGTTTCAAGGCCTGGCTTTACCGAATTGCCACCAATCGGGCGATTGATGAAATCAGAAAAACCAAGAACGTGAAATTTGAAGAAGCAACTCTGGAACTTGTCGACAGTAAAAACATCGAAGAAGATTTTGAACTGATAGAGAGAGACGAAAAAATTCAGGATTTTCTGAATCGTCTTCCTCTCATGCAAAGAACGTTCATGAACCTCAAGATCAACAGTGATCTTAATCACCTTGAAATCTCCCGCATCTGTTCGTGCCAGGTGAATACTGTGAAGCAAGGACTTTTTCAGGCAAGACGAACTCTCAAAAACATGCTGCTCGCTGAAGGAGTTGAGCTATGAAGCACCCTCAGTTCTCCACCCTCCAGGACTACTTTGAGAATGAACTGTCAGACGTGCAATCACGTCTTTTAAAAGAGCATTTGCTCGATTGCAACGAATGCTCTCTCATTCTTTCGCAGATGGCGAAAGTCGATACGAAATTCAAATCCCAAAACCTGCGAACTGTTTCATCCTTCACCCGGGAAAGAATTTTCTCCGATGCCCGACGGGTTCTTGAAGAAAAAAAGACAAAGATCCACAATGCCCAGAAGAAGGCTAAAGTTCTCGAAGACTGGACTCAGGATATGAAAGATCTCATCGCCACAGCGATCAACGACCTCCGAGCTCCGGCGTTTCAACTGGCATCTGTCTCCGCTGTCATAGCCTTTGTCATCATCGCTAATCAGTCCGAACAAATATCCATTAACAAGCCCCTCTCAGAAGAGGTGGTGGTTTACACTCACGGTGAGAACGTAACTGTCGAAGGAGAATGACATGAAGACTCTGGCCCTCTTTTTTATTTTAATTGGAAGCGTTCACGCTTCGATTAAAACAGAAGGGGATAATGTCCTGCCGTTTCAGCGCAAGGGCTATCCGCTTAAAGACCTGGTTAAGGATTATGCTGAAGCGTTGAAGATCAGCGTTTCGTTTCCTGAAGGACTTTTAAAGAATGAGACTTCCGCAGTGGATCTCTACATCCATCAGAAGACGAGTTTCGATCAGTTTTCATCTCTCTTTCGTTCTCTCCTTGATTCCCAGGGCTATACGTTGATCCAGGAAAAAGGTTATCAGTGGATCTCCGAAGCACGGGATGTGCGATACCTTCCATCTAACATCTACGTCAACGAGAAGCATCCGAACGACGAGCGTTTTGTGACCGTCCTTTATAAGCTTAAGCATCCGATAGGTAGCGACATTACGAGAAATTTGCGTCCATTTCTCAGCCGGTACGGAAGAGTCGTGAATTTTTCGGACGGAAGATCCATCATGCTTCATGAGAAGGGCGACAATGCTTACAAACTGTTTGAGGCCATCCAGTTCATGGACACGGAGAAAGTTTATAAGGCCGCACTGACACATAAACCGGTTAAAACTTCACCCGAAGACGATCCTCTCCAGCATCGGATCGTGGAACTCGAACTTAAAAATAAAATTCTTGAAAAGAAATTTACTGACGAATCCATGGGGGCCGGAAATGTACCTAATTCTCCTTCTATTTACCCTTAGTTCATATGCGTCGGTTTACGATGTTACCGGCAACACGGTTGAATTCAGTTCTCCGGCCTTCATGCTCTCTGAACTCGTAAAAGAGTACGCGAGTGCACAAAAGCTTAACGTTGTCTTTGACTCCGACTTCAGAGATACAAAGTTCACCATGGTAGGGCCCCGCTCCTTCGAGAAGAGCGCACTTGAGAACTACATCTCTGCGATGCTTTCGCAAAGTGGCTACGGCTTTCGCATTCTACCCGAAACTCAGACTCTAAGTATCTTCAATAGCCGCGATGTGCGGTATCTCATCACGGCGACTTTCAAAGACCTTGAGAAAGTCCCGGATACCTATGAGCACGTACAGTTCATGTACGAGCTGAAACATATCCCTAGTGCGGAGCTTGCCCGGAATCTCCGTCCAATGATGGGACGATACGCCCGCATTATTGAACACACGAACAGTTTATTTATTTCTGATACAGGAAAAAACGTTCATCGAGTGATGAAGCTCGTGAAGGAACTTGATACCTCAGAATACATAAATTCTGCTGAAGAGGTGAAGTTACTCAACGAAAAAAACCTCAAGACCATCAAGACGCAAAAAAGTTTTTTATCTATCCTGAATGACAATAACATAATCTTTCTGGTTCTCTTCAGTCTCATCGGGACCATTATCGGTTTCGGTCTGCGCGGTTATTCTATGAAACGTATTGAAGGAGGCTGGTAATGTTTGCTTTAATTTTCTCTCTTATTCTTTCGTCGGTGAGTTTTGCCCTCGAAGTCGTGAAATACGAATCGAAGGATAAAATTGTCCTAAAGATCATCCGCGCTGAAACGGAAAGCTTCGAAACGTACACACTCTTAAATCACAACGGCCGCGAGATGACTCTTGTCTGTGCCAACAACCGAGTCTACGACAACAACCCGTTGCCGTTCATCCGTTACAGAAATTTCTTCGGAGAAGAAGTCGGGGACTTCACCCTGGAGAGTGAGGACGTCTGCAAGGACATGGCGAAGTTCATTGAAGTGGCGAGCTATGGTGTTGACGAGAAACGTGCCTTCATCATCACACTCAGTACAAAGACGATGAGTGTGGACCAGGTCGTGTTTCCGAAAGTGGATATCTTTGCTGATGATGGAAACATTCGCGACCTGTTGCCTAAGAGAAGAATCTTCATCCAGGGCAAACCGCAAGAACCAAAGCCGAAGGATGAAAAAATGCTAACGCCACAACGCAAGAATCTCCAATAAGCTCTATATTTCTGTTGAGATAGGGTGCCTTTTGGCACCATCTCATTTCCTTGACGGAGGGGAGTTTGGTCAACTATTCATGAAGGATTGCCACTTAAAAGGAGCACCTCCTCATGAAGTTTATTATCAACAGTTTATTCGTATTGCTTTCAGTGAACGCGTTCGGCGCTGCTCACGAATCCCTCATCGTTCCTGAGAAGATCAGAATCACAAGTTCTGAACCCCGTAAGGGTGTGTGGGAAAGTCTCACGACTCGTGAGAAAAAACTCGCCACACATCTTTTGAGCGCGGCCAATGCTGGTAAGTTCATTCTTCTTCATCAAAACCATCGTCACGGGCTTCTCATCAAGAATGTTCTGGAGTCCGCTTTGAACCAGGAGAATATTTCTGCCACGAAATCTCTCATGGGCGAGTCTTTTAATGAACTTTTGAACTACGCGATTAAGTTTGAAGATCAGGTCGGGCCATATGCTACGGCCAACCGTAAATATGTTTTGAGAAAAGCAACTGCAGATCAGGTCCGCACCCTTTTCACAAAGCACGCTTCAAAAGCAAAAGCTCTTGCAGTTGATGAATCTGTTCGTCTTCTCACAGATGCAAGCTACGAAGTTCTTCAGCGTCCGGAAGATTCTGAAGGTGAAGACCTCGAGAATACCGGCACGAACATGTATGAGCACGGAATCACCCATGCTGAAGTTGTTGCTGCTCTCGCGAAAGGACTTAAGTCCGACGTGAACTGCCGCATAGTGAGAGGGGGGCCTAAAGGTCTGATGTGTGAAGTTCAGGCCTTGAACAATCCTAAACTCCCGCTTGAAGTCAGAAAGGCGATGACAAAAGTTGTTTCAGAACTCACTCTCGCTCTCCAGTACGCATCATCTGAACACCAGGCAAAACAAATTGCATATCTTGTCAGCTACCTCACTACAGGTAACGTTGAAGACTTCCGTCAGATGAACGTTGAATGGGTGAAAGACGGTACAGATTCAAAAGTTGATTTCATGATGGGTTACGTTGAGTATTACTCTGACTACCTGACACAAATTGGTTCATGGGAATCATATGTTCAGATCGTTGATCCAAAAACAACATCGATGTCTAAAGCATTAGCTAAGCACGCTCAGTCTTTCGAAGACCAGATGCCATACGGTCAATACAAGAAACAATTCCCAGAAGGTTATTCACCACCGGCCATGATGGTTTACTATTTTCAGGAAATCTCCGGCTTCCGTTCAGGCGGATATAACCTTCCCAACTACGATGATATCCGTCGTGATGTTGGTGCGAAAAACGTTATCCGTCTCGATCTTCCGGGCCTGGATGTGGATCCGAATACGCTTCGTGATCGCCGTCAGGTTTACGAAACTTTTGCACCAGCTTCAGTTGTTGATGATGTGATCGCTCATTGGACACAAGGTCGCCGCACACTTGTTCTCCTTCACGAGATCATTGGTCACGGATCAGGTACATACAACACGACAAAATATGGGCCGAAAGAAGATCCAACGACAGTTCTCGGTTCAAACGGTTCTTCACTTGAAGAGCAAAGAGCAGATCTCACAGCTCTCGTTTTCGCTGCTGATCCGGTCATGATTGAAGTCGGTATGTTCAAAGATCAGGCTGAAGCGCTTAAGAGCAGAAATGCGATGTATGATGCGTACAATGCAAACTTCCTTCGCGACCTCTCAAAGCAGAAATCACTTTCAGAAGCTCACCACCGTGGACACTGGCTTCTTCTTAACATTCTCATTGAGCAGGGAGCGATTGTTAAAGAATCACGTGATGGAACTCTCATGACGGACGAGAACCTCGTTCTTCGTGTAACTGATTATGAAAAATACCACGCTGTTTGTGTTGAAGTTCTTCGCGAACTTCAGAACATTAAAGCTGAAAGACTCGAGCAGGAACTGAAAGATATGTATCTCAAGTATGCTCCTCTCTCGGCGATCAGCGAGCCATGGCTCCAGAATGTAATCAAGCGTGGAGCAACACTCGCTATCAACTCTGGTACCTTTGAGCAGCCTTGGCAGATTTCTAAAGGTAAAGTTCAGGTTTACGGTACTCTCAGCCCAGAAGGTATCGCGGGTTTTCTTAACAAATAATTTTCTTCAGCTGCTCTCCATCTTCCGGGAGGGAGAGCAGCTTTCTTTCAATCTCAACATTCGGTAGCATTTTTCCAGCAAGCAAACTCAACCTTAGGGGAAGCATGCGTTGGAAAGATCGTCGTCAAAGTGTAAACGTCGTTGATCGCCGTGGTGCCGGTGGAACAATTGGAATTGGGGGCCTGATTATCGGTGCTCTGGTTTATTATTTCATGGGTGGAAATCCTAACGACTACGTTGCTCAAAATGCTGGCAATAAGCAACAGCAGCAAGTGAAACCCACTGATGATAACGGAAGAAAATTTGCGGCAGTGATTCTCGCCGACACAGAAGATGTCTGGAACGACGTTTTTAAAACCAATGGCATTATATATCAGGAACCACGGCTCGTCCTTTTTACGAATCTCGTTCAATCATCTTGCGGTCGCGCGAAAAGTGCAGTTGGACCTTTTTATTGCCCGCAAGACCAGCAGGTTTATCTTGATCTTGGATTTTTTGATCAACTTTCAAAATCGCTAGCCGCTGAAGGGGATTTTGCTGTGGCCTACGTGATCGCTCACGAAGTCGGACATCATGTTCAGAATCTTCTCGGTGTGGAAGCCTCATTCTTAGAAAAGCAATCAATTGCGGGCCCGCGCGAACGAAATAGTCTTTCCATTAAAATGGAACTTCAGGCAGACTGTCTCGCTGGTGTTTGGGCAAAACTTACGGATCAGGAAAAAAATATTCTCGAAGAAGGGGATATTGAAGAGGCCCTGAATGCGGCCTCTGCCGTAGGGGATGACCGTTTACAAAAAGCGGGCGGACGAGAAGTTGTGCCCGATTCATTCACTCATGGGACTTCTGCACAAAGAGTGGACGCCTTTAAAACAGGTTACCGAAGTGGACAGACCAAGGATTGTCTCAATACCTATAAATGAGAACTTAGGAGCTAAGTAAAACCGTCGGGAATCTTCTCTGCTGCTGGTTCTTGCAATTCATCCTTTAGCTGTTAGGATTTTAAAAACCCTAACTAGTTCGTACATTGAAATACCTCTACGGCGCTCTTCTTTTGCTTTCTTTTTCAGCTGCTCAGGCGGCCGATAGTCTGTGTGACGTGATCAATCTTCCCAACTGTTCCAGCATAAACAAAATGGCGAGACGTTCGAGTGCTCAGTCATTGCCTTCTGTCGGTACAGCTTCTCAGTTCAACCCGGCCAACGTCAGCCACGACCGCGGTATCGGAATGGAAAGTTTTTACCAGTCGGGCAACACACCATCTTTTAACATCGTCACGGGGACCGGTAGAACAGGTGCGGCCCTGGTGAGTTCAAGAATTGAAAATGGATTTTTTGGAAACCGGGTTCTTGAGCTTGATGAAGACTACATTGAGCGGCATGAGAAAGATAATCAGTACAAGTCACCTAAGTATTCTTTCGCTCTCGGACGTGCACTTTATAAGGGTAAGAATCTCGGCATTGATGTCGGTATGTTGTTCAAGTACAACACGAAGATCAAACAAGTAAACCTCGGCACAGGTCTTTCGATGAGACTGGGTTTTTTAAGCCTTGGGGCGTCGGTTTACAAAGATGATGTACACATTAAATTCCGCGATGTCGAAGTGCCACAAACGAATCAGACTTACGAAGATCTTACCGGTAAGCAGTCGTATCAGGAAAAATTCACAGTCACAAATTATTTCGCGGGACTTAAGTTCGCCAACATCTTTCTTGATTACGGTGTGATCAGCACGAAGTACAAACTATTTGATAATGAGCCCGTTAAGATCCAGCTGTATTCAGCTTCGTTCATTTATAAAAAGTGGTTGTTAAACTCGGCGATGAGAAAAGAGCTTTCACCCATGCAGAAGTTCAAAGATGGCGAGTTGTCCTATGACGAAACTCAGACGGCCTACTATGGTGGCCTTCAGTATTCACTCAATAAGTTCATGATCGTTGGGATGCACTACAATTACTATCTCCTCGAAGAGATCTCTGCGAGTCTTGCCGTTTTCTTCTAACGAAGTCCGTGAAAACCTCTTATCACTTCAAGGCTTGCTTCCAGGTTCAAACCTGTGAGTTCGCTTAAGGCGCTAAGAACATCTCCGTCCTGTCCTTCTACAAACATCACATCCAGGTCTTCATTGTAGTAGTGCTCGATATATCCTTCACCAATGATTTTGTTTCTGGTTTCTGCATTCACGTTCGCTACCCGCACGGTCGGAGCAATCGGATACACTTTGTGATTCTCCGGATCCACGGCCATGTACTGAGCACCATTGGGTCGTGAATCTGAACGAAACGTAATGGTTTTTGCAGCGTTGCTGAGAATCTCACCCATTGAAGGTGTATAAGACTTCTCATCGATCGCAAAAAGATCTTTGGAGAGCTTGAGATCGGCCGGCAGACCAGTTTGTTCAATCCACTCATCTTCCTGAATCTGTTTCTCGAGTTGAATGCTCTTTGAGAAATTCCTGGCCGGGAGAGTTTTCTTTTTTGTTGGCGCTGCTGCCGGAATCCGGCTCGCATCCACATCCTGAGCGGCAAATGGTTTTGCTTTTGGTGCTTCAGAAACTTCCGGTGCCGGCGCTTCTTTGGGGTCCATGATCCGGAGGGCGATTGTCAAAGTCGTAAACAGAATTGGAATCAGAATTTTCTTTTTCATGTTAGTGTCCGTTGATTTTAATCTGCCACTTCGTCAGTTTCCCGGTGTTGCCACTTGCACCGTCGACGAGTTTGATAGTCCAGTTTCCTTTTGACGATTCACCATAAAATGCATTGGAGAGAAGCGTGTACTCGGAGAGTCCCGATTGCTTGATGTTGTTGTTGATGAGGAGAATCCGGCTCGTGGTTCCTGAAGGTGAGGTGAGCTGAACACCGAGGTCACCGAGAAAAGTATGATTCGTGCTGAGCTTGATCTGAATGGCCTCGATGGAAGTTGCACTCGCAACATTGATGGAGTGAGAAGCTCCTGCTGCTGACCTGTCCGGTATCGCAATCGACAAGGCCCCTGAAGAGATGAGTTCCTCTTTATACGTGCCGAGATTTTCATCGTAGTCCTTTGCCATCTCCACAGCTTTAGCAGCGTTCACTCTTCCGAAACCATAAGTGTTAGAGAAATCATATCCAGCGGCATTTTTCACATATACGTAATCATAGGCATAACCACTCAAAGGCTTGCTTGAGGGATGATCAAGTGCGGCGGTCGAATAGTTCACCTTGTCTGCCGTCGCAGCAAGAATGTGTTTTACATCTCTCCATGTGAGATCAGGATTCGCTGAAAGCATGAGCGCCACAACTCCTGAGAGAACAGGGGCCGCCGAAGAAGTTCCGTTCATAATACTGGTGTAGTCACAATGAGAATTTCCGCTCCCACCTTTATTGAATCCATTGACCTGGCTTAATGAAGAGGAAATCCCGCTGCCGCATCCGACGATGTCAGTTGTCACCATCGCCGGACTGTTCGCTCCGAACTCACCACCGAGAGAAGCTACCCACACACCACTTCCTGGTGTTGAGTAACTTGAAATTTTTCCATTGGCGTTCATCGCAGCTGCGAGAATGACATAAGGAACGTTCTGGTCTTCACCGGTGTTGGAATTTCCCAGGAAGTATGAAAAGTCATTTTGATTACAGTCTGAGTTGTGGCCAAGATAATCATTTCCAACTGCTTTGATGTAGATCGCTCCTTTACCGGAACGAAGGTTTGTCACACCGGATTTATAAGCGCTGATGATGGAGCTGCTTGCTGGAACGAATGCGCATCCGGCATAACCATAGCTATAGTTGAAGATGTCAAAAGCACCTGTCATCTGATCGAGTGACTTTGCTTCATATGAACTTGATGTCGTATGGAAGTTTCCGATGAAAAGAAATCCTGAAAACTTAGCTTCCGGCGCGATTCCCCGTGAACCGATGCCGTTCCAGCCTTCCGCGGCCGCGAGACCACTGACTGCCGTTCCGTGGCCTTCGCCTTCGATCGGGTACGGATTACCTCCGCGCCACGCTGATGAAGAGTTCGACGAATAGTCACGGTGTTCACCAGGCAGATCATTATCCTGAAGATCAGGATGAGAAAGATCCACTCCTGAATCTGAGACCGCGATTCTGATGCCCGCTCCTTTCACGCCTGAGGCATGAACAGATTTAACGGAAACATCTTCGCCACTTTTCCCGCCGTTACTCGAAAAAGATTTCTGGCCTCTGTTATCGAGATGCCAGGCCTCAGCGGCGAGGGGATCCTCACCGGATGAATCGTCTGTGGTGGGGTCGTTGGCATCATCCGGATTGCCGGACTGAGTGGTACTCGTGTCATCGCCGTCGCCTGTTCCAGCTTCGGGTTTTGATTGATTACAGGACGAGAGAGTGAGGATGATTAATAAGAGGACGGTTGCAGGGAGAAATGGGCTCATTTGGGTGCTCCTTTCCTTGGCGCAAAAGAAGTGTATCCCGAGCAAAGTGCCGAACGATGGAGGGCAGGATTTGCCCGGTAAATGCTACTATGATTGTGAGGAAGTCAGCGAAAAGACGTTATTGAATTCGATTGAAAGGGCGGGAATCTCGGGCATCGGCCCTTTCATCACGCTGGTCAACGACCTGAGAAACCGCAAATTGCGTGACCAGAATAAGAAAAGAGAGAAGAAAAATTATCTTCATGAAAACTCCCGAGAAGTTATCTTCATCTTATCATAATAATTTTCGATCGCATTACAGAATTATTGAGAGTTAGGCGACTGATGATAGGGGCACTTCTCTTTACAGGATATGTCGTTCTGGTTTTTAATGAATCCATGAAAAGCCTCGCTATCATTTTTTATCTTTGTATCATTTCCGGGCCAACTTTCGCCGACACTGACGGCATCGTTTTTCGTTTTGATGAGTCTCAGAAACTTCCCGAGAAGACTTTTGACCGGGTGATTTCCATCATGGAAGAAACTTTTTCTTCACATGCAGAGGCCAGCGGCCGCAAACTCGAATTCATGACAGATTACGATGCTGACTGGGCCCAGGCGTTCGCCCGTCGTTGGGAAACCGATCAGGTTATTGTGTATGGTGGAGTTGCTGCTCTTCCTTCCATCAACGAAGACGTTCTCGCCCTTCTGCTTTGCCACGAGCTCGGTCATCTTTATGGCGGAATGCCCTGGGGTGATGAATATAACAAGCTCTCTCTTGAGGGCCAGGCCGATTACTGGTCGCCCTTATGTTTCAAGAAGGTCCTTCCAAAGCTTTCAGTAAGAGTTTCCCCGCTCCGCCTGCAGGAGGCAGCACTCATCCTTACTGCTTTCTACGCCGATAACAGAAAACTTCCTCATCCCGGAGTCTCAACACCGGACATCAGTGTTGTCGAAACCACCAACCAGACACATCCCTTGCCACAATGTCGTCTCGACACAATTTTGAGTGGGGATGCATTAAGAGCACGCCCGGCCTGTTGGTATAGATAGGGGTCGTTAAGCGAGAACCATTTCAAAACCCAAAGTGACTCCAGCAAATTCCAGCGGAATTGTTTCATTCACACTCGTCACAGCGTAGAGATTCACCTGAGTCTTTTGAAGAATGTAAGGTGTAAGGAATTTCTCTGAGCAAAGATTCCAGGAATCATCGAAGCTGATAAAATGGGCCCCTTTGGCCCAGGGAAGTTTTTTTGTTTCCTGAATGAAGGCCGAAACCATCTCAGCTCTTTCAGAATTTTTTGCTTCTGGATGAAAAGTGAGGTGAGTTAGATAAGGAATTTTTAACGATTCACCGTCTTTAGGAAGTGTCAGCCCTAAAAGAGAAAGCCCCTTGAAGAGAACTTTCAGGGCATTTTTCATTTTTTCAACCCGCATGCGCTTGATCGGACTGATACTCCACGGCAGACTTAGTCCTCTGATGCCGTTTCTGTCCCGGATCACAAAGAATTCAAAGTTCTCAATCAGGGGCCAGCTCTTAAGGCGTCTCTTCCATTCACTGTGCTTAAAATCATATCCGAAAAGTTTTTTCTTTTCTTCGCGGTCCATGAAATCAATAAGTCCTTCTTTAACAGCATCTTTGACACTGATGCGTTCAACTTTTAATGCGGACTTTGAGAGCATGAATGGTTTTGTACCCAGGACGTTGATCATGGTCGTTGAATTAAGCGGATGATATTTGAATTTTCTTTTCGGATTTTCTGCCACGAGAGCTTTGATCGCAAACTTATTGTCCGCGAGGATTGCTGTCAGGTGGTAATCGATCTTCAGATTCTCACGAGAGTAATCAAGAAGGATCGGATAAAAATTTTTCCAGATGCTTGAGGCCTCTTTGACGGGAAGAACGCGCAGGTCTCCCAGATAAGAAACATTTTTAATTTCGCCATTCACATACCTTGGACCCCAGGAGAGTGAAGCAAATCCAAGAGCGCGGCCGTCAACTCGGCCCATAAGGGTCAGCCACTGATCGGACTGGCAGTCGAGGAGACTTCTGAACTTAGGAGATCGATCATAGACGAGATTCATCCCGGGAAGCTTCATCGGGATAGTTTCAAAGATCGTGAGTGTATCCTGGTTATCCCGTTCTTCGTTAAAGAGAGAGAGGCCGGGAAAATCTGCGAGGGCCTTATCTAAATCCAAAATTCCCTCTGGTGGTTGAATTTCATTTGATAGGGCTTGGTTTTGTCCTGGGCCCCGAGTTCACGCATCTTTTGAATGGCAAGATGGAGTTCATCGGCGCCACTGGAATGGTACTGGTTTTCACCCAGGACCTTCAGCACACTTCCATGTTGCTCCATGATTTCTGTATCCTGAGTGATCACCTTGCGGGTGTAAAACTTGAAGAAAGGAAGAGTAGGTTTTGAGAGAATCCCGATGTCGTAACAGATCCAGGTATACACTCTTGTTTTGAACCGTGTGACCGGCGTGCATTGAGAGTTGATGATGAAACCGCGCTCGCCAAAAGTGTAATCAACACGGGTAATGTTCGGGAAAATAAATTCATCTGTATGAATCATCGGCTTTTTCGAAGGATTCAGGATGGCCGTCATAAATCCAATAGTGTCGTTGGGCTGATGATAGGTGACTTTAACGTGTCCATCATTCACATCGATATCAACTTTCACTTCAATGGATCTTTTCTTCCTGAACCATTTATCGTGAACATAAACGGTGTGAGGAACATCCATGAAGTTCTGAACAAGATGGGTAACCTCGTTGTCAAAATCCGTGATCATGAAATAGTTCGTCCACTTTGGATCATCATGAAAAGGAAATCTCCAGGGTGGCCCGTCATTGTAGGGAAGATCTTCACCGGTCCAGATCCAAACACAGCCATCCTGAACTTTAGTAGGAATGACTTTGAGCTGCCATGAACGCGGTTTCGTTGCCTCACCTTCTGAGGGAATCTCACAAACTTTGCCGTCTTTATCATAGCGCCAGCCGTGATAAGGACAGCGAATGCCGTCTTTTTCGCACTTGCCTTTGGAAAGTGGAGCACCTCTGTGTAGACACTGATCAATATGAACACGCACAGATCCCTCATCATTTCGATAAATGACATAAGGGATATCGTAGATAGTTCTCGTGATGGGTTTGCCGTGTGGAATTTCTTTTTCCAGACATGCGATGTACCAGTTATTTTTGATATCACCATCAAGGGTCTTGAGGTCAGCTTTGAGATATTCATCTTTAGTTATCATTGACGGATCTCATTGTAGCTATCGATCTGAAGCTGAGTCATTTCAGTCCACGGGCCATGGTTACACCATTTTATTTTTGCGTTCACGGATTCTACATCCTGACCGAGTCCGAAATGAGGCCGTTTATCACTTTGAGCGGCAAAGCCACTGACTGTCTGAGTTTCCCAGGAAAGAACCATAGGTTTTCCGTTTTTTCTCACGGCAGTGAGAATAATCCGTGAGCCGATCGCTTCACGATTACAGGTTGGTGATGAACTTTCCAGTTTGAAGCCGATCCAGTGAGGAGCGACTGCATTTTCTTTCATTTTGTTGCGATAAAAAATGGGTTCATTAAACGGGCGCGTGAAAATAAGATCTCGTCTTCCGGAGTTTGAAAAATCAGCTGCAGCTACACCACGGTAATTTGAGAGTTCAGTCACTCCCACGACATCTGCGATATCAACGAACTGTGGTTTCTGATCCGGCCCGCGGTTGAGATAAACGCGGTTCTGTTCCTTGCCGTAAATGCAGTAACCTCGAAGGTCTCCCCATTTGTTAGCGTAACGGTGAATGGATGGAGGTGAGCGCGCCACTTTTTCATTCACGTACCAGTAATCAGGGCACTCATCGAATTTTTTATCCCAGGTATCATCGACCATGCCGTTTGCAACTGCGAGATCAACATATCCATCATTATCAAGATCAGAGGCAGCAGCTCCCCATCCGAATCTGTTTTCGTTGAGGACCGTTTTCGTCGTAGCTGTCTCTTCAATTAATGGTGCGTGTTCTTTATTTCCTGGACGGAAGGTCCAGAGAAGACTTCCTTCGGCCTGAAAAGCGTGGTGAACGTTGGTGACGTAAACGTCGAGTCCCTGAGACTGATCGAAGTCAGCGACGGAGACGTTCATGCCTTTATAGGTATCCCGACCGATGGATCCGAAGATGGATCCCTTGATGCTGGTGAAAGATTCACCTTTATTGTTGTAATAAAGATCATCCGGCCCGAAATCATTAGCGATATAAATATCAGGCCATTCATCCTGGTTAAAATCCGCAACCCCTACGGCGAGGGACCAGCGTGTTTCCGGAATACCCCAGACCTTCGAATCCTGCTTAACGAATTTGTGTTCAGGAGTCTGGAGATAAAGCCAGTTCTCGCCGCCGTTATCCGAGAGATGCCAGCTGTCGTGCATGAAATTAAACATGCGATCGTCATCTTTGAATTCTGCTTTTGGAAGTCGGAAAAGATTCAGAGGTTTAGTCTGTTTGTAGTCCGGAAGATTCTCAGGCCATACGTTCAGAACCAGAAGATCGAGAAGTCCGTCGCGGTTGAAATCTCCAAAAGTTGCCGAAATCGATGTCGTCATTTTTCCATCGAGGTTCGAAAGTTCGGTGACATCTTCAAAACCAATCTTTCCACTTTCAATGAAAAGATTTTTAAGCAATATGCTTTTTCCGAAAGCCACGGTGAGGAAGAGGTCCTGGTCGCCGTCATTATCGTAATCCGAAAAGACACCATTGGTGATGAGACCGTAAATCTCCGGACTCTCGTTGTAATTTTTGAGGACCGGCAATTCTATTCTCTCAAAATGATCGTCACCGGTATTTCTCATGAGAGCATTTCTGGTAGGAGCACTTTTCAGCATGTTTGATACAAAAATATCCTGGAGACCGTCATTGTCGAAATCTCCCACCGAAACAGAATCACCCACACTCAATACCCATTTGGCGATATGACGGACTCGTTCATCGAGTCTCTCATAAATATCTCCCTGATCTTTGCCAACCAATCCTGATTGAGACGAAGGGACTTTTTCAAAGGTCCAGTTAAGTTGCGAAAGGGGCAGGCGGGGATGAAGAACCTGAGAGTACAAAGTTGTCCCGACGAGGAAAAGAGCAAAAAGAGTCAGTGGTCTTTTGTAATAACCGGAAAGAAAAAATCTTTCCTTGAAATAAGGTCCAAATCCCCTCGTTCGAGCCGCCTTGAAATGCTTTGTGGCAAGTCTGCAGCTTCCGACAATCAAAGCAGCATAGAAAAACGTGTAATAACTCTGGCGAAGGTGAAGAGCGAGATCAAGGAGGGCAAGAGAGACACCCACAATGACCTGATCTTTCTTAGTCGGCGGAGACGTCGCGGGATCTGTGATCATGAAAAATGTGAAAATAAAAAAAGAGGGTGAAGAAAGTGTACCAAGAAAAAGAGTCTCAAAAGGAAGATGATGGCGCATGATCATCGCACGAAGAGCTGTCGCAATGGTGAATGTGCAAAGAAAGCTCATCACCAGCCAGATCCGGCTGACTTTCGGAATCACAAATATCATCCCGAGAGCAATGATAAAAACCGACATGTGGGCAATACCGTTCCATTGATAAGCAGGTGCTGCCGTCACCAGGTCTGAGCTCAGAAGAAGTGAAAGAGCAACTCCGACCATGGCAGGATTCAATGCGTGCTTATTATTAAACCGGAAAATGTGTTTTGAGCCGATGGCAAAAAAGGCAGGAATAAAAAGTAAAAAATAATCGTGACTGTAGTTAAGAAGAAAAGAAAGAGATAAACTTGTGATCAAAGCACTTAAAGGAAGGACCCATTTCTTATCAAAAAATCTGGTCAGAAGGATTTCTAAGGTACAGCACGAAACTGTTGTGATGAAGGCCTGAAGGGGAGTCCGGTTGAAGCCCAGAATGGTAAGACCGAGCAAGAGATAAATGAAAAGAATGGCAGCAACCGGAATGCGGGGATCAATTTCTTTATAGTACTGAAAGACCCTCGATCCGGGGGACCGTGGAGAGTGATTTATCGCTGCATTTTCCATAAACCATGGTAAAAGATGTCTCTTACGAATAGCAATGCAGAATGATTGGCAAAGTGCGAAATTTAGAAATCAATTTTGTGAAGTACGCTGGAGTGGAATGAATATTTTTAGCTGGGCAATTGCTCTATGGCCGATCGTGACAGTGCTTCTGGCCGTCAACATCCACCGCCGTCAGAATAGTAAAAAAGCATGGACCGGTGGGCCCATATCCTGGCCCAAGGCCCTGTGGCTCGCCTTTACTGTTCAGCACTGGTTTGTGGTACCCATTTTCTTCCTTCTTCACCCGGAATTTCCTGAAGATCTTTTCGCCGTTTATATTTTTCATCTCATCAGCTGGTGGATCAGAGGCCCGCTTGAACTTGTGATGATTTATAAGTGGCTGAACTGGACGCCTTTTTACGGGATTGGCCACGATATCTTCCACATTCTCGGTGTCACGACTCTGCTTCTTCTTGCGTGCTTCAGTGTCGGCACTCCGGCAGACGGAATTTCATTTCTCAGTGTGAGTTATATCTTCCTCATTCTTTTTACAACTTCTGTTGAAGCCTATTTTGCTTATTTATTCCTGACGACGAGATCCCATGCGGAAGCTGATGAAAATATCTACTTTGCATCCGATGATCCAAAATGGATTTTCATCAATAGAGTCACGACATTCTTTGTAAGCATCTCTTTCACTTACCTTAGCTTTCAAAGTATTTGCATCTTTTATCTCGCATTAAGAGGTTCCCCATGAATAAGAACCTCAAGGCCCGTGTTCTCCCGGTCAAAACACTGAAAGAATCACAGTTCACGGAAATGTTTCATCTCTTTGAAGCTTTTTATGAAGATGTTGCTTTTGAGCGATTCTGTTCAGATTTAAAATCAAAATCTCAGATAATCCTCATGCTGAATCATATAGGTCAAATTAAGGGATTTTCTTCGGTCACTGACTATGAAGTGAAGATCAACCAGAAGACTTACCGTATTCTCTACAGCGGCGACACGATTATATCCCCGGATCACTGGGGCACAACAGTTCTTGTTTCCACTTTCACGGCCCATATGATGAAACTGAAACTGAAAAATCCGCACAAAGAAGTCTGGTGGTTTCTTCTCTCTAAGGGATATAAAACCTATCTTCTCCTTGCCAATAATTTTCTTCACTACTATCCACGCATGGAAGAAAGTATTCCACAGGAGTACCGTGATCTTCGCGCCCATCTGGCGAACCTGATATACCCGGGCCACTATAACAATGAGACTGGTCTTTTAAAGTTTGACCGTGGCGAGCATGAGCATCTCAAACACCACGTGGCACCGATTACTGAAGAGATGATGATCAAAAAACCAAAGATCAGATTCTTTCAGGAACAAAATCCAGAGTGGGAAAAAGGGGATGAACTTGTTTGTCTCGGGAAGATTGAATTCAGGCTCTGGTTTTTTATTCCCGTCCGGAGTGTTTTGAAAAAGTTTTTCCGCTAGGCTCAGATTTTCGGCAGTGGGAACAACAAGACAAAAAATACCAGGATCAATCCATACATCCATTCACCATGCTGCCCGGTCGCAAGATACATGACGAGCATTCCCACCGTAATGGAGAGAACGGCCAAAAAATGTTCCTTATTCGGGAGTGGCGAAAGACTTTTCAGCTTATTTACCATGTTAAAATTCGAATGATAGAGATTCATGGTCTGAATGTGCTGAACGATACCGTAGGCAACTTTCTCTTTTTCCGGGGTGAATGTTCCGAATATGTAGTCCCACACTGAAAAAATCGCTGCGTAATTCCTGTTCACATACTGAGGATTTTTTCCGTGATGAACACGATGATGAGATGGTGTGACGATAAAGTAATTCAGAAATCCCCAATGACCTTTAATGAGTTCAGTATGATTCCAGAGCTGAAGAACGGCATGAAATGATACTGTCACGACAAAGATTTCAACGGGAACGCCAAGAATCGCCTGGGCCAGATAGAAAGGAAAGACAGTCAGTTTATGCAGCCATGGAAGTCGCAGACCGACGGAAGTATTAAATTCTTCCGGCTGATGATGCACCAGATGAATTTTCCAGAGGAGAGATGATTCATGATGAAGCCTGTGATACCAGTAATGAAGAGCATCAGTCAGGATGAAGCTACCGATCAAAACCCAGACATTCGATGGTATTTGAAAAAGGGAAAAACGGTCTTCGATCAGGATATAGGGGAGAATCAGCAAGGCCTTAAAGGGAATTTCAAGGAGGATCTGACCCAGTCCGCACTGGATATTTCCAAGGGTTTCTCTCCAGCTTCCGATGTGCGCTTTCATTTTCCAGGCGACGACTCTTTCTCCCAGAATCCAGACCAACATGAACAACATTGCGTAAAATGGGGCCGAAGAATGGAGAAAGTCCTGCTTCATACAGACATTATAGGTGACTATCGTTTTTTTCCAAGATGCAGCTAAAATAACCTGAATTTCCCTTCACCATTATCCGGAAATATTCCATAATCCTCCTATGAAACGGAATATCTCCGCAAAAATCTGGCTTTCTCTTGTTTTTCCGATTGCGGTGTTTTTCGCAGGTTTTGTCTGGTTTTGTTTTACGGGTATCCTCTGGCAGGACATCCTGACCTTTCTTATTTTTTATCAGATTGGTTTGTTTGGTATTGCTGTGACTTCTCACAAATTACTTTCCCATCGATCCTTCAAGGCCTCGCCGTTTGTTGAGAGTATTTTCTTTACGCTCGGTAGTTGTGCCTTTCAGTACTCGCCACTTTACTGGGCAGCTTTCCATCGGAAGCATCATCAGTACTCTGATAAACCCGGTGACCCGCATTCGCCATGGGCGCGTGAGATTCCTTTTCCAGGCAGGCTGAGTGGGTGGGCCCACGCCCATTGCCTTTGGGCCTATGAATTTGATTTCCAGAAATGCGCGGATGAGTATGCACCTGATCTCCTGTCAAAACCGCATATTCGATTCTTTCACCGTCATCATACATTGGTCGGTCTTCTGTGGATTTTACTCGCGGGAGTGACAGAGGGATTACTCCTCGGAAGTATCGAGGGATTCTGGCGGGGACTTTACTGGGGCGGAATATTTCGCATCCTGATGGTGCATAATTCTTTCTTCGCACTAAATTCTTTCGGCGGTCACGGGTTCGGTTTCCGGAATTTTGAAACCCGCGACAAGAGCACAAATAATTTTTTCTTTTTTCCGCTGCTCTTAGGTGAATGCTGGCACAACAATCATCACGCTTATCCAAACTCTGCATCCAACCAGAAAAGATGGTTTGAGTTTGATCCACACTATGATTTCTTACGGCTTCTTCAGAGTGTCGGACTTATCACTGACCTTCGTCCTTTTCCGAAAGATGTCGTCCATGAGAGTCGTGAGTCCGCTAAGGACCCACAGGTCACCAATGAACATCAGAATGATTCCGGAAATCAGAAGTAGCCCCAGGCTCCGTGCAGATTCAAAATACGAAAGATACATCGTCAACGAAACTCCGATCATGAGGATGAAAGTTTCCGAACTCGCTTCGCCCAGTTCTTTGACCGAGTGATAGAGAGTTTCCCGTTTTAAGAGAAGATATTGAATCGCATTGTCTCCGGCGGCCCCGATGAGGACAGAGAGTGCTACGCACGTGACGACATTGATTTTTACCTGGAAGATGATCACACCCAGAAGAAGTGTCAGAGAGGCCCAGACGGTAGAGATCATTACAGGAAGCAGGTAGCGTCGTTTGACAGCGAGAACGAGCCAGGTAACAAGAATAATAATGAACGTAAAACCCGAAAAAAAACTCTCATAGAGTGTACTGAGAATCCCCATGGCGTAGTCGTTGGAGACAATCGCTTCCGAGATGACTTCACATTTATCCTTGCAGATGGAGGCGAGCCTTGTCTGGAGGCCCGGGATATCTTTTGAGTTATAGGACTTGATCGGTGTCACGATCCGCTTCGAATCTCTGGCCGTGAAAAATTCTCCAAGGGCGCCGCGGTTGAAGTCCTCGAGCATCAGGCCGCGAAGAAAACCGGGAGCAGTGCTGAAATGATCCATCACTTCCTGCTCAGAATACGTTCCGGAGATCAGGGGATCCTTTCGGAATTGTTCCAGATAGGGTTTCACATCTGTTTTCTTTTCCGAAAAGACGATGCTGACGTCGCCCTCAGTCTGGCGAGTTTTCAGGACATGATTCCTGTATTCAGAGAGGGCATGATCGGATGGCAAAATATCCATGGGGTTATAATCAAGATTTCCCTGAGAGTGGACAAAAAAGATGGCGACAGGAACAAGAGAGATAAGAATGGTTCCCCACTTTCCTGGAGTATAGCTGACTAATTTTTCAGGAACTTTCTTTACCGGCAAAGGATGATTTTCTAGTCTCTTCTTGATTTTAGGAAAAGCATTCACGAGAGCAGGAACGATCAGAAAAAGTGTGATCCATTCCATCAGGGACCCGGCCGTCGTCCAGATCGAAAAGTGGACTATGGATGGATTATCCGAAACAGCAAGAGATCCAAATCCGATGGCCGTCGTGAGAGAGGTGAGAAAGCTCGGCAGAAGAAGGGATCTGACGGCCACGTTGTAGGGGAGTTTACGTTTAAACAACGTGTAGCTCAGGAGAATGTAATCTTCCAGGATCGCAACCATGATGAGAACAAAAATGCATGACGTGAGAGGGTCAATCATGTGGCCCATGACGGCCATCCCGGCACGGATGATCGTACTGGTGATGAGGATGATCCCGATGAGTCCGCCGGCAGCGATGAGTGAGCGATAGAAAAAATAATGGCCGGCGAAAAGAATCAAGGCCGCGAGAAGGTTGATGAGATCAGATTTATAGATTCCTTCGAGGATTGAGGCCTGAAAAAAGAGTGTTCCACCGGTCAGGATGGTATAGGGGAGTTTGTCTTTGGCACTTTTAATAACAGTGAAGACTTTTTCGTAGTCATAAATGCCGTGAGCGAACTTTTTGTCGGATGGTTTAATTTCAAAATGAATGATGAGGTCGTTGAGTGCTGGTGTCGAGAACATGAGCAGAAGTGGGTGCTTCTTTAATTTCTCAAGGTCAAAACTTTTATCTTCACAAGTGTTTCCCAGAAGTTTCGGATAAAAAAGTTTTCCTTCATTGTATTGATAGTCCCTGAGTTCAAAAAGACTTGTCACACTCAGGACATCGGGATTGGAGTCCATCTCCCGCATGAGCCAGGTTTCAATCTTGCAGAGATCGGCCTGTGTGAAGGAACGATCGCTTTTGATAATGAGCGAGAGTTTATCTTCAAAGGCATATTCGCCCTTAAGCCATTTCATGTCCTGATAGGAGGAGAGATTCGGGTCGCTGAAATCTTCGGTACGGACAGCAATCGGGGCCCGGGACGCCCAGATGAATGATAAGATGATGAGAAAGGCCGTTGCACCCAGGACGATTTTTCGTTTTTTTAAAGAGGTAAAAAAGAGCCGCAACAACAAGATATTGAGTCGCTTCAGAAGCCTAAGATAGAATAAACTCGAGCGCACTGGACTGCTTTTGTCGGGTTATTGAAATTCATTATTAACTAAGTCAATTTAACGATACGATATTTTCAGATTTTAATCAGGAGGCAGTCAATGTCTAAAGTCTTTTTTCCGGTACTCACAGTTCTCGTTTCTCTCTCTGGTTCAGTGGGAGCAAAAACAACTTATTCCCATGCTCAGGACGTTGTCGCACGCGCACCTTTTGATAAGGGCTTAGCGATTGCAAATGTCAGTGAAGATGAATCAAGACTCCTTATGAAGAATTCTGAGAGCAGAAGGAAGCCTGCGAACTCAGTGATGGTTAACTCCGGGAAGATGTCGCCGGAACTCCGCGCTCTCCAGGCCGAACTTTTCACTCTCAAAACCTCTGAAGAAATGGATGCGTTTCTTACGAAGCTCGATGCGGGCTATGACGCTGCTCCGGCCGACGTGAAATTTTACGCGACTCAGGTACTTCCTTTGAAGGCCTTTCGTGGAATCTTCTACCGCATGCGCGTTCTGTTCCAGTCAAAATCAGATTTTGCTCACTCTCAGGTGATTAGTGCGGCAAAACAGATGGCCAATGATTCACGTGTTTTCTTTCCTGCTGAACACTCACAGGCAGCTTTTCAATACATTGCTTCACCTTACTACAAAGGTGCCGTTCAAGTTGCCGGCTTTCAGAAAGAAGCTGATTTCAAAGTATGGATGACAACAGAACTTCTTCCGCTTCTGAATCAGTCAGCTGAAAGACTTGAAAAGATGAACCTCACTCAGCCTGTTGTCTGGGATCAGCGCATGGTTTATGGTGCAGAGTCTTTCTCTGATGATATCGGACGCTTTAAACTGGTTGGAGAATTCGAAAAGAATATCGCTCTCTCCGGAACTTACGGTTCGATCTCAAACCTTGCCATGGCACGCGCATATAGTTCTGAGAACATCATCCAGCTCTACCGTGAAGTTGGATTTGTTAATGGCCTTGATGGTTTTGGTCCGTTTGATGCAAACGGTGTTTCAACAGAAAAAATCGTGAAAGTACTTAAACAGAAAAAATTCTCTCAGACTTTCACACTTCTTCCTGATGGTAAGGAGTGGATGCAGTACTCATACAAAGCATCTCTGAAATCAATTAACAAAGCGTCTCTTGCATGGGAACTCTCTTCTCAGGGCAGAAAGGATGAAGACTACTACGTCTTCGATAACCGCTACCTTGATCTTGATCGTGATGAGGCAACAGAGAACCTGACGATGGTAAAAAGAATCATGACAGCGAAAGGACCGGAGTCTCTTCGCAGCGGAGTGACAGGCG
This sequence comes from Bacteriovorax stolpii, assembly GCA_945883845.1. Classification (GTDB taxonomy): domain Bacteria; phylum Bdellovibrionota; class Bacteriovoracia; order Bacteriovoracales; family Bacteriovoracaceae; genus Peredibacter. The sequence continues at coordinate 67,971 of CAMCYI010000004.1, read as the reverse complement.
AAGTGATCCAGATTGATTATGCCAAGTTCTACATGGAACCTGTTCAGGATATGAAAACGTTCCTTCCGGTTTCTTTTGAGTCCGGATCGCAGATGACTCGTTCTGTGAAACTTGCTAACGGTCAGACGAAATCAATTGCTTACCGTAACTACCATGAAGGCTCAGCTAAAGAATTCAACATCAGTGCTTTCGAGAAATACTTCCCGAATGTAAATTCAAGCGAAGACGTCAGAAAAACAATGCGTGTTCTTTCACACGTTCAGGGTAACTGGCTCGCTCTCAGATAAGATTTTTTTTGAATCGATGGGGCCTCTGAAAAGAGGCCCTTTTTATTTCTGGTGAATCCCGCCGAACAACTGCTGTTTCCAGGTGAGTCTTTTAGGAACCAGATACTTTTCCTGATATTGCTTTGATCTTTCAAGATACCAATCACGAAGCTTCGGCAAATTGTGAAGTCCCACTCCCGGATGGATGTGATGAACACAGTGGTAACCAATGTTATTGGGCCCCACGAGGATTCTTTCCAGTGGTCGAGTGTGGTGATCAAACGTGGATTCAATCATCGTGTAGATCGTCCTGTCACTGACGATGTTGTATTCATGTTCTATGAGGAGCCGATAGATCACAAAGATGCCAGTGATGATCAATGGGATGTAGAACGCGTAGAGCATGAAATCAAAGTACCTGATGGAGATAAAAAGAATGGTAGCTTGAAAGATTGCGAGGGGAATATCTTCGATGGCACAAGTTCTCACTTCGGGATGGTGAGTAAGGTCTGTTTTTGAAACATCCTGAAGGAAAATCCGCGCGTAGGGTGTTCTAAGGACAGGAATGAGAAGAGCAAAGGGAGCTACAAAAGATCTTGTTACCCAGTAAGGAATAAAAAATGTCCCTTTCTTAAAGGTCAGCCAGATGCGAATGGCCCCGGAACACTTTTTATTCACTTTGTAATAAGGATCAGTGTCCATCAATGTGTCACGATGATGGCGGATATGATGGTAGGCCATGGCATTGGCAGTTGTGCCCACAACGTAGCCGCTGAAAATTTCAATCAACCGGAGTCTCCAGCTTTTTTTCGTGAGATTCATATGACAGAGATCATGAAGAATGACGCCGAAGCCATGGAAGCGGCCGGCGATGATCACTACCCACAACGGATAAAGATAGGGGGACGTCTGAAACATCAGAACCATGCAAGAGAGAACAATCACCCAGTCAAAAAGGAGATTTTGAGCAAGTGCTTTATAGGAAACTCCCTTCAGAAGTTCCGCAGGAACGTCACTGCGCTTAAATGTCTCAAGGGTTCTTTCCATCATGAGATTTTACCGAAAATTTCATGAAGAAGCTTCAATGCTTTTTCACCTTTTATCCAATGAGTGAGCTCAACTTTTATATTTCCCTGGACCATTCCACGACTTAGCTGAAACTTTTCATACAAAGAATAGCTGTTGTCACGAATTATGACCCTGCATTCACCCAATTGACCCAGCTCCTGTGCCAGATGATAGTGAAAATGGCCTTCCAGTTCACCAGAGATAAGCTTACCAGCGGATGCTTCATGGCCGAGACCTTCGAGGACAAACAGGTAATAGGGTTTCATGGCCGGATCTTTAACTGCAAAGGCAATGACCCATTTGAGATCCGGAAACTCAATTTTCAGATGATCGTGTAGGTTCAGAAAGACTTTATTATCCAGTTTTTCACCGACCATATCAAAGGAGTCTTCACGTTCAAGAAACTCCAGCGCCGGAACTGATTTAAATTTTCCACTGACAACCAGGCGGTCCTTCATGTGGTAACGGGCAAAGCCGTTTGCCGTTGTGAGAAGGGGATAAACTTCCATGCCTTCTTTGAGATTTTCGATCTGCAGAATATTTCCACTTTGAGGATCCAGGAATTCATAAAAATGTGACTGATAGGCCAGGATATTTTTTCCCTGAAAGGGGATAGTTACCACTCCTTCAGTTGCCCAAAGTCCTTTGCCCTGAAAAGAAACTCCCGGAAAATTTTCCTGAAGTTCTGTCGCCCATTCGGTTGAAGTACTACTGGCCCAGCTGCTGATAAGGGCGAGGCGAGGCCATAGATCATGGTGGCCTGAAGTTGTTAATTTTTTTGCCTGTACAGGTGAACGAGGGGCCTTGAGATGCGAGAGTTCTTTTTTAAACTTTTGCCACGAACCAGACTCTAATGTCGCTGCGATCTCAGTCTTCCATTCTTTCAGAAGCTTCAGATGATTCAGGAAAAATGTCGGACTCCAGACAGAGACAAAAGAAAGATCATGGGAACCAGCGAGGAAGGCAAGGGTTGCAAACTGCGATGCGGACAATGTTTCTGCGCGGGAAACCTCAGAAGGAACGGCCATGATGTTTCTCAAAAAAGATTTTTTCCACGAAGGCAAAAGTTCACTGTCATCAAGTTCCCAGCCCTTCTCACGCCATGAAGTTGGAAGCCAGCTGATGGACCAGTAATGACTGCCATTAAGAATACCCGGATAAGAGCGGGCCATATCAAAGAGCCAGGGATTCAGAGCACGATTGAGCTGTTGCAAAAATGGCTTTGTATAAGGAACAAGCTTTTCCTGGTGACCCGAACCACTCGTCGGTTGAAGACGTGTCCCATGTGGAATCTGAATCCGACTTATTTGCTCATCGAAGCCCGCAGGGGGGAGAGACAGAAAGTCTTTTTTACTTTTGAGATACGGGTGCTTCTTCAGTGAATTTTCTAAGATTCTGGCCTGCACCTGATGACAGGAACCCGCGTCGTTAAGAAATGAGTACCAGCCTGAAGCAAAACTTCCATGAGTAATGATCTGGCTTATGGGTGTGAGCATAAGTATGATCTTACCGTAATGAAATGACATTGAGGAGTCTTAAAAAGGAGATCGCCATGTCCCATATCAATCTTAATAATGATGCTCCCGGAATCTTAGGTCTTATGGCCTATAAACCCAGTACAGCAAATGCCTTGAATAATCTCGCTGAAACAATTCTCCGCGGACCCTCAACCCTCACGCAGAGTGAAAGAGAACTTATTGCAGGGGCCGTTTCTTATTTCAATGAATGTAATTTTTGTCACCGTTCGCATGCGGCCGCTGCGGAATATTGTCTTAAAAAAGATGTGGGTTATACCCAGAAAGTTGCTGAAGATATCGAAGGCTCTGACGTTACCCCAAAAATGAAAGCACTTCTGCAGATAGCAAAAAAAGTACAGAAAGACGGACGTACTGTGACAACTGCTGATGTAAAAAAAGCAATTGAGAACGGAGCGACGGAGGAAGAGGTTCACGATACCGTCATCGTTGCTGCCGCCTTCTGTATGTTTAACCGTTATGTTGATGGCATGGGTACTTTCGCGCCGGAAGCGACTTCCCCATATTATGCTCAGACGGGAAAACGACTGGGTGAGCTTGGTTACATGTCGTCTAAGCCGATGTCTTAACGATCATGTTGGATCAGCAGGTCGAGTTTAAAAATTCTTCTTTGCATGGGCCCCGGGATTTTGTGGGCCTCTTAGATTTTTTGCTGGTCCTGAGCATCACCCTGATTACGTTCTGGTTGTTTTCTTTTCATTCTGTTCTACTGAAGATTTTCGCTTCGCTCATTTATGGCCTGTGCATGTTCCACTGGTTCAGCATTGTTCACTCCTCCGGCCACCAAAGCCAGTTTAAAACTAAATGGCTTAATATTGTTTCAGGTATTATCGGTTCACTTTTTTCTACAATACCTTTTTATTCCTGGAAGAAACTTCATTTCCTGCATCACCGCTGGAACGGCATTCAGGGCAAAGACCCAACGGTTGCTCTAAAGTCTCTTAAACATCTGACACCTTTATCGCAAAAAGTTTTTGATTTCTGCTGGAAGTATCACGTGCCGGTTTTTTCTTCGGGATTTCTCTTCTCGACTTTTTATTATTTCCCGTACGCCAATAAATTTGCGAAAAATTCCCGTGATAAATTCTTCTTTATCCTGAGTGCACTCTGGCCACCGATTTTTCATCTGACTTTGTCGTATTATCTTGGCTGGAATTATGGTGGCCTTGTTCTTGCTGGTATTCTGGTGTTTATCCTCATCGCTGATCCGATTCTCCTGTCACAGCACTGCTATCTCGCTGTCCCCGAAGGATTTACTGAAAAAAATGTCCTGAACTCGCGTATCCAGAATGAACTTACCCGTACATTAAGTTTTTCTCCCTTCATTGACCGCTGGGTCTTTGCCCAGTTTATTAATCATACATCTCATCACCTTCATCCTCAGGTACCTCATTACTTTCTCCATCGACTGAAGTGTGATGTCACTCACAAAGAAAACGGATGGAAATGGTTCTTTGAAAGCAGAAAGAAGAGAGGTTCTGAGTTGATTTTTGGCAGACCAGAATCATGAATGCCCTGGCTTTTCATCCTTTAGCTTTAACGAAAATTCTTTATAACGAAGGCACTCCCATCGCGCGTTCGGACTATGGTCTTTTCCATTCTTCTCATTTGATAAAACCTGGATTCTACGCATTCGCAGCCAGAATGTTGCATGCTGACGGAGTTCTTTTTACCAATCGAAACAAGGCAAAAACGGAGAGAAGATGGATCTCGAAAATTCTGAAACCGAGAGACTTAAATGATTTTGAAGTTAAAGTTCGTTCTCTTGTGGAAGAAGGAATTTTTCACTCGCTGGGTTTAGTGACTGTCCTTCATCCCTATATTCAACTTAAACGAAGGATAGAATAATGAAAATCTATCTGGGACTTGATGCCTCTGAACTGAAAACAGATCTTAAAAAGCTTAAAGTCGGACTCAATAAAGGTAAAAACTTTATTCATCAATGGGTTCCGGATGACCAGCGATTTGTCCTCATCTGCGGGCTGGGTACAATGGGTGCTGAAAAATTCAAGGAACTCGATCAAAAAATTGCACTGGTGGCCTCACAGCATTCGCCGTTCGATCTCAGATTTGACGGTGTCTGGGGCCTGCCTCATCAGCTTGATGCCAGAGTGATTACTATCGGCGTCCAGAATGCCAGGGAACTTCGGGCCCTTCACGACGATCTGGTGGCAGGACTCGAAGTGGAAGAGGGACACGAATATAAACCCATTCTCCCTGTCGTCCGGCTCAAAAATCACCGCGCCGTTACTGACGTCATTTCTCCCTATAAGAACACAGACTTCGGTAAGCTTCTGATGAAAAGTCTCGTGGTCTATGAAATGACGGCGGGCGGAGCATTCCCGGCGTATCGCTTAGTTTCCGGCCATGAACTCGGTTTAGTTAAGGCCAAATGACCCGCAGCCGTGTTAGGTTAGGCCCATGAGCAGACCTAATGATCCAACGGCCCCATCTCGAGCGCTATTTAACTGGTACCCCGGCCACATGGCGCGCGCCCTTCGTGAAATCAAAGAGCGTCTGAAAATGGTTGATCTGGTAATGGAAGTTCGTGATGCTCGTCTCCCTTTGGCATCTTCAAACCGTGCCATGTTGGATGAGATCGGTCAGAAATGTCACCTGATTGTTTTTAATAAAGCGAACCTCACTTCTGATGATGCTGTCAGAGAGTGGACGAAATATCTTGATCAGCAGGAAATGAATTTTATGTTCGTCGATTGCTTCGATAAGACCGCCATGAAAAAATCCGTTTCGATGGCGCGAAAGATTGTTTTGAAAAACCGTGAGCGCACAGGCTCTGTTGATCATAAAAAAACAAAACTCAAACTCATGATCGTTGGTCTTCCGAATACCGGTAAATCTTCCATCATTAACCAGCTCGCCTCGAAGAGTGTCACGAAAGTTGCGGATAAACCTGGTCAGACGCAGATTCAGCAATGGATTATTATCGAGAACGACGTTGAACTCCTCGATACACCCGGAGTGATGCCTCCGATGATTGATAAAGAAGAACACGCGCTCTGGCTATCGGCAGTTCATGCGATTCCGGATGATGTTGCTGATGAAGAAACTACTGCACGATTTGTTGTGAATCACCTTCTGAAAGAAAAATCAGAGACTTTTATGGCGAGATATAAACTTGAAGATCCTGAGATCACGATTGAAGATACCCTCGCTAAAATTGCTGTCCTTCGGGGATGTTTAACTAATGGTGGTTTACCAGACCTTAACCGTGTTTATAAACTTGTCCTGCAGGAATTCCGTCGGGGCGAACTAGGGAAAACAATTTTTGAAAAAGCTCCGAAACTTTAGTCCCAATCCATTCTAAAGTTTAACCATGAATCCTCTGCGATCCCGACTTGCCGTCAGTTCATTATTTTTCTTTCACGGACTTTGCTTCGCTTCATGGGGTGCGCGGATTCCGGCCATCCAGGAGATGCACGGCCTTTCGGAAGCTGCTTTAGGGTCTGTGCTCTTATCCATTCCTGTAGGCTCATTCATCTCCATGCCCATAGCTCCCATGTTGGTCTCGCGTTTCGGGAGTAAAAAAATTCTTCTCATCGCGATATGTTTTTATGCCGTGTTCCTTCTGGGCCTCGGTCTCGCGCCCTCACTTCTGAAGCTTGTACTTGCTCTGGTGTTTTATGGGATCGCAAGTAACCTTGTGAACGTATCGCTCAATACCCAGGCCATAGATATCGAGAATATTTATGGCAGGACCATCATGTCAGCGTTTCACGGTTTATGGAGTCTGGCGGGATTTGTCGGTGCATTCATTGGATCCTTGATGATTTCGACAATGGTGTCACCGGATAAGCACTTTGCCATCATCATGGGCATTGTACTTTTAGGAACATTTATCAGTGGACCATTTCTCCTGAAAGATATTCCGAAGGCCGAACGAGTGATCGCAAAAGCTTTTGTCATGCCTGATAAAAGCCTGGTTCTACTTGGAGTCATTTCTTTTCTTTCCATGTTCTGCGAAGGAGCGATGTTTGACTGGAGTGGAATATATTTTAAAAAAATTGTCGGTGCTTCCGGTGGACTTGTGGCCGCAGGTTATGTGGCCTTCATGACGACGATGGCAGGGACGCGGTTTATAGCTGACGGTTTTAAAGTGAGATTTGGATTTAAAAAAGTACTTCGCTTCAGTGGCGTTTTTATTTTTGCCGGTCTACTTTTGTCAGTGATCATGCCGACATTCTATCCTTCGCTCATCGGGTTTCTCCTCGTTGGGTCAGGTGTATCGGCCATCGTTCCACTTTGTTTCTCGGAAGCTGGTAAATCTAAAAAAATGTCTCCAAGTGCTGCCATTGCGAGCGTGTCTACACTCGGATTTTTAGGCTTCCTGCTAGGCCCACCACTCATCGGATGGGTCGCTGGTGCCTCCTCCCTGCGGGTATCATTCTTTCTCGTTTCCCTCATGGGGCTTACAATTACGTTTCTTTCTTCCCGCGCACCGGAAGCTTGATCAAGAAAACGCTACCAGAGTTTTGGTCCGACTGGCTTTCTTAGTGCTGAAAACCTTCCAGAGTAGCGGGATCCCGAGGATGGCGTTTCATCGCTTCTTTATATTTTCTTGAGTCATCGGGGTGAAAGTGATCGCGATCATGAGGGCCTGTATGGTAGTGACTACGGCCATGGGGCTCACCACGAATCCCGGTTTTTTCAATATCTCTTTCCTGCTGCTCCATTCGCTCTCGTCTACTTTCGGGCTGACAAGCACTAAAGGCCATAAGCAAAAGTGGAATCAAAAATGTTTTCATAGTTCCTCCTTGATCTTCACTATTTTCTGCAGTGAGATCATGGAAGAACAGATGAATTTCTCTTTACTCTGATACTCTTTGGATGCTCTTCATTTCTCCGCCCAATTGCGATATTATGAATACACAGGAGACAAGCATGACCAAAGTTGTTCGCTTTCATGAAACAGGTGGCCCGGAAGTGTTACGGGTTGAAAATGAAAACGTGAGTTCTCCTCAGGGTCATGAAGTGCAGATTCGCCAGCATGCCGTTGGCGTCAATTATATTGATACTTACTTTCGCTCAGGTCTTTACCAATCTCCGCTTCCTTCTCCTGTTGGTTTTGAAGGCGCAGGTGTCGTTATAGCGATTGGTGCTGAGGTTAAGGATATTAAAACCGGTGATCGTGTTGCTTACGGACATTCTCCGTTGGGCGCTTACGCTGAAGTTCGAAACATTCCAGAGCATTGCCTGGTGAAAATACCCGATGGTATAAGCTTTGAACTCGCTGCTTCTCTGATGCTGAAAGGTCTTACAGTCTGGTATCTCTTTCATCAGACTTACGCGCTTAAAAAAAATGAAACATTTCTCTTTCATGCTGCTGCCGGGGGAGTGGGCCTTCTGGCCTGTCAGTGGGCCCGACATATCGGAGCGAAAATGATCGGCACGGTCAGTTCTGCTGAGAAAGGCAAGAAGGCCCTCGAAATGGGAGCGTTCGCTGTGATTAATTACCGTGATGAGAATATTGTTAAACGCGTTCTGGAAATTAATGGTGGTGAAAAAGTGAGTGTCGTCTACGATAGTGTCGGCAAAGATACCTGGATGACTTCCCTTGATTGTCTCAGAATGCGTGGACACATGGTGAGTTTTGGAAATGCCTCAGGCCCTGTGACCGGAGTTAATCTTTCGGACCTTGCCACCCGCGGATCGCTGACCGTCACCCGTCCTATGCTTTTTTCTTACGTGGAAACGGCCGGGAAACTTCGGGCCGCTACAGATGTTGTCTTTGATCTCGCCCTAAAAGGAATTCTTAAAGTGGATGTTTCACATACTTATCCACTCGAGAAGGCCGTTGACGCTCATACTGCTCTTCTTAATCGTGACCGGGTGGGTTCGCTCTTATTAATTCCTTAAGCCATCCTTTGGATAAAATCCAGAATGCTCGCGGGTAAATTAGTCTAAACTACTCCTCGATTGTTCAAGGAGGACACATGTTCAGAGCATTACTTGCCATGACGGCCGTTTCCCTGTCCCAGGGATCTCAGGCCGCTACCCCGACCATAACACCGAAGACAGAACCAGCACCCATGAGAATGGAAGCAGAGATTACTTCTGTGACTGAAAAGAATCTCAAAGGTGATGTTCTGATTGAACCAATGAAAGAAGGAATACGTGTTCAGGCGCATTTTACAGGACTGGAACCTAACTCAAAACATGGATTTCATATTCACGAAAATGGAGAATGCGCAGGGCCTGATTATAAATCTGCGGGCGCTCATTTCAATCCGGATAAGCATGTTCACGGTTCACCGGAATCAGCGATGTCTCACATCGGAGATTTCGGAAATCTTGTGGCCAATGAAAAAGGTGAAGCACATGTTGATAAAATCATTCCGCATGCCAGCTCGCACGTGAAAGAGATTGCAGGAAAAGCGATTTTGATTCACACCAAGGGTGACAATCTTTCCACTCAACCTTCAGGGGATTCGGGTGGACGACTTGGATGTGGAATTATCAAGACTCTCTAGAATTAATCAGCTTCCCATGGGTGAGGTCGTGGAGTTCCTTCTATGTTGGCCTTAATATTTTCGAGGTTCGCAAGAAAAATTCTGCTGGTCTCACCTTTTGAAAACCAAAAGGCCAAGCGGCCCATCCATGTACGTGACGGGGATGTGCGGGCCTGGAAAGTCATCTCAGTTGTTTTGTCATCGATCGCTTTATAGAGCTGTCTCACAAATACATATTGTCCATCAGACAAAAAATTCATCGGGAAATTTTTGAGGCCATAAGTTGTAATCTGTCTGCGTGTTTCAGGCACTGATTCAGTTGTGACTTCATCCCAGTACGGGCCTGTTTCATCTTTGTTGCGGAAGCATCTTCTGAGTGCACCGATCTTTCCGTCAGGTATGCCGGGAAGGGGAGAGATGTGATCAAAGTAAATTGACCAGTCATTGGCCTTCGTCGAGTCACTCGCGTATTTCCAAACGACACTTACAGGTGCATTGATTTTGATGGTAGTCGTGACAGCATCATTCCAGTCGAGACTGTTGGCCTCTATCAGAAGTTCTTCAGGAGTTGGGAGTGCCCAGGCACTAAAGGTAAATGTCATGGCAAGGATAGTGAAAATTTTCAACATGAATACCTCATTGCGTATCGTGAATCTGCCATTCTCTTTCCATTAGGTCAGGAAAAGGAGTGACACTCCAATGCTCATCTGTCACGGTAGCTGAAATTAAAGTGAGGAGAACGATGTTCAGTAATGGCATGGTTTAAGGAAACCATCGTCCTTCTGAAAAGTCTAGATTGTACGATCGAGAGAGAGCCTATATTGACAGCGCTCGTTAGTTTTTTCATCAACGATCGAATAAGTGCCGAAAAAATGGGCCGTCTGGGTCTTGTTGGTACTGAAATCTCCCGTGACATTGATTCTTTTACAATCGTCATCTTTGAAGCTTGTTCCATCGAGAGGACGGCAAACACGCGCTATGAGATCAACACTTGAGCGGTCATTATTTAAAGGAATGCGTCCGAGGATATGAATGGGATTTGGAGTCGACACAGAAACCGGCGCGACCCGGATTCCCAGCTCACCCAGTTCATTTAAAAAAAGCCTTGGAGGTGTACCGATGTCGGTGAGCTGACAGCGGTTGGATGTATCCTGCTCTTCCACAACCATTCCCTGATAGGAACCACAAAATCCAGCGAGACCACCAAAACCCTCTCGACAGGGAACATTCGATGATTCCTGCGCCTGAGGTTCTGTAATGATGAGATTTGCCGGATAAAGATTCGCGGACATGATGGTCTTCACCGAATCTGCGAGAGTGATACTCACTGGCAGGATTTTTGTTTTATCAACAGCAGTCGGAATCGTCGTAATGAGTGTCATCGCATTTGCTCGAGGCACCTGAAAAATTCTCGTGCGTTCATTCGGAACAACAGTCACTGGAATGGATTCCTTGATCGTGCTGTCTTTATAGAGACCTTTTAATTCTCCACCATTCTCAATCCAGTTGAGAGAATAAGAAATGGGAGTTGTCACTCCTGCCTCAGGAAAGAAACCTTTAACCGTATATCTCGTTTGAGCAATAAGACTGAAAGAAAAGAAGAGGGAAATGATCATGTAAGTACGCATAAGAGTTCCTCCGATGAATCTGCACTCATTACATCAGAATTCAGGACGTGGATGAAGTTAAAATCTTCTTGAGGAATGAATCTTTGGCGAAAAAAAAGTTATGGCTTCCAAATGGAAATATTGAATTTGTGATCGACCATCTTGTTATAAATCTGAAGGCCCACCAGAGCGTCAAGAGCTGCGTATTCAACCTGCGGACGAGTCAGGTCATCATTATCCCAGTTCGTAAGCTTGGCACCTTTAGAAAGCCGTAGATGAAGGAAAATGGCGGTGAGTGAACGGAGACCCAGGTTTTCGATGCCGTTTTTTTCAGCGACCGTATTGAGATCGATGAATCCACCTGGTTCAAAGGAATGAAGTTTCTGCAGGGCCTTCACATCATCATGAACGGCCACTCCAACTTTAAGAATTTCGGGATCAGCAAGAAGAGCGGCAAGCTCATCAGTGAATTTTATTTTATTCAAACGAAAAAGATAAGCGCGCTTGGGTCCGGAGAGTTGAAGGATCGCGACTTTAAAATATTGCCCCTTACTGAAGCTCGGTCTCGTCTCTGTATCAAAGCCCAGAACTTTTTCCTTGGTCAACTCACCTAAAGCGCGAATACAACCCTGGTCCGTTTCGATCAATATCGCCTCACCTTCATATTCTAAAAGGGGAAGGAGATTGATCTCGTCTTTGGTGATGTTATTAGCAAAAGTCATCCGACCATCATATCAACGATGGTAGAGTTCAGTCGAGCTTGATTTTGAATGCTCAATGAATCCATGAAGGGCCGGCCCGTGGTTATCAACGGAAAGTCCGGAGGTAATGACAACATGAGCGCGCTTAAACAACTCCCGTTCAAGGGCCAAGTGTGAGGTGGAATGATCGACCAGACAGTCATACACAAGAAGCTCGGGGTTCATGTGACGGATGTAGGGCATGGCGCGTGGAGTGTCTGTCCAGATGCTGTAATGGTGAATGTTTTCATCTTCAATAAGTTCCTGGACAATGCCATCAAGCATGGTCTTCTGCTCAAAAACTGAGATTTCCGCCGGAAGGTAAGGCTTCACGACATTAACGTCATCATCACTTTTCTGGATAAAATATGTGGGATGCGAAGAAACCCCAAACACAGGTGACTCAATGAAGAAGATTCTTTTTTTCCCGATGAGATCCTTCACAACATTCGCAGTCCGTAGTTGAGGGGAATGGTAGGAATCGAGAGAAAAAACAATCAGGTCACTTTTAAAATCAATCATGGTCACATCCTGTGGAAATAGGATCATCTTCTCGACGATCTCTTACCATGATCAGTTGCCAAGGCCATGCCATTTTCCTAAAAGGACTTAAGCCCTCAGAATTTCGGTTGTAAAAAGGTGAGTGGGAAAAAACTGCCTAGGGATATCTGGTACGTGCGCTCTCAACAGCGAGGATATTTCGGGCTAAAAGGGCATCGATCTTCGCGCGTTCTTGTACCCATGTTCCTGTGAATCCCTCGGAGATGATGCAGAAAAAGACTGTTCCTTTCGACGTTAATGCATAACCAGCGAGGGCCGAAGTCGTCTTGAGTGTTCCGGTCTTGGCGAAGATTTTACCTTTGTAAGCGAGAAGTCTTTTATCAAGAGTTCCTTCCTTGCCCGGCTGGGCCAGAAGGTTTTTATAACGCTCGAATTCTGCTGAATCGTAGATGTGTTCGAGGAGATCGATTTCAAGATTACAGGTTGCGCGGTTTGATTTACTCAGTCCAGACCCGTCAACAGCACGAAAGTTTTCTGCTGTCACAGGCACTCCGTCACGGGAAAGAGAATCCGTCAGCGCCACCACGCCACCAAGTTTTCTGACAGTGGAATCTGCCATGGCATTATCGCTCATCCGCAACATCTGACTCAAGTACGTATCCGTGCGCACACCTTCAATCAAGGCGATCCATGAAGTGAAAAGTTTCATCGTCGACGCTGGTTTTACGAGATCATCTCCGCCCCGATCCTGGATCACAGTGCGTGTGTTGGTCTCTGAAACAAGCTTCATCACAAACGAGGTGGCAGCTTGTGACGAGAGCGAAATAGCGAAGAAGAAAAGAATGAATATAGGCTTAAAAGTTTTCATGTCCACTTTCATACCATGGCGTAAAGTCCCAATGGGGATTCATGAAAATTCTACATGTCAGAGGCAGGAGGAAGTGTCAGTCACTCACTCACTCAAAGCATAGCGAGGGAAATGCCCGGGATACTTGGCACGGATGAATTCGTGAAATCAGCACGATAGGCCCTTCAGACTGAAGTTTCCCTCTGATTTTCCGATAAGATGTAAAATGGTTCAAAGAGGTTTTTATGAAGTTCGCACTCCTACTCTCGATGACTTTTCTGTATGCACCCCTGAGTTACGGTAAATTTCCCGATTTCATTCACGGTTATGACTCTGCCTCCATCGAAAGTGGTGATTCAAAGGGAGGAGTTTTGAGTGATGAGGAAAACGCCATCCGCATTGCTGAAGCTCAGCGCGAAGAAGCTGAACGCCTGAATAATGAATTTAAAGAGTCATTGAGAAACACGCTGACTGGTCCTGAAGAACAGCCTCTCGTTTCAAGAGTAGAGCCCGTTCTTGGTAAACCAGCACCGGTTGAGCAGCCTCCTGTGCCTCAAGTTCTTCCCGCCGCTCCGGAAAATGCTCCTGTTGGAAGTGCAGGTTCTCCTCCTCGTTTTGGAAGACGGGCCACAAAACAATAATGAGATTTATTTTCTTTCTCTTCGTCCTTTTTTCACTTTCATCTTTTGCTCAACTGCCTTCTCCCGTCAGTGAACGAAAAAATCTGTTTGAAACACTTAAGAGCGATCTCTTGAGTGAGAAGAAATGTCTCGGCATGACTTATCAGTGTGTGACTGCTGAGCTGATCAAACTCGAAATCAACAGCAGCAATGATCTTTCTTTTGGATCAAATATCCTTGCTCATGTTCTGCAAAGAAAACTTAAGGCCGATGGCTGCGCCCGCATCTGTCAGAACGATAATCACGTTCAATTCATGGATGCACTCCTTACTTACCTGGAGAGTTTTTCTTTAAGTAAGAACTGGGCCTACGCAGGGCCACTTCCGAAAAGTCGTGTGGGAAGAATGGCACGTGCGACAGAAGACTTATTACTCTATAAGCAGCTTGAGAGCATTCAGCAAAAAACACGTCCGATAGCTGAGGGAATAGAGATTGATAAAATTCTACATGCGGATATTGCATCAAAGGCAAGATCAATTCATGGCAGGCTGAATGCGGTTCGTAGTAAGTTCCTGCTTCAGAAAACTTACCTGAAAGAATTGAGTTCTGAAGATCCGGTATTAAAGAGTTTCATGAAGGCCGGAGGTAAGAATCCCGTCAAAGAAAAAGAGTATCTCCAATTGATTGAGAACTTTCGAAAAGATATCTGATCGTCTTTACTTTTCGCGGGCCCTGCGATTACATCTTTTTCATGAAATTTATTCTCTCTTCATGCCTCGTCCTGAGTTTTATCATCAATGCGCCTTCAGCTCATGCCATGGCTTCACCAGAGCTTCCAGAGATCATAGAGGTCTCTCCAGAGATGATGGAAAAACTTTTGAAAAATCCTGAGTTCCTGCGGATTGCGCGCATTGAAGAAAAAAAGCTCAGTGATGAAGAGAAAGAGAAAAAAGAAGAAGAACAGAAAAAGATTCAGGAAGACTCAAGGGAGACATTCAGGTCTGGCAACTGGACGGGAGAGAATCTCTCCGGTGCCTTCAGTGGTAACACAGACAGCGAAGCAGCTCTTGTTATTTTTGCCGTCATGGGACTCGTTGTCGTCATCGCCTGGCTTCCGTATTTTCCTATTCTCATTCACGACGTGATCACGAACGGAAAAGACAAATACGAATTCAGACATATCATCTCGACCCAATATACTCACCTTACCAACAAGCGATCAGGAAGCTTTACCGGTGGACGCTACAGTTTTTATGCCCGGGAAAAAGACAAAGATGATTTATTGATTAACGGGCTGACCTTTGAGTCAGGATATTATCTCACAAAAGAGCAGGGCCTTGCTGACAGGCATGAGCGTAGGGAAGGGGCCTACTTCCTTTTAGGTCCTTCAATTCTATTGGGAGCAGATTCTTTTTACGGAAAAGCGGACTTGATGGCCGGTACATCTTTTGACAAGGACCTGGGTCTCATAACAAAAGCAGATTTTTCTCTGAACCTGAGACTTGATTCCGGAATTACTTTCGGCCCATCCATTGGTGCGATCTATATGAACGTTAAGGACCATCAAGGCACTCTCGATAGTAAGAATAACCTGGGTCTCACTTTCAGCTTTTCTACCGGCTATGAATTCTGAGATCACGTATTATAAGAGAAGAAGAAGCCCAGGAACAAGAATGGCTATTTATCGAAAGAGAAGAGACGCTCGCGTGCAGTACCAGATGCTCCCAATTTGAAAACACCGATACGTTTGACGGTCATGTGTGAGAGAGGCACCGCCGCCGCTGCAATCTTTTCGCTGTCAGCAGTTTTAGCAAGACCCAATGTCATGTGTGGCCTGTAAAAATTTTTGGTTTTTTGAGCTGGATAATCTTTCACATACTGAATGATGAAATCACCTGGTGCTATCAATCCTGAAAATGCTTTCGGTGTTTCTGTTTCAACCCGGCAAGGAGCGAGGAGATCGAGAATTTTTTTCTGAAGTGACAGGGCCTTACCGGAAGTTGAGAGATTTAAGTTCACTAGAGAGAGTGGTGAAGGTGAGGGAAGGGCCTCTGCTTTGACCCCAGAGATTTCTATCTTCTCACCAAGTAGGCGGCTCGCCTTTACTTCTTTTTCAATGTCGTCCCATTTGTCATCAAGGCATGAGATATCAACATAGGCCTGGAGAATCGTTACATGAGAGAGATGAGAATCATCAAAACGAAAACCCTGAGGATATTTGTCATGAAGCTCTTTGTTGATCTTCGTGGCCCACAACATATTATCTTCGTCGGCCGTAAAAAGAACACTGATCGCCATTGGCGTAGCGAACACGGATGTTGCACAAAAAAGCAATGCAATGATGATGAATTTCAAGATTCCTCCGGAATGGAAGAATCTTACGAAATTTTCTTCAAAAGATCACTTAAACGTGTCTTTTCAAGATGAGTCTGAGTATTTGCGTCCATGTCATAAACCAGTTTCTTCAGGATATCGTTCATGGAGCAGCTGACAGCACAGGATTTGGTCACAGTGTTCTTATGAGTGCAGATGATGGGCTTCTCATCCAGGGCAACGAGGTAAATATCTTTTAGTGTAATGTCCTGCGGATCAATGGCCAGTTTCACACCGCCTCCTTTGCCGCGCACACTTTGTACAAGTCCACCGGCCACCAGACGCGAGACTAGTTTACGAATAAATGTCGGATGAGACTTCACGGCCTTTGCCAGCATTTCAGAACGGGAGAGTTCCTCGCCATGATAGGCCAGGGTCAACAAAATCTGAATTGATACAGAAAAGCGGGTATCGACCATGTAAAGATGTTACCATAAATAACGTTAAATGCATTTTTAATTGTTGCATTTAGACATAAATGGTCTTAATGTAACAATCAAGATTGCATTTATCTGGGGAGATGTGCCCGAGAGTTCAAGGGACCAGTGTGCAAAACTGGTATTCGGTGGTTCAAATCCATCCATCTCCTCCATCCCAAATTTTTTAAAGGATCTATTATGAGTATTCTCGCAAAACCACTTAAGGCCGGATCTCTCGAGCTTTCAAACCGCATGATCATGGCGCCCTTAACCAGGGCCCGCGCCGGTGAATCCCGTGTTCCGAATGAGCTCATGGCCGAATATTATTCTCAAAGGGCCTCTGCCGGCCTCATTCTTACGGAAGCCACGATCATGGATCCCATGGGTGCCGGATACGCTGGCACGCCGGGAATTTATAATGAGGCCCAGGTTGAAGGATGGAAAAAAATCACCAAGGCTGTGCACGCGAAAGGCGGCAAGATTGTTCTTCAAATCTGGCACGTCGGTCGCATTTCTGATCCCATGTTTTTAAACGGTGAACTGCCTGTGGCACCAAGTGCGATTCAACCGGCCGGTCATGTAAGTCTTGTTCGTCCCGAGAAAAATTACGTCACACCCCGTGCCCTTGAAACACATGAAGTCGATCTGATCATTGAAGGTTTTAGAAAAGGTGCTGAGAACGCCAAGCGCGCAGGCTTTGATGGGATTGAACTCCACGCGGCCAACGGATACCTCATTGATCAGTTCCTGCAGGATAAAACAAATAGACGTACAGATAAGTATGGCGGTCCCATTGAAAATCGCGCGAGACTTCTTCTCGACATCACGGATGCACTGATCAAAGTTTGGGGTGCAGGCTACGTCGGTGTGCATCTCGCGCCCCGTATGGACGCGCACGACATGGGCGACTCGGATCCAAAAGCAACGTTCGGATATGTGGCGCGCGAACTTGGAAAAAGAAAGATTGCTTTCATTTTTACCCGCGAAGCTCAGGGCGATGATGCACTTTATCCTTATCTAAAAAAAGAATTTGGTGGAGTCCTCATCGCTAATCAAAAAGTAACAAAAGAAGAAGCAGAGAAAATCATCGAGCGCGGTGATGCCGATGCTGTTGCCTGGGGTGTGAATTTTATCACCAACCCCGATTTACCAAAACGCTTTCTTGAAAATCTGCCCCTCAACCAGCCTCAGGAAATGGCGACGTTTTACGGTGGTGGAAAAGAGGGATACACGGACTACCCTTTTCACGGATAGTCTGGGCAACGAAGCCATGCACTCATCAGGATTTAACGAGTTCAGTAAAAATTGAGAAGCGTTGGTTTTCATCGCCTTCTCAGAAACAGACTCGACTCACATACATGAATGCAAAGGAACCGTAGTACGCATATTCACCGCCACCGGTGGCGGTGATACTATTTCTTCTGTGGAACTGGCTTAGCTGGTACAGTCTCAGGTTCTTCAAGCTTAAAGATCTTCGGGTAACTGATCAGGTAGCGCGAAGAAACAATGTTGAAGAGAGATGTCTCTTTTTGTTTGGAGATATCATTCTTATCATATTCAAAATCATCGGACTTCATGATGTCATCGACTTTAGAGAGTGTCGGCGTTGGTTCAATACCTTCATTCAGACCTTCTGAGAGATTAGGTGTTGCTGTTTCTGGTGCAGCAGCTGGAGCGTTGGCGATGATGTTCTGAGAGGTGCCGAGATTTTCTGAGCCTTTGAGGTCATCTGGTAATTCTGTTTTACCTTCAGCCAGAGACGTAAGGGCGGCCGACATCGATGGATTGCTGGATTTCGAAGCACTTGCCATGCTACGAAGAGCATTCCGAGTGTCTGCATCAAAATCGATAGGCTTCTTACCCTGCGCTTTGAGTTTTGCATTTGTTTGCTTTAACAAATTGTCTTTGATCTGATTCATACGACCTGCTTGAGAAGCAAGTGCGGCGGCGCCAATTTCTGCGCCTGCGAGGTCACCGCTATTTAAGGCATTCCCGACATCTGCGGCTTGCTGGTTAAATGCAGTCAAAGAAGGAACGTTAAACCGAGGATCGAATTTCGCAGCAGCAAGACGCATAGGTTGAGCACAGGCCTTGCTGGAGATATCAACACTCCCTCCAGCATTACTGGCACAGATTATCGAATTTTCATCAGTTTGAGGTAGAGGTTTAACTGCGAACTCTCGACCATCGTTGGGATCAATCATTCCGCTTCCCACACCACTGGTTGCTTCGGCAATGAGTCCATTTGTGGATCCACTGGTCGCTTTGAATTCAGTGATGGCCTTTTCAAGCTTCCCGATATTTTCTTGAGCAATTTTTGCTTTCTTTCCAAGATCCATAACTGTGAACAGTTGAATGGCCGTAGCTGCGCCAAAAAATGCGCCTCTTGTGTACTTCGTATTAAGGAGCATGTGAGACATAGCACCAGGCCCAATCAAGTAAGTACCGAGACCAGTAACCAATCCTGAGGCCATACCTCCGGCCATGAAACTATAGGCAGCTCCAATGGCAACTCCAGTAAGCCTATGTTTAATAATCCCTTCGCCAGTACAACCTGCTGGTGCCACGTTATAAAAATTCGCATTCTCAATAATGACGGCAGCTATCCCCGCCGCATACACGGCCATCGTAGCGGTGGCCCACATTTTTCTTTTGTTGATGAATTTAAGAATTTCTTTCTCGTTATTCAAAGCAGCTTCCAGTGATGCAAGCTGGACTTCTCCACCGCCACCGCTTTTTTTCAATTTCTCTTCAACCATTTTTAAGTCAGCGGCACTTTTTCTTAGGTAATCGTTGTGTGCCTTACCACCGAGTAATTCGCTCATGATGAAGATCGCAGAACCGGCCGCCAGGACGTAGATTGACGGAGCAGTCCCTACTGCTGTCTTACAGGTCATCAAAGCATTCACGCCAATAATACCCGTACCAATACTCATGATGTTCTTCATGAAATCCATGCCACCTTTCGCATTCGGATTCGCCCTGAACTCATCCCCTGTTTTCTGAGTACCATCAGCAGCTAACGCCACAGGCGCGAGAATTAAGTTGAGACTCATAAGAATGGTAAATAGCTGTTTCATATAGAGCTATTTTATCATGATCTGGATGGGGGGATTAAGTGTATGATTTTGCCGCCCCTCCCGGGGAGAGGACGGCAATTTATGTTGGCTTATTTCGAGTTTTCTTCAAGGGCAGGCAGTGACTTGCGTTTGACCAAAGTCGGGTAGTTTAAGAGGTAGCGGTTCGAGACAATCTTAAACAGAGACTCGTCCTGATTATCAGAGATGTCGCCGGCAGAGCTCTCGAAGGCTTCCAGGCCCTCAGAGAGGCCTTTGGCTATCGTATCCTGAGAGTTCTTATTCGCATCTGCTGTTGCATTCTCTGTTGGTGAATTCGCAGAAGGTTCAGTGAACGAAGTTGGAGCGACGTTTGCCTGAACTTTATTATTTTGATCAGCTGCTTTGAGGTCGAGAGTTTCACCCTTGATGTCAGCTAGACCTTTAAGATCGTCTCCGAGTTCAACAGTGCCTTTACTTAAGTCAGCGAGGAATGCCGATGTTCCCTGATCAGTCCCTTTAAGTGAATTCGACATCTGAGCAAGTTGATCTTTTGCTGTAGCATTGATGTCCATTGATTTTTGTCCACTTGCAATCAGACGGTTATTCGTAGACTTCATCAGATCATCTCTCAGCTGATTAATCCGTCCAGCTTGTGCTGCGAGTTTTGCTCCATTGATTTCTGCACTCTGAATATCACCGGAAGTAAATGCATTTCCGATATCAACGACTGTCTGATTGGCCTTCATGAGATCAGGCATGTTGAGGTTTGCTTCAAACGTCGCTGGAGTCAGACGAATCGGATCATTGCAGGCCTTTTGAGAAATATCGATGCTTCCATTAGCTTTTGTAGCACAGTACTCGGTAGAGCGGGCCGTTCCGGCAGGTAGCAGGTTCACGTTTCCTGAAGTGGATGTGTCTCCGTTATTATTTCCGAGGGTGCCTCTGCCGGTTTGTGTGCCGCCCGTTGCTTCGGAAGAAGCTCCACCCGAGTCCGCAACTCTTGAGTCCGTACTGATTCTGTTAACCGGGATGGAACTCTTTTTAAACTCCTCTAATGCTTTTTCCAATTTATCGATGTTTCCTTGGGCCACTTGAGCTTTTTTGGACATGTCACTCGCCAGAGATTTCATAATCATTGTGCTGGCGGCATAGAAAGCAATCCGGCCAACGGTGAATGCGTTCAAGGCCTGGTTACCGACTGCCAGAGGGACAACCACGGAGACAAGAGCTGCACCAAAAGCTCCTTTCATTCCTCCACCAGAAAAGTATGCGAAGGCCGCACCTACCGCTGCTGAAGTGGCCAATGCCATCGGCAAACTTCCAGGGCATACCATAGGTATGACCGCTAAAGGTGACATCGGTGTCGGTATGATAAACTCAACGGCGGCAGCTGCCGTTGCGACAGCGAACACAAGACTTATGATATTGAGCCATTTCTTACGGCCATTAATGAACCCCAGAATCTCTTTTTCATTCGCGAGTGCTGATTCGAGGGCCTCTAATTGAACTTCACCACCGCCACCTTGTTTTTTAAGTTTTTCTTCAACTATCTTGAGGTCTTCAGTTTTTTTCCTCAGGTAGTCAGCATGCTTTTTACCTCCGGAGATTTCACTCATGATGTAGATGAGAGCTCCGGCCGCGAAAGCAATATTGGACGGAAACATACCTCCGTTCCCGCACACAAGAGAATTTGCACCAAACACACCAATGGCCATCGCTGCCAGTTGCTTCTTGGATGATTCCTTACCTTTGGCTTCCGGATTAGAGCGGAATTCGTCTCCGTTAGATCCAGATTTTTCCTGAGCATAGGCAACAGGGAAGATCACCATCTGCAGACACATCATGATTGTCATTAATTGTTTCATGGGCCTATTTTATCACTCACGGGAGCGAGTCATTAAGACCTTGAAATGCGAGGGCCCACTGAACTCTGGCCGGCAATTTAATGTGGCAGTTAGGGTTTATTCTCGGGAGTTTCTACTTCATCCATCGATTTCCTTCGAACGAGACTCGGGTAGTTGAGGAGGTAGCGGTTGGAGACTTGCTTGAAGATGGAATCCTCTTTGCTGTCGGAAATGTCGTTCTGAGCGTACTCAAAATCCGCAAGGCCCTCTTCGAGAGTTTTCTCGGGTGTCGCTGGTGTTGATGGAAGAGCGGGTTCTGAAAATGCAGCCGCGTTTGGGGTTACCGTTGGAGCTTCCGCAGGTTTGTCTGCCACTGTTGGAGTCTCAGGAGCTGTTTCTTTGATGTCATCAGCTAGCTTCACTTCTTCCCCCTTCGCCAGGCCCGCAAGGACGGCGGATCCATCAGGGTTGGATTTTTTCATCGCATTGCTCATGCTGAGGAGTTGTTCCTTTGCGAGAGCATTCACATCAATGGGTTTCTTGCCTTCGGCGATGAGTTTTTTATTTGCTTGTGCGACGAGACTGTCGCGAAGCTGGGTCATCCGTGCGGCCTGGCCCGCGAGACTTGCGGCTCCGACTTCTGCTCCTTCTAGATCACCTTTGGCAAGTGCGTTTCCTACGTCTGCCGTTGTCTGGTTGAAGCTGTTCAGAGTAGGAACTCCCAGTTTGATATCAAACTGACCTGGAGCTATTCGGACAGGACTAGAACAGGCCCGCTGTGATACATCGGTTCCCTGAGATGAGCTGCTTGCGCAGATTTGAGAAGTCGCTGTCTGCTCAGTAAATCGGCCTGCCAGGCCAGTTCCACTTTTCGACACTGTTCCGATGTTTCCTTCGGCGATGTTTCCAGATGTTGAACCCGAGGTGGTATCCGAAATGGTCGTCGTCGATGTTGAGTTCGCATTGAATTCTGCCAGAGCTTTCTCAAGCTTGTCGATATTTCCTTGAGTGACCTTTGCCTTCGAACTCAGATCCATAACGATCGCTGTAGAGACCACTGAAGCAGCTGCACCAGTGGCGATCCTGCCGACGGCAAAGTTATTGGCCGTGGCAATGGGAGGTGCTAGAGCAAAGGCGGCAGCCGAGAGACCCGCGCCAAACGCTGCTCCCATGAGCCCTGCCCCTGAGGTGAAAGCGAAAGCAGCACCCACAGCTCCGGCCGTAACGGCAGCAGTAGTGGCGCCGGTTACAGGAATGCAAACGGCTGATACGAGGCCGAAGCCAAAGACAAACGTTGACTGCTCAATCGCAGCGGCCGCTGTGGAGGCCATGAAAATGGCCGTGATCGCTGTCATCCACGTCTTACGCTTGTTGATGAACTTGAGGGTTTCTTTCTCATTTGCGAGGGCAGACTCGAGAGCTTCTTTCTGGACTTCTCCGCCCTGGATGTTTTTCATCTTCTCTTTAGACATCTTAAGATCAGAGGTCTTTTTCTTAAGGGCATCATTATGGGATTTTCCACCCAGAATTTCACTCAGGATATAAATAAGGCCTCCGGCATTCAGGACGATGATGGAGGGGTACATCACTCCGTTCGTGCAGGTGACGAGCTGGTTTGAAGCAACCACTCCAATTCCAATACCGAGGAGCATTTTTGTATAACTAGTCTTCCCCTTCGCATCGGGGTTTTCCCGGAACTGCGAAGAAGCATCTGTCTTCTCTTCAGCAGCAAAGGCCACAGGTGCGAGGATAAGGTGAAAACTCATGAGTATAGCAATAAGTTGTTTCATGAAGACGATTTTAACATCCCTATGAACCTACAGGTAAGCTGCTGATTTTGCCGGGTGGGGTTATGAGAGATAGACCCAAAAAATGTGGCAGTTTCATTTTCCGGGTTTTAATCTTTGTTTAACGCGTTTTACAGAAACCTTTATTCAGATCGTCGGCCCAGGTCTTCATGTCTCCAGCCGTCTTGCTGTCGATGGCCTTGGAGATTCCGTCGTTGTACTTGATGGCCACAGACGCTGCATGACAAAGCGTCGAAGGCACTCGGGTATTACCCCATGGAGAGTAATGAGTTGTGTTTACGAAGTTGCTCCAGCTCTTTTTCTCTGCCTGGCTGGCCAGAAACTCGGCATCTGAGAGAATGCCATCGAAGTTCGGGTCGAGGACGTGCTGAGTGTAGAGAGAGAGAAGTTGTTTTGCTTCAGCACTCTTCTCAGAGTTGTAGATCAGGAACTGAAGGATCGAACCATCAAGAGAAGTTGTGAGTGAGTTCTCCAGGGCCTGATCGAAATTCGCGTCCCCTTTTGAGTACTGAGCAAAGAACGCATCGATCGGGTGATTTTCGTAGCGACCGTTTCCTTTAAAGTAAGATGCGTTCTGAACTGTGATGTAGAGGAACGGAGCGCGCTCAGCAGTGTTCATGTTATCAGCAAGGCCCAGCAAATCTGTCGATGCTTTTTGCGAGAGTTGAGTTTTCTTCGTCGGATCTCTTTCTTTTCTAATCTTCGCATTGTAGTAACCGAAGAAACCAGTCATGACCATGCGGAATGTATTGGTCGGGGTCTTTGAAACTTTTCTTTCTGCAATTGAGCGATCGAGAAGTTTCACCATCAAAGCTGTTTCATTGTAAAACTTAGGAAGCGCAAGTTTTCCTTCCTGAATATCTTCCAGAATCTGGTACGTGAGTTTGTTTGCATCAACTGAGATCGGAAGATTCATGATTTTTGTCTGTGCATTTGAGAGAGTCGTTGGATCCATTCCCTTTTCAGCGCGGTCAAGTGCCGTACCAAGAGTGATCGGATCGAGTGTTTTCATGTTCGCGGCGAGAAGAAGATCACCAACGAGTACTGACGCGAGAGCGGATTCTTTGTTGAGGTTAGCATTAGTGATCTTGTCGAACGTATCAGCAAATGAATTTCCGCCGACGATGAGGTCACGAAGCAGATACTTGAATGAGTCCTGAAGAACCGGGCCTGATCCACTATCAACATATTTGTTCATGATGCGAATAAGAGAGATCAGATTGTAAGACTTAAGACCTGCTTTGAGCTCAGTTTTTGTCGGCATAGATGTATCGAGTGCCTTCGCGACTCTTCCATCTTTCTGAAGGTCAGTCTCTACAAGTGAGTTCATGTCTCCAGGCGAGAGAATGGCATTCTTCCAGAGTTCGCGGATTTTCAGATCAGTCATGACGATAGAACCATCAAACTTATCAATTGTCTGCAGAACAAGCACAGGATTCACAAGGCCTAGATTTGAAACGTCGAGTTTTTTAATTTCACTCAGGAAGGCAGTCTGAATAACAGGAGAAACTTTCGTCACGTTGAGGACATCAGCGAACGTGAGTTTTGTATCCCTGAAAGCGCGCTGGAATTGTGTCGTATAAATAGCACCTTTCTGAGAATCAGGAAGATCGTTGCCCTGATAGTTCTGAACGAGTGAAATGACTGTCAAAGGTGGAATCTGAGCGAGCTTTGAAGGATCATTCAGGATTTTTACAATCGAGAGACGTGCATTGGGATTCTGGAACGTCTTCGCTCCACCTGTTGCCGCTTTCTCTGCATTCATTAACGTGACAGTGTTATCAGCGTGAATAGAATATCCACCTGGCTCAAAAGTTTTTTCTGCATTGAGATCGGCTGCGAGCTGGTCTGAGTTCGCACTCCATGAAGCAACGGCTTGCGGATTTCGGATCACGTACCAAGCGAGCTGGCCCTTGCCACCGCCGTAGTAGAATTTGATATCCCACGGCTTACTCTGACACTCGGCCTGAGTCGGATAGTAGTTCCCTTTTTTGCCACAATGATTAAGGCCAGTTTTTTCATCGAGCATGACGATGTCTTCAACAAACTCAATACGGATTACGCGATCCCCATAGCTGTAACTGTCGCCCGGAGTTTTTGCACAGTAGAGACCAGGGCCTGCAACGGCACCGTTACCACCGGTCGTATAAAATGTGAGCTCTCCAGCATTCGCCTTGGCGTAGTTATATTTATAAGTGAGAAACTTGCTCGAGCCTTCGTTCAACCAGTGATAACAGTGGCCGATCGGCGCATGATCAGCATCTTTTGTATTGCTGAATCCAAGCGTTGGAAGAAGGAGGAGAACCAGGAGACCTGAGTTGATGATTAAAGTTTTCATGCTGAAATTATAACGAATGGAATGGGGTCATTGGTCTCAAGATCACCTCATTACAGGGGGTGTAATGGGATTTTACAGGGAGTATATTTTTCGAGGACTTGGGCGTTACGGGTGGACTTCTTTACCGACATTTTTCCATTGAAAATGGCCCCAGACCGCATTGACCCAGAAAAGAGCATACACAAAAGAGGTGAGGTAGAGACCCTTGGAAATGAAAAGGGGGATGGATAAGGTGTTGACCAGAATCCACACCGGCCAGCACTCCAGCTTGCGATTCATCATCAGGAGCTGACCGATGACGGAGAAGCTTAAGATCATGGAGTCAATGAATGGGTAACTTGCGTCTGTTGTTTTTGCTAACATGAAACCGTACATGACGGAGGTCATGATACCGGCCACGCCATAGAATAGAAGCCGGGAGAGTTTAACTCTAGTGACCGGAAGTTCGGCTTTGCCGTCACCGCCTTTCTGCCAGTAGTACCAGCCAAAGAAAGAAGTCACGACATAGAAAACCTGCAGGGTGACATCGGCGTAAAGTTTGACCTCGTAAAACATGACTCCATAGAGGATGCATCCGACGATTCCGATGGGCCAGGTAGAGACTTTGTTTTTGGCAGCGAGGTAGACACCTAAAAGATTGAGAATGTTCGCTGCGATTTCGAGTGTCGTCATAAATTGATCTTATCCCAAAATTTCTTTTTTGAACTATTTCTTTCAGCTCTGATCTTCTTCCTCTTCATTTGACCAACTTGTTCCTAAAACAAGATCTTCAATCAAAGGAGATTTATGAAAAAGTTCTTCACCCTTAGTCTGCTAGGCCTCTGCCTGGCCCATGCCGCCCTTGCCAATCCCACCCTCTATCCTGTTAAAACAAGCCGCATCTCTGAGATCAAAAACTCCACCCGCTCAGACATTATGGCCGACGACGTCGATGAAAATGTTTTTTGGGTCCTTCCGCCGACGACAGGAACTTCTGAAGTCAGCTCTCTCCATACACTCAGCACGAATCTTGGATTTTGCCGCGAGATGCGTGACGCCCAGAATTTTTCCCGCAGCACCCTTGCACGTATCGATGCGCTCCAGGAGCGCCAGTTCGACCTTGAAACAGAGGACAAGATCAAACAAAGCGAATGCGAAAATGCACGGCAGAATCTCTCACGTCATATCGCCATCAATCACGCTCTGGAAATGGCGAGACTTGAAACTCACATCGAGGATCTTCAGGTTCAGATCGATGGCTGGGTAACGAAGCTTTCAACCTGCACGCAGGATTGCCGGGCCATCAGGATCACCATCGATGGACTTAAGAATGAAAAACGTGCAGAGTCCCGTCGTCGTCAGGATCTTTACAGCGAACATTCCGTTGCCCTTAGGGATTATGAACGTAAAAAAGATGCTGTTCACCAGCTTGAACTTGATCTTGCTGATCTCGATACACGCCGGGTTCGCTTGACAAAAAACCTTCTGGATCTCCGGGCCACATACTTTTCAATCTATGAAGGTTACACAAGACTTGAAGGAGCTCGCGCGGCAATCTCTTTCGAAAGTCAGTGGGATGCGAATGTGGAAAGACTTCGCGCTGAGAATCCGACTTTTGCTTTCAATAAAATTATTACTCAGAATGCCGTTCTCACGGCGTCCATCATGAACATGAAGGACTTTCCAGCGGGAAGTGCGATCATGTCCTACGAGCTTGATGGTGAAAAACAAGATGGTAAAATTACTTTACCTGCTTATCCTGAAAGTTTCAGCGGCAACATCATCCTGAGTCTGGCCGGTGCCTGTCCCATGCTTCATCCAGAGTACTTTGATATCAACGTTTCTACCGGGGTGAACTCCATGAAATACGGAATGACCGTTTCTTACGAGTTTCCGTCTTCTTTCCTCGTCGAGGCGACTGCGACCTACGACATGTCGAAAATGTATGAAAAAATCGTGAAGAGTAAATCTCGTGGTGGATTTTTCAGCTCACGTAGCTGGACATCTGTCCGCGAGCGCACAGAATTTTCTGATGAATTTAAGGTTGTGTGGTCTACGCAGGACGATGCCTTGAGTGTCTCTGATGAACAAAAGAAAATTCTTGAAGATGAATGGCGTAACCTTATCTTTGCTCGTCTCGCCGCCATCGCCCTTCCGTACGTGGCCAATCCCGGACAACTTGTCACTCCGCCACTGAATCCGACGGGTGCAGTTGTCCTGAGTCAGGCCATGGGAAAAAATCCGGCCTGCCAGGGCAACATGTACTGCGCCGGAGCCACAATAGCGATTGATGTCCTGAATTCAATTTTTATGAACACTTCTGCTACAGCTTCTTACGTGAATACGCAGACTGCAAACATGGTGGAAAGATGGTCCCGTTCAGAAATAAAATATAAACCAAGAGTGACATCTTATGTTTCTAAAAAACAAGGAGAGGTAAAATGAAATTTTTAGCTTATCTGGTTGTTACCAGTATGATCTCTTCGGCGAGTGCCATGGTTCACACGGCATTATGGTCTGCGCCTCAGGTGACAGAGTCATTTCTCACTGTCTCTCAGAATGACCAGACGATGAGAGAAGGCTGCAAAACCTATCGCAAAATGGTGTCTGAATCAGTATCCATGGATTCTCAGCGGCTCGATAAATTGCGAAAGTTGCCTCTTCGTGATTCTTCCATCGAGGTTCTGACATTCAGACGAGAAATGAGACTTGAGGGTAACTGGAAAGATGATGAAACACTTGAGTACGATGTTTCCCAACCCGAAAAACCTTTTTCGCCTCTCAGTTTCAATCGTTCAACGACTACCGTTGCTCCCTCGACCGCCGTATTAAAGATCCTGCCGTCTGAAAACTCACTGACAGCTGTTTCCCGGAAGTATGGACTTCCAGATTCACTTGTCGAATGGTCCGGGCAGTCACTCGTTGTACACGGTCGTGATGTTGCCTGCGATCTTCTGAATGGTGAACTGGAACTTTACGGCCTTGCTTCTTCTTACATTACACTCGTGCGTGAAGATTTTGAACAGATGGAAAATTTCTACCAGCGAAAGGTTTCTCCGGTCATCAACGAGGTTTGGAATACCAAAGTCTCGAAGCCGAGCAAGGCTGCCCGCATGGGATTCAGGCTGGGCCTGATGATTGAGAATGAATATCCCCGGATTTTAAATGATCAGACTGAAGACGTTCTCCGAAAAATCATGGATGCAGCGTTTGTATCAGAAACCTTTGAGTTTTCATCGCACACTGTCCTGAGTGATCGCCAGAGATACTTCAAGCTTGATCCGACCAGTGAAGGAGCATCTGTTAAGATAACTATCGGAATGGGAGGTAACAGATGAAGGGCATCATTTTTTTTAGTTTATTTCTCATCACTGGAATCTTCGGGAGTCAGTTTTTTAAAACGGAGAAAGATATAGAATCACTTCCTCCGGCGGAAGTAAGAGAATCAAAATCTTTGCCCAAAGCTTCTCCTGAAGTACCTGAAAGCGTGCCTGAAAGAGAGGCAGAAACTTATGACAGATTCTCTCAGAAAGAAATCAGAGAGAAAATTAAAAAACTCGATGATCGTCCACAGCTTAAGGGGATCATGGCACGAGCAAATCTGGGGCCTTTAACAAGTGAAGAAACAATCTTCCTGAGAGTATATCTCAAAGAGAGAAGTCTTCTGGCCCATGCACTTGTAGAGAAGAAGCTTGAATCTCTTGAAGAGAAACATTTATGAACTGGTTGCTCTTGGGAATTCTACTTTTGTTTCAATCCTGTTACTCGATCAGAGGATCGGATATTCCGAAAACTTCTTCGCCTGTTGAAATTTGCCAGAGCATCCAGGGAGAATCAGACATCATGAAAGAGCTCAGGGTCATCAGGGAAAATCATGAGGCGATCATGGTTCTTTTGGATGAAGAAAATCCCTGGCGCCACGAAGAAGAGATTCATCAACTTGCGCAGGAAATTCAAGAGAGTGCTTCGAGGGTAAGAACTGTTACCCGGGATGAGTGGACTCAGGAAAAATGGGACTACGAACTTTTCTGGCGCATCAAAGGTAAACAGCTGACAGGGAATGTACCTGCGCCGGTAATTCTTCAATCTGCGCAAATTGAAAAAGTTTTTTACATGGGTCAAGAAAGAGAAGATCTCATGGCGTCGATGATTTTGGAAGAGAATGGCCGCGACTTTTCGCTCAGCTTTTTACGAAAGGCGAGCGCATTGGAGTGGTGTGACCTTCGGCATTCATTATTCATCGTTATCCGGATCCGTTTTTCTCAGCTTGGTATCACCAGATCGAGGCAAGTGGGTTTAAGTTATTTGAAGAGGAGGACAGAATGAAAATACTGGGTTTTCTGTTTATGATCAAGACGGTCTTTGCTGCTGAAATCTGTCCGGTAACCCTTTCGAAGAAGGATTCGTTTCGGGAGCTGGCCATCAAATCTCATCAGCTCAGGGTGGAGTGCGGGTGGACGGAAATTAAACTCCGGGCCCATCTCAAAAGAAAAAGGTTTTAAGAGGACAAGCCCGACGTAAGAACTCGGGCTTGTCCTCTTTTTCCGGGGGCATGAATTCCGGGAACGTTTTATACTGAAAGCTCTGATTCCGAAGGAGTTTTCTTGACGTTTTTCCTGTGGGCCATTCTTACTGCACTTTCAACAAATGCTCTGGCGGTTGTACCTGCCGAGATTAAAGTCTGTACTGTTCTCCATGAAAACAAATCTTCGAAATGTCTGTCATCAGATAAGCAGAGTTTTCCGACAACGAAACTTCTGGGTATCACCAAGATGAAGCGCGGATTTCGCACGCGTAATTTTGAGCATCGTTGGAACGGCGCCCGTGCTGTTGAAGTCATCGCCCTGGATCAGGGAAGAGTTCTCATTTCTACTTTTTCCGTTCCTCAGGGACATTCGGGTGTCGTGGTGTTTTCCGTATCGGATACTGATGGGTCAGAAGTTGATTCTAAGACCATGGAAGTGGCGCGAGGGCCGTTATCAGTTTCGGCCCACCTGGTGACACCAACCGAGGTGAAAGAAACTGTTCAGGTCAAAGCTTTGCCGGCCCAAGTTGCTGCTCCGGTTGTCGCCACTGCTGCGATCGTTGAAGCTGATGTGACTTCTGCACCGGCCGCAGAACTCCCGGAAAAACCAGTCACAGCAAAAAAATCCGAAAAGGTTATGCAGGACGATCTGCCGGCCCTCGATCATATCGAAACAGATGACACCGCCTCCGCACTTTCACAAATGGCCAAAGAAGGCGGTGACCTCCCGGATGCAGACGTCACACTGGAAGAAACGAGAAAGGCCGTTGAAGGCAGAGTCGCTGACCGTGATCCGGTTCAGGAAACCGTGGCGGACAAAGATGAAACAGGTCTCTTGTGGAAACGAATCGAAATTCACGGCGGCTACGTCACCCAGGAAAAAACCGGATCCAGCTATACTGTCATTCCTTACTACGCGCCGGAGTTCCGTTCTGAATCCTTCTGGGGATTCGGAGGAAGGATCGGTGGGACCGAGTGGAAACAGGCGAAAGGGAAAAACATCACGGCCATAGAAGCAGATGTTCATCTCTCGGTGAATATCCAGACGTCAAAGGGAAGACTGACCCTGCAACCCGCTTACGGCTACCATGGCTGGTCGAAGTTCGGGAACAATTCTTCATACGGCGGAGTGGTCGAGCTTAAAATGAATGCGATGCCTGTTTCCGTACTCGGAAGTGCACAGGTATGGACTTATAAAAAAATTGATTATCGTCTTGTCTCTGTGGGACTGGGACTGGAATTTTAAGGTGACACGTGAATATTAAAAC
Organism: Bacteriovorax stolpii; assembly: GCA_945883845.1. Taxonomy (GTDB): domain Bacteria; phylum Bdellovibrionota; class Bacteriovoracia; order Bacteriovoracales; family Bacteriovoracaceae; genus Peredibacter. The sequence goes on along the minus strand of CAMCYI010000004.1, from coordinate 36,707 downwards.
ACTGATAATTTTTTCTTCGTTTCTTCTCGCGAGTTGCGGCGATGGTCTGATTGATCACTCTCAGCTTGTTCCGGAAGCTCAGATCACTGAAGGTGCGAGTTTGATCCTGGATGCAGAGGATGCGCCGACGTGTCTTGCGGCCAACGTTACCTGGCCGGATTCAGCAGCGAACAATGACGGCGCACTTAATTGCACAGGTGGTGGCGGTACTGATGGAACAGGAACTGCGATCGATCCGAAAGTAGTGACCTTCGATGGAGCGACAACTTTTGTGACGACAGCATTAGATGCTGATTCGCTGACTATGCCAGCGACGACATGGATTGCCTGGGTTAAGCCAGCGGCGTCGGGCCTTTCACATATCCTGTCTCTTGATGATTCAGATTTCAACCGTGCACTTGTCACTGAAACGACTTACAAGGTTGCCAATGGGACGGCCCTGTGGAACTCAACAGCGAATGTGACGACGACAGGAACTTGGCAGTACATCGCAGTGACCATGAGTGGAAGCAGCATTACACTGAGTAAAAATGGAACGAAGTTTTCGACAAGTACGGCGGCCTATGTGGATAATACAGAGACTTTCACCATCGGAAAATCTCCGGGAGCAAATGCTCTTTTCTTCAACGGTGACATCGGCTGGGTTGCCGTCTATCCGAAAGTCCTGACCGATGATGAGATCAATGAAACTTGTCTCGCACTGAAAGACAGATTCAACGGTGCGAGCTGTAATTAATTAGTCTTCTTCTGTTTAAGCAATTCTATTTCTTTCCGCCACTGAACATACAGCGATTTAAGACACTGAACATTCGTCCCGCAGGCTTCCCGTGCGCGTCTGAATTTATTCTCGCTCTTATGGAGTTCATCCTTTGATTCAGTTCCTTCGTACATCAGTTCTACTTCGTGATCGATGGCCGAGAGCTCGAGATTCTGACAGATCGTTTTTCGCGCTGGTGTCAGTTCAAAATACGGTGTCAGCACTCCGCAGTCAAAGCTCGGGCGTCCCATGCGTTTAAATTCGCCGAGGAAGTGATCGGTCTGGCAGTCGCCGATCTTGGTCTGCGGACAGGAGATGGCGTTCACTTTAAGATTGTTCTCGCCTTCCATTTCAAGGCGGATCGAACACTTGAGAACGCGTTTTTTCACGCCGGGAGTTTCAATAAAGATGTATCCCTTATCGTTGTTGGCATAGTTGATTTTGAGGTTTGCAGGCAGGGAACAGGTGAAGAGCTCATCAGTGACCTTTGTGTTGCTGGAAAAATCAAACGAGCAATCCTTGTAGGAACAAGGTGGCAGTTTGAAGATTCGTGCCACTCCCAGAGTTTCAGAAACGCTCAGGAAGTCTCCCACGAATTTCGGATTTCCTTCAATACCTTTCTTGCCAACTTCTTCCTTGAGTACATCGAAGGGTGACGCCAGTGCCACCGGGAAGATGGAGATCATAAAAATAAAACCAAGAAATTTCATGCGGTTTTTCCTTTCAGGTAAGGGAGAGAACGGACACGTTTTCCATCGAGGCGAAAGAGAGCGTTTGCCACGGCCGGGGCAATCGGCGGAAGGCCTGGTTCACCTAGGCCCGTCGGTGGTTCATCAGTTTTAACGAACTCAACTTTTACTTCCGGCATGTTCTCAATTTTCAGGACTTCGTAATCGTCGAAGTTCGTCTGTACAATTTTTCCGTCCTTGAGGTCAATCTTCTGGTAAAGGAAAGCTCCCAGACCGTAGGCGATTGAACTTTCAACCTGAGTCTTTGCTCCCTCCGGGTTTACGACAGTTCCACAATGAACGGCGGCCCATACTTTGTGCACGCGTGGAATATTTTCCTCGATAGAAACTTCTACCACCTGCCCGACAACGGTGTTAAAAGATTCATGAACTGCGAGGCCCCAGGCGCGGCCTTTCGGAGCTTTATTTTTTCCCCAGCCAGTCATACCCTTAAGAATTTTTAAAACCTGCAAGTGACGGGGAGAATCTTTAAGGAGTTGTTCTCTCAAAGTCATCGGGTCTGTTTTGGTTTCGACGGCCACTTCGTCGATCATCGTCTCCATGACGTACGCTGTGTGCGTGTGTCCAACACTTCTCCACCAGAGAGTTGTAAGAGGTGAGTACACGCGAGTCTGCTCGCAGTGAAAGTTTTTGATGTTGTAATGTGTATCTGAAACACCTTCTGTCACAGTTGATTCAAGGCCATTCTTCACCATCATCGCCTCGAATACTGAACCTGCGATTACCGAATGACCGGCAATATAATGTCTCCAGGCGAGAAGATTTTTCTTATCATCAAAACCGAGCTCCACACGGTGGACGTTCATGGGACGGTAGTACCCTCCATGCATATCATCTTCACGGGAGAAAACCATCTTGAGCGGCCTTTTGATTTCCTTGGCGAGGTGGCAGGCGATGACGACATAGTCAGAAGCTTTACTGGCACGTCGACCGAAGCTTCCGCCAGCATAGACGGTGTTCACTTTAACTTCTTCAGGTTTGAGCCCGAGAATTCCTGCGGCCACGCCCTGGTCAATCGTCGGCATCTGATGGCCAGACCAGATCTCTGCTTTTTCTCCGTCGTAGTTGACCGTACAGTTCATCGACTCCATCGGCGCATGAGCGAGGTAAGGAAATTCATAAACGGCTTCGAGTTGTTTTGAGGCATTTTTCATTCCGGCATCAGCGTCACCGATAGTTTTGGCAACCACACTTTTTTTATGAGTGGCCTCTTTCAGTTCCTTGTAGATACTTTCAGTGGACGCTGTCGAGTACTGATTGTCCTTCCATTTTGCCTTGAGGGCATCTTTGCCTTCTATGGCAGCGAAAGTGTTTTTTGCGAGGACAGCGATATGGTTGTCACGGAATTTTACAACGTCTATGACACCCGGGATTTTTTTTGCCGCTTTTTCATCAAATGAATCGAGCTTCTGTCCGTCCATATCCGGACGGGCGACGCAGGCATAGATCATGCCCGGAATTCTCACGTCCATACCAAAGATCGCTTTGCCGTTAGATTTTTCGGCAGCATCCACGCGCTTCATCGAGTGGCCGATGACTTTAAAATCTTTTGCATTCTTTAGTGGTGGATCCTGTGGAAGTTTCAGCGCTCCGGCCTCAGTGGCGAGCTCGCCGTATGAAAGCGATCCTTTCGTTTTGTGAAGGACGTGACCATTTTTTGCAGTCACTTCACTCAGAGGAACTTTCCAGCGGTTCGCAGCTGCTGTTTTGAGCATTTCTCTCATGGCCGCACCAATTTTACGGTGCTGCTGCCAAGACGAAGAAAGAGCAGAAGAACCACCCGTCATCTGCGTCTGGAAAACAGTGTGATTATAAACAGGGGCCACCGGGGCAGAAACGGAACGAATCATTTTCCAGTCGCACTCAAGTTCTTCGGCAATTAATTGTGCGAGAGAAGTATTCACACCCTGGCCCATTTCAAGTTTGTTAATCATCATTGTGATGGTGTTGTCGGGGGCGATGTGAATGAAAGCATTCGGTACTGCTGAAGCTGCCAGGGGAGTCGCTGCTTCGGCCATGAAAGCTTTTTGTGCTCCCACCGGAAGGTGAAACGCAACAACAAGACCGGCAAGTCCAGTGAGGCCACTGACAAGAAAGTCGCGGCGGTTAAGAGCAGAGTTTTTTTCCATATCGTTCATAGGGTGGTCCTTAAGAAATTTTCGTTGAAGCTTCGTGAATCGCTGTCTTGATCCGTGCGTAGGTTCCGCAGCGGCAGATATTCCCGCTCATGGCATCGCAGATCTGCTTATCACTGGGCTTCGGTGTGGAAGCAAGAAGAGAGCACGCTGACATAACCTGACCTGACTGGCAGTAACCACATTGTGGAACGTGATTGTTTACCCACGCTGACTGGACGGCCTGTGACACTTTCGTGTTCATCCCTTCGATGGTGACGACTTTCCCTTTTTGGATATCATTGACGGTGATGGAGCAAGACCTGGTGGGTTCGCCGTCAAGGTGAACTGTGCAGGCGCCGCAGAGACCTTTACCGCAACCGTATTTTGTACCGACCATACCGAGTTCATCCCGAAGCACCCACAACAGAGGTGTATTTCCGTCCGAAGTGACGGTCATATTTTTTCCGTTGACGTTGATTTCCATTGACCGCTCCGATGATTAATTTTTACTTCCTAAATTCTCGGGGTGAAGGTGATCCAAGACAAGTAAAAATCTTGTCCAAAAGAGGGAAGTGTGAAAATCTTTTTTTATGAATGACTCTCTTCCCGTTGCTTGCTTGCTGCTGTGTGCCGGTCAAGGTCAGCGCATGCGCTCCTCGCCTAAACTCTTACTGCCTTTCGGTGATGATCTCGTCATCACCAAAGTCGTGCGGGAAATTCACGCGAGCAGTTTTGATGAACTCATCGCTGTGACCGGTTTTGCGCAGGAGAAAATGGAGTCTGTTCTCGGCCCCTTGGGAGTGAGAACTGTTTTTAATCCTTTGTACGAAGCAGGAATGCACGCTTCCATACGCACTGGTCTTCTTGCTCTCAGGCAGACCGGGGGATTCGTGGCCATCTGTCTGGGTGATCTTCCGTTGCTCAACAAAAATCATTACCAGAAACTGATCGAGACTGCGCGCCGAAATCCCGACGCGAAAATTATCGCTCCGACCTATGGAGAAAAGCAGGGAAATCCTGTCTTAATTTCTCTGGCATTAAAATCTGAAATTCTTGCTCATCCAGACGATGATTATGGTTGCTCCTATCTTTTGAAAAAATATCCCGACTTCATATTGAAGGTGGATATGCAGGATGATTCCATCCTGACGGACATCGATACACAAGAGGATTACCAGTGTCTGCTGACTACTACGAACTTGTAAAAAAACTGAAATCTGAAAATCAGAAGTTTGCCACGGCCACTGTGATTGCTGTGAAGGGTTCCGCGAGTGCCAGACCCGGTTCTAAAGCTATTATTTCTGCTGAAGGAAAAAATATTCTCGGTTGGGTTGGTGGTGGATGCGCAGAGAGTTTTGTCTGCAAGAACGCCGTCGAGAGTATGGAGTCAGGAGAAACCAGAATCATCGAAGCTGATCTGGATGATGAGATCTTTGGTCTTGGTATGCCTTGCGGTGGGATCATGAGTGTTTATATTGAACCTCAACTTCCATGTGAAAAAATTTGTCTCACTGAAGCTACAGAACTTGAAAATATGGTTACCCATCTGGCCATTTCAATGGGTTTTATCCCGGAATGGAAAAAGGGAGAGTCTTCAGTCACTGGTACAGCGATTGAGCGCGGACTTTATACTCTTGCTGCTTCGATTGCTGAAAGCCGCCAGATTCCTTTCACTTCCCTCAAGGAAGCGCGGCAGGTTTTTCCACAAGGCCTCGGTGATCAAAAAATTCGTCAGGAAATTTCTGAGCTTCTGATCATTGGAACTTCCAGAATCACTGAAGAGATGGCGAAGTTTGGAGTAATGTTGAAATGGAAAACGAGAGTCTACGGTTGGAATCTTGATCCAAAAAATTATCCCACTGGTGTGATTCTCGAGGAGTCGAACGCAGGGTTTGAAAATTTCTCCGTTAAAAAAGATTCTGCTGTCCTCGTAGCGAGTCACCACAAAGGTGATCATGATTTTATCCGGATTGCGACTGAGAAAGATGCCTCGTGGGTCGGTCTCATTGCCAGCACAAAGCGCTCAGGAATTATCCTGCAGCATCTCTCTGAAATGAAACTCCCTGCCGAAAACATCGCAAAAGTTTTTGCTCCGGCCGGTCTCGAGATGAACTGCAAGAACCCCACAGAAATTGCCCTTTCATGTATTGCTCAGATCATTGGATTGAAAGCATGACTGACACCGAAGAGAGAGATTTCCTTCTCGATCACGTCAGAAATCCCCGCCACTCAGGAGAGATCGCCGATGCCGATGGAGTCGGAGAGTGCAAAAATCCGGTCTGCGGTGATCTGGTTAAAATCTGGCATAAAGGAACGATGATAAAGATGAAGGCAACTGGATGTACGATCTGTGTTGCTTCGGCATCTCTTATGTCGGAACTTGTGAATGGAAAACCTCAGACGGAAATCTTTCAACTCATCAAACTCATGCGTGAGAGCATGAAGCCAGGCCAGAGTGAATGGCCGCAAGAACTGATCGCTCTTTCACCACTAAAGCGTATGCGCGAGAGTCCGATGAAAATTCCGTGTACTCTCGTCGGATGGCTGGCCCTTGAGCGAGCTTTCCAGCATCAAACTAATCCCATAAGTCACTGAAGGAGTCAGTCTTGGAGAAGAAGAGTTTTAAAAATCGATTACGAATTATAACGTATCCGAAGTTTCAGCTGACATTGCTTATCGGTAATTTCATCGTGACGGGATCAATCTTCGGAAGCGTTTATTTTTTCGTAAACAAGGCATTCGCCAAACTTATCGCTGATGGAATTGCTGCGGGTCTCGACCAGCAGCACGCATACTTTCAGTTCCTGGAATATCAGATGGCCACCATTAACAGCTACATTTTTTATTCCTTCATGCTGGGATTTGTTCTCTCTTCAGTTTGGATGCTGATTCTTTCCCATCGTCTTGCGGGGCCCATCCTGAGACTGAAAGGTTACTTCGCGCAAATTGCAAGAGGTGAGAGCTATCCGGAAATAAAATTTCGTCAGAATGATTTTTTCACGGATCTTCCCCCTGTCATTAACGAGGCCCTGAAAACTCTCGAGAATAAAAAATCATGATGAAGATAGTTTTAAAAATCACTGTTCCACTTATCCTTCTGGTATTCCTTGCTGCCTGGTTCTTCAGGGGATATTCACCTGCAGTTGACGCTCAGATGGCCAAAGGGCTGGGGATGATCTTTGATGAGAATCCGTCCCTTCTAAGTGACGTCATTCATAAAAAGAATAAGCCGAAAGTCATTCCGCCGGATAAACCTCTTGCGAGTTTCTTCAACCCTAATGCTGTCAGCATTGCTGTGATGGCGGCCTTGACGGTGAACTCCGGAAATTCAAAACCGTTTCCTTCTCAGTATCCTCAGTTCCTGGAAGATCCTCATCTGACCATCCGTACCATCGGGGATGCCTATCTGAAAATGCCGGCCTATCACCACCAAACAGACCGCACCGTCATGCTCGATATGATCTCGCAGACTGCAGAGATGGACGAAAGAAGCAGGGATGCCTCAAGAGATCAGGCGAAGGAGTTTTTTCTTCAGGTCATCGAAACGAAAACTGACCCCATTGATAATCATGACCCCCTGGCGAGTCCGTCTTTCAATGCCCTGAGACACTTTCTCACTCTTGAAAAAGATGAGGCCGAGAGAAAGCGCGTCGCCAACATGCTGCTTGATCAGAACCGCACACCTGCTGTAAAAATTGAAATCCAACGACTGCTTGAAACGTATCCTGGAAAGCACTAGTTTGAGCTGGATTGCCTGCTTTGAGAGGTGTCCATAACTTAGACAGTCACTTGATTTCAAAGGCCCAGAATAGATTTCGTTATCTCAAGGGGAACAGAAGTAAAATCTCCCTATGAAACTTGGTCTCTTTATTACATTAGTCATCTTCATCAGCATTGCAGGATCTTTCTTAAAAGATGAACCCCTCATACATGATCATCAAAAAATCAACGTGTCAGTTGTTGCATCAAACATCACCAAGACTGTAGTCCCTGCACCTCTGCAAGCCGAAAAAAAAATGAAGGATTCAGAATTCTTAGGACCCAATCCGAAGATCCGCATCGAAAAAATGATGGCAAAGTATCGACAGCTTCCTCATGATAATTTTCCACCCATGTCCCACCAGATCCTGGAAGATCTTTTTATAGAAGCAAACATGTCCCGCAAAGAGTGGCCCGAAGCTGAAACTGTTGTTAAAGATTTTGTTTTTTCTGAGATTGAAACCACGGCCAGAGAAACAGAAGGCGACATTGATGACAATTCCATGCACTACGTGGCCTTGAGAGTTTACGGAAGACTTGAAAGTGATCCTGCTGAAGTAAAAAAAGCTGCGAATATCGTTTTGAGCAAATATCGTTCACCTGCATCCAGGAAAAAAATTGAGCAATGTATGGTCAACTCCTCGTATCAGGATTTCCATAAGGACTAACATATGATGAAAGTTTTTATGATCGTTAGTTTACTGGTAGGCATAGGGATTTTCAGTATTAAGCCTGAGAATGTTCAGCCTGCGGTTGAATCAAGAGCTGAGACTAAAAAATTATCTACAGCAGGGCCAGTTGCTGGAATTAAAAGTGATCAAAAAGTTGTGATGGTGAAAGTTGATAAGGGTTACCAGAATTATTTCGGAGATTCAGAGGAAGATAAATGGGCCTTGGAAAGTATGGTACATAAACTCAAACATGATCGGTATACGGATGCGATTGATCTTTTGATCGTAGAACCAGTTGTGGCCATGCATGTTGTTTCTTCAGCTTATTTTTCAATGCCCGATTCTCACCACAAAGAGAAAGTTGTCCTCCAGCAGATAATTGTGGATCTGGCCCTCTGCTCAGATCCGGAGCAAAAGACAGAAGCTGTGATGGAAGCAAAAAGTTTCTTCATCGCTGCTGTCACTTATGCTGAACCATCGCATGTTATTCCGTCGCGATCCCCGTTAATTTCGGAGAATCTCAAACTTGCGGCCCTGGACCGGATGATGATTCTTGAGACTGACCAGGGCAAGCGCAAGAGACTTGCAAACAACTTACTCATGCAGAACCGCAAAGCCGAAATGAAGAAGTCGATCCATCAAATTCTTCAGGCTTCATCGATCTTTAGTTCTGTTCGAGGGCCGGCGAACGAGTAGAACTTTTCATCGCAATTTTGGTCTCAGTCTTGTTGCCTTCAAGGTTGATTCCTTTGAAGCTTGAGTAGAGATTTGCCTTCATCGGCTTCATCATTGTGACTTTCTTTTCCTTGATCATATCGCCGAACGGAAGTTCATGGATGTGAGCAAATGCTTGAGTTGAAAGAGTCATGATGGTTATAAGTAAGAGTGATTTCATAGATTCCCTCCTGGGGGATGGGCTTCGTGCCACGAGTCCCTTAATGCTAAAGTCGTGCCAGTGGCTAAGATGTTAGAATGAGTGTGGATCATGTCAATCCTTACACGGTGCTAAGAGGTCACTGAGAGCAGAGTGGCAGTGTCAGGATGTATCTTGAGATGGCAATTTCTGCCACTGATGAGATGAGAAATAGAATAGTCTACAATTAAAGAATGAGAAAATTATCCATTCAATTCTTAAGTCTCTTAGCTCTCGCCCTCATTTCCTGTTCGAACATGAACAATCGGACACCGTCTTCGATTGATTCGGCTCCGGATTACGGATCGATTTTCCAGAAGGCCCGTGAGGCACTGGTAGTAAAACCTGGAGATAAGGCCCTTCGGCCCGCCATTAAGAAGATGCCGGAACACGAAGTTGTCCGCATGCTCATGGAAGAAAATAGTCTGATCGGCGAAGACCGCGCTAATCTCCTCAAGGCCCTTGAAGAGAACAGTGCCCGTTCTTTTGCTCCAGTAAAGGGCCACACACGTCTCATGCCTCCGATCGGTCAACCAGGTTATTCTGATCTCAAAATTTTCGTGAATCACCCATATTATGCTGATGACAAACTTGTCCCTGCCAGTAACATGATCGAAATCTGGCGCAAGTTTATCATGAGTGCGAAGAAAGAAATTATCCTTAACGTTTTTGATTTCGACCTTGATGTGATCGCTGAGGCCTTAATTGAAAAATCAAAGTCTGGCGTGACTGTTAAAATCGGAGTCGATCAAAAGAACGTTGTTAGCCTTCGTCCGGAAGTTGCCGCTCTTGTTGAGCACATGAAAGAAAACGGAATTGACTTCACAGGTGTGATGCCTGTTGGCCTCAATCACCAGAAAATGACGGCCCTCGACTGGTCCCTCCCTGATCAGGCCAAAGTTCTCTTCTCATCTGGTAACCTTACGCGCTCTTGTCTTGACCCCGAAGGTGATCTTAAAGGTACTGATCCACTTCCACCGGAATCGGTTCCGAATGCCAACCATTTCTTAACGATGAAATCTTGGATTCTCGCCAATGTGGTTCACCACGAACTGACGAAGACCCTTGATCAAGGGTTTCTCCTTCGCGGAAGAGACTATCCATTGAACGGTGCCTATCAGGTCACAGGTCCTGGTGTTGATCCGAATACACTTGAAGCTTATCCTGAGCCGTCCCTTGTTGTGACTTTCTCTCCGGGGGGAGGAATGCGCAAGATCGGTGAGAACATCATTGCTGATCTCATCAAGCGTGAGAAAGGCTCTATCCGGATGCTTCAGTTTGCTTACTCTTCAGTGGCCGTGGATCAGGCACTCCTATTCCGCGCGCAGAAAGATTTTCAGGAAACAGGAAAATTTGATTTTATGAGTGTCGGCGATACTCCGTTCGCTCTACGTGAGTGGAGTGGATTTCTCGGTATGTCTGGATACAAGCTCACGATTGATAAAGCGAAGAAGACCAAAGTCTATTCAGTAGATAAAAGTAATCCTTGGGTGAAAGGTCTCTCAAAACCACAACTCAATGAAGTGCGCTCAAAAGTTTACGTTGCTCCAAAAATTTACGGAAACAACTGGGTGAAAGTAGCGGGCAAGAACACAAAAGTGAATGCGAAGATTCATCACAAGGTTCTGGCGACTCCGAATTTTGCAATTCTTGGAACGTCATTTAATTTCTCTGAAGGTGCAGAAAGCAACAACGAGCAGATTCTCGTCATCCGTGATTCAGGACTTTCGAAAATTGTCAGCGGTATGGTGAAATTTATGGTTGAGAACAGTCCCGGCACAGTGGCCGCTGAAGCACAAAAGAGAAATGTCACTCCCATCAATGATGGTGAAGATGACGGCGAACTCTAACGGAAGATGCTGAGGTTAAGTTCACGGGAGAGATCCTTGAAGACTTCCAGACCTCGGATCGAGTTTCCTTTCTCATCAATAGGTGGAGAGTAGACAGCAATCCCGAGTTTACCCGGAACAACTCCAAAAATAGCACCAGAGACACCACTCTTCGCCGGAATGCCGACGGAGTAGGCCCATTCGCCTGATGAATCATACATTCCGCACGTAAACATCAATGACAACATGTCTCCCACGTAATCTTTTTTGAGAGCAATTTCACCTGTGATCGGCTGTTTGCCTCCGTTGGCGAGAGTGGCGGCCATCATGGCGAGGTCAACTGTGTTAACCATGATCGAGCATTGCTTGAAATAGATATCCAGAGTTGCTTCGATGTCAGAATCAAAAACACCGAAGTGGCGCAGAAGGTGAGCGATCGACCGGTTTCTGTGGGCCGTATTCTTCTCAGAGAGATAGATTTTTTCATCCACCATCATGTCATGAGTGAGGTACTTACTGAAGCGGGCGAGTACGTTAATCTGCCGCTCCTGGAGAGTCTCACCTTTTATGAGGCCACTAACTACGATAGCACCGGAGTTGATCATCGGATTGAACGGACGGTTTGTGTGCTTTTCCAGTTCGACGATAGAATTGAAAGCTTCACCAGTCGGCTCAACTCCGACTTTCGCATGTATAAAATCCCGGCCGAAATCTTCAAGGATCATGCCGTAACTGAAAGGTTTCGACGTTGACTGCATACTAAACGGACGGGTGTGGTCTCCCGCTTTGTAGACTTCACCTTCAGCAGTTACAACAGCGATGGAAAAGTCCTTCGGATTTGCTTTCGCAAGTTCCGGGATATAGCTCGCAGGCCTACCGCTCTCCAGAGAGCGGTACTTTTCAAGAAGCTTATTGATGACTTCCTGAATCTGGTTCATGGCTGATTATGCTTGTGCTTATTGTTGTATCGGACTGATGACCAGATTGCGGCCCCAATGAGTGCTGCTCCGATGAGACCAGTAAAAACTTCGGGGATGTGCTTCACAGTACCGGCAAACATAATCATCGCAAGTGCACCGATCGCATAGAAAGCACCGTGCTCTAGATAACGAAACTCATTCAGAGTTCCTTTTTCTACCAGCATAATGGTCAAGCTTCGTACAAACATGGCACCGATTCCAAGACCGATCATGATGATGAAGAGATTATTTGTCACTGCAAAAGCACCGACAACTCCGTCGAACGAGAATGATGCATCGAGAACTTCGAGATAGAGGAACATTCCCATGCTCGCCTTGTTGAGATCAATTGCTTTTTCTCCGTCTTCAGGTGTCTGAAGAAATGCACCGACTCCATCAACTGCTACGTACGTCACAATTCCCCAGATACCCGACACAAGGAAAGTCAGTTTATCGCCTTCAACCTGAAATCTTGAAAAAATGTAGAGGAAGATGAGTGTGAAAGCGATTTCCACAGCGTCCATTCTTCCCAGACTACTGATTGGTTTTTCAATCGCATTCACCCAGAAGACTTCTTTTTCTTCTTCGAAGAAATATTTCAATGCTACAAGCATGAGGAAAGCACCACCGTAGGCCGCAATACTCACGTGAGCAGACATCATGATTTGGGCGTAGTCGTCTGGTCTTGTCGCTGCAAGAACAAGGGCATCCCAGGGATTAATATGAGCGACAACTCCAACAAGGATGAGCGGGAAAACTAGTCGCATCCCGAACACAGCTATAAGCATACCCCATGTCAGAAACCTGTGCTGCCATAGCGGAGTCATTTTTTTTAGAACGATCGCGTTCACAACGGCGTTGTCGAAAGAAAGCGAAACTTCAAGAACTGAAAGAACGGCGGCGAGGAAAAGTGCGCTGAGTGCTCCGCCCACATTTCCTGTGTAGTAGTAACCGATTCCTGCGGCCATGCCGAAGCCGAGGAATGAAGACAAAATTGAGCCCGAGAAATACTTCATTAAAATTTTCATTGATCATCCGTTAGTTGATAATATCGATTCACATCATACTCTGTTTCTTCATAAAAAATTAAGCAAAATCGTTTTCCCGCTTCATCTTCCTTTTCAAAGTCCATGAAATTGCATTTTTTGTCGGCGCGCATGAAGTCTCCACTTTAGGCATTAAAAGGCCATCTTCATCATGTCGGTGGTCTTTTCTTGTTATAAAACTTGTTCATAATGGCTCACGCGACGTTCCTTCAACCCATTATGAAAAGGATTATGTAATGAGCATCATCAAGAACCTGAAAATTGCCGGTATCTCAACAGTATTTCTCGCTCTCGTGAGCTGTGGAAATAAAGACTCTAACTCTTCTGACGATCGTCAGGAACAGAGAGACAGAATTACATCCATCGACTGGAAAATCTATCTTCAGGGAAGATCTTTTCCAACAAAAGCTCGTGTGGAAATTAACGACACGTTACTTCTTGATGAGTGCATGACGAAAAACCAATTCGATATCGATCGTTCAACTGACCCACAGTCAATTTCGATGGAAGCTTATTCAGTTCCAACTGAAGGCGCCCTTAAGATCGCGATCACGGATCTCGGTTCACACTGTGGTGATGGAGATGATTCTGTATTCTTCGCTCAGGACAACGTTCCTTTCGATATCGTAAAAACAGGCCGCAAGTCTGAAGTTATCGTAAATCTCTAATTTTTTAAATTCTGGTAGATTTGAGAAATAAAAAAGGGCCGCTTTCGCGGCCCTTTTTTATTTTAGTCGTTCAGAAGTTCCGGAAGGCGGGTAAAGAGGCCTTCGAATTGGACCGGACGATCCTTGATCCAAAGGAAGTCTGGTCTCTCAGCTGATTTCCATTTACCACCGAGAATTTCTCCCGTAGCAGAAAGATCGAGTTCGTACTCGTATTTTTTCTTATCAACTATCTGGTCTGGAGTTCCGATAACCGGTTCCCAGTAATTGTATGTTTCATTCGTGTAGTTGATCGTCGTGCGCATGCGGATAACTTTAGCAGTTCCCGGAGCAGACCTGCGATCAGGCTTCATATTATCTTTTTCCACTTGCGAGCTATAAAACCAGACCGGGTGGTTCCAGACTTCATCTTTTCGATCAAGGTCAGCGACGAAAGCTTTGCCTTCAAGACCGATGCGGTTAGCGAGAACAATGTGGAATGCACCAGCGTTCAGATCCTGTTCACAGTTGTCCTGACGATCACGGCGACTTCTGAAGATATCTGAATCTTCTTTGAAACAGCGGCTTCCCATCTGGTGTGTGTTGAGGGCCTCAAAACCGTGAGCGTAATAGAAGCTTACGAGAGCTTTAATGTCGGAAGAGCCGAAAGGAACTTTAATTCCGTCAGCGTTCACGAAATCTTTCGGAGTCGGCTCGTTGTGGTTGATTGAAGCTGGTGCCCAGCCGTGACAGATCCCTTCCCATTCATCAGCGCGCTTGTTAGCGATCGTATAAACTTTCTGAACTGTAGGGTAGTCGTAGCGGCCCATGAGGATGTCGAGTTTTTCTGTAGGTGCGAGCTGAGAAATATCTTTTGAAGACATTCTGAGTGCCTGATCACGTGTCGGAGAATCAAGCTTGAAACCTCTCTGGCGGTTTGAATTCCAGCGAAGGTTGATGTTTCCTTTCTCGAGTGCCCAGTAGTCACCAGACCAGAACTTATTTTCGCCAGTCGCGCGAGCTTCAAGTGGAAGAGTGTAGAAGTTTTTAAGGAAAGCAGGATTCATGATTGCTGGATCAGAGATGTTTCTCCATGGCTCGTCAATTAGAACTGCATGGGCCAGAGATGACATCAAAGTCATACCAGCAAGGAACAAAAACGTTTTCATATGCCTCCACAATTAAAGATGTGGGTGCTTACTAAAACAGTGGATGTTAAATGACCAGAAGGAGATGAGGCGAATGCGCTGCGTAGTACTTGTTTACAGGGTGACTATCTTTAATCTTCGGTCATGATTAGGGCGGAAATTTCCCGGGCATCATATTCAGCATTTATGGGATCAGATGAGAGCTGGATCACACCTTCGATGCGATTTTTTCCATGACCTTTAGTCACCTTGGCAGAACGGATCAGTCTTTGCTCCATCACATTGAAGTAAGGATGACCTTTCTGGAGGGCGAGTGCAGCGGCTTTTTTCAGCCAGTGGATATCTGCAAGTTTATCTTCTGCAGGACTTGCAGACTGGTAGACCACACGCCAGGACAGACGCTCGAGTGACTCTTCCATCACGCGCGGATCTTCCTGTTGCTCCTGCCTTTGAGCGAGATGACTCTGATCCTGTCCGCGGTAGAGGAACAGGAGCCCAATGACGAAGAGACCGATAATTTGCCATAGTTTCATCACATTCCTCCTTGAATGCATGACTCATTTAAGGGCCAATCCGGATTAATAAAAAGAGAGTTAAATACTTTTTTAGGAAGACTTGTGATCAATGGTCCAAGTGAAAATGATAGAACTAAAAGTGAGCTATGGAGGGCAGATGAAAACAATTTTTTTCATGTTTCTTATGATGATCTTAAGTTCGTGTAAATCAACTCCCGAGTCTCCTGATAAGAAAGAGACGTGGGATTCAGGAGCTAACCGGAAACAGTCTTTTCAGGAAGAAGGTATGACAGAGAGAGATGCTACGACGAAAGATCAGTTTCCGGAGGTGATGCCTGCGACTAACCAGTCACCTTCGAAATAAGAAACATTCCATCACGAATCGGTAAAAGTGTTTTCGTGTATCCCTCCAGACTTTTGGCCAGCTCGTTGTGAGCTTTGATGGATTCTGTTTGCTTGTCGCCAGATGCTTCAAGAACTTTTCCAGACCATAAAGTATTATCGACAACAATAAGTCCATTTTCAGAAAGATGCTCAAGACCCCAGGTGAGATAATTTGAATAATTATTTTTATCAGCATCAATGAAAATCAAATCGAATTTCTGGGGGAGATCTTTCATCGCCTCAAGGCCCGGTTTTAAAATCTGCTTAATTTTTTTTCCATGAGGTGACCGCGACCAGAATTCGGAAGCAATCTTACAAGTCTCAGGATTGAGATCAATCGTCGTCACCGAACCATCTTGAGGTAAATGCTCGGCCATTGCGAGGGCGGAATATCCCGTGTACGTGCCGAACTCCAGAATGTTTTTAACTTTCCCCAAACGAATAAGAAAACCCAGAACGGAGGCCTCCATTTCTCCAATGAGCATGTTGCTCCCGTGGACAGAGGCGAGTGTATGCTGCTGAAGATCCTTCGCTACCTGGCCCGGACGTGTGGAATGATCTATGCAATAAGTTTCAATTTCGGCCGGTACGAATCCCATAGGGGCAATTCCTTTGTGTGCTGCAAGGTTTTGTCAAATAGACACATGATGTTCGATGCTGGTTAAATATCACAAAAGGAGTTTTTATGAAAAATTTTTTCGTGGCAATCGCTCTCGTTGTGTCCTCTACAGCAGCTCTTGCACAATGGAATCCATATCCTCAACCTCCCCGCCCGGTATATCCGTTCGTCAACAACTACGGTTCATACGCACAAGTTTCTGTCTCTAACCCGAATCAAAACTACGTCTGGTGTACAGGTTCACTTTCTATGTACATGGATGGCCCTGATGCCCGCGTTCACACTGCTCAAGTGAGCATTCATGTTTACCCACGTGGATGGATGAACCAGACTTACCGTCCAAACAGCCCTTACCGCATTAGAAACATTTCTCATAACATCTGGTGCCACTAAGTTTTGAACGCTCCCTATCTTGATATTCATACACACCGCAGGGCCCCTCTCGAAGGGGCCCTTGCCGTTTCCTGCCTATCCATGGATGAGCTTCATCAGGAGAAGACGATTGGTGAGTACACTTCTGCCGGTATTCACCCGTGGTGGACGGAAGATTTCACGAGAGATGAAATTGAAGCGTTCAAGACCCTGGTGGAGAGTCTAGCTCAAAAAGGTAAGCTCGCCCTGATCGGCGAGACTGGTATTGATCGGACACTGCCGGAGACTCTGGAGTTTCAGGAAGAGCTTTTCTTCTGGCATTGGGACATTGCTGAAAAATATCATCTGCCTCTGGTGATTCATAATGTGCGAAGTGGTTCTGACTTTCTTGGGTTTCTTAAAAAAAGAACGGCCCAGGTTCCATGGATCTTTCACGACTTCAGAGGCAATGAGCAATTGATGAAAGATCTCATGCGGCTTCATCCTGAGAGTTACTTTTCGTTTGGTCTCTCGGTTGATAACTCGCCTCAGATCAGGGAGCTTCTTCCACTGATTCCTGTTGAGCACCTTTTCCTGGAAACTGACAATCAAAAACATCTCGATATTCATGAGATTTACGTCCGCACTGCCGAGTTTATTAAAATGGATCTGGAATTTTTGAAATCCCAGCTCTGGATGAACTTTCGCAAACTTTCTTCAAAATCCGTTCAGTAATTTTTTATTTTTCGAGACTACGATCGACTTTCATCGTGACAGGAAACTCTAGCTTGATCAGCATGCCATGAGAATCGCTGTTCTCGAGAGTTAAACTTCCTCCACAAAGATTCATGACTTTTTTTGCCACTTCAAAACGTCGATCGGTCTGAAAAGCTTCCGGACCTGTGATGTGATGTGAATGGAAAATAAGAAAATACTTTTGAGGTTTCTCGATGCTAAAAATTTCGATGGCAGACTTCTCTGAAGTATAGACGGCAAGATGAACGAGGACATGATGAAGAACGCTGTCTTCAATCAGGTTTTGATTCACGAGGACGGTTAGGTTCTCCATGGCCTTGCGGTCAAAGATGATCCGGATGTTCTTTTTCTCCAGAGGAACTTTGAGTTCATCGAGCTGATTCAAGATAAGTGGAAAGAGTTCAAATTTTTGATTTTTATGTTTTAATTCTGAGCTTGCCATTGTTTGCAGGAGATCCACCTGCTCCAGAAGATGACTGAGATATGAAAGGTCATTCTGATCGATTCCTGGTGTAGTTTTCAACTCAATGAGTTTTGTCACAGCTTCACGGGAAGTGAGTTTCAAAAGGATCCGGATATCCCTCAACTGATGCTTGATTCGTCTTCTATGTTCCCAAAGATGGAAGATGAAAAGAGCAACGCAACCAGCGAGTGTGCTCACGATGAAACAAACGTACCAGGGAATGATATATGTTTCGAAATTTTTCTTTCTCCAGCATTTGAAGATTAAGGTCCTGTTTTCGATCATGACAGTGGATTTAAGTCCCTCTGTTTGTTCATCAAGCCCACTGGAGAAATAGGACTTGCCGGTTTCTGCATCTTTTATATTGAGTTCGTAGATATCAAGGACCTCAGTGAGTCGAAACTGATTGAAAAATTCATGACTGCTGATAACGGTGGCAAACCAACCCTGAAGTCTTTCTTTTTCAATGATGGGTGCGTAGAAAGCAAATCCGGTTTGCTTCTGATAGAGCTCAAATGGTGAGGAAAGCCAGTAGGCCCTTTTCTCGTTCCATGAATCGATGAGTGCCGGATAATTCTGTGTAATGCGTCCGATGGCATGTTGGTTAGTTTTTTGTGGAAACACTCTGATGATCTCGCCGTTCTCGTTCACGAGATTGAGCCCCAGAATTTCTTTGTTCCCTTCTAAAAGATCAAGATTGAACGGGCCATAGCTTTTTGTCTTGAAATCTCCCTCAGAGAAATATTCGGCACCAAGGAGAGTGACAGTGCGAGGAAGGTTGAGGAAAAGTCTGAAGCGGTCTTTAACAGTTTCATGAATGAGCTTGATTTCTCGGGCGTCAGAAATCTTCTCCCGCTCTTTAAGGAAATAGAAGAGCCCCTGTATGCAAAGCACGGACAAAATAAAACCACTGAAGAATACGAAAACGGACCTCTTCGACATGAAATAGTTAAATCATACTTAACAAATTTGAGAAAGAGGTTTTCAACTAGTCCTTGAAGACCTGAAGGTAGACAAACTTAAGATACCTCATGTCCTGGAGAGCGAGAGGGAATGGATGGTCTTCAGGTTGTCCTTTGATCAGAAGAACTTTGCCGCGACGTCGCGCCTTTGCCAGCGCTTCCTGAACAATCTCAAGGAAATTTTCAAAGGTAATATGACCCGAACAACTTGAAGCCGCGAAATATCCACCGTCTTTTACGAGGCGGAGCGAGTCAGAGAATATTTTTGTATACGCTTCCTGAGCACTAGCTACTGCCTTTTGATTGGGAGCAAAACTAGGTGGGTCGGTGATCACAATGTCCCATGTCTTTTTCTCATTGATGGCGTTCTCTACGAAAAGAAAGGCATCTTCGCAAACAGCTGTGTGAAGGTCTGATGAAAGAAGGTTGATCTGCCAGTTAAGCTCTGAGGCCTTGATGGCCTGAGGAGCAATGTCGACAGTTGTCACCATCTTTGCTCCGCCGAGGCCCGCATAAACGGAGAAACCTCCAGTATAACCGAACAAATTGAGGAGCGTTTTATCTTTAGAGACTGTGCGGATGAAATTTCTGTTTTCACGTTGATCAAGAAAGAATCCGGTTTTAGCGGCATCGATGATGTTCGTACGGAATTTTACTCCGTGCTCGATGAATTCATGATCGCCTAAGCTGTCTGACTGGCCCGCGAGAATCATCCCCTTATCTTCTTCATTGTTTTTGCGTTTGTAGTAAACACATTTCACCGGAATCTCGTCTTGTTCCATGAAGAAATTGGCGAGGGCCTCTTTGTTCCAGAACTTCTCTGAACCAGTACCATCCAGCTTCATCACCACTGTGCCCTGATAAAAATCAGCTACAACTCCAGGGAGCTCATCACCTTCACCATTGAGGACACGAAAGCATTTGTTCTCGAGGGTGAGGAGGTGTTTTTTGTTGGCAATCGCGCGTCTGAGTCTCGCCACAACTTCTGTATCATTAAATTTCTTATCGCCAAGGTTCAGGACACGAAACGATAGATTGATCGATGGAGAGTAGAATCCGTGGGCCACGACTTCATTCTTGTGGCTCGAGAGAATGGCGTAGCTTCCTTCCGGTACTTTTACTTTTTCAATGGCGTCTGAAAAGACCCAAGGGTTGCCACGTTTTAAGTGCTTCACCACATCTCTTGTCAGTTTAAGTCTGACGGGTTTCTCGGCGTTGTAATATTTCACTAAAGGGCCCCTTTTAAAAACCAGGTTACTTCATGCTTATTGTGATGAAGGTGGACGATACGCGATCCGGGAATTTCCAGAAATTTCAGCGTCTGTTCCCAGTCGGTTTCAGATTGATACTTGATCGTGCAGACAAAATTTTTCACGAGACCATGTTCCATAAATCTCTTCACAAGATTCAGGAGTCTTTCAGGATAACAGATAATATCGGAGCAGAACCAGTCGAGCTCACCGACCGCAGCAGGGTCAAGCCCGAAAGCACTCTCCTGACGGAACTCTATCTGACCCAGATCCATGATGCGTTTTTCAATAGGAGCTTTATCCACTGATATCGTGTGATCAAAATTCAGTGTGCGAAGAACCCATGTCCATCCGCCGGGACAAGAACCGACATCGATGGATCTTCCTCCCAGAATCTCTTCAGGAGCGTAGAGAGTGAAAAACTCCCAGAGCTTGAGGTAGGCACGGGACGGAGGCATGACCTTGTCTTCCTGAAAATCCATTTCACCCAGAGGAAAAGGATTGTTTGTTTCCTGAGTCGCAAGAATGCGGTTCGGCTCCCAAAGTGTCCAGAATCCCATCGGGAGAGAAGGCAGGGGATGGCGAAAAGGAATTGGCTTTTGATTGATCTTCGGAAGCTCATCCTGAATCAGCTGGGCTCGACGATGATGATCGACGGTAAACAGGCCCCAGTTCCTGCCGAGAGCTTTGAGTTTTTTGGCACCGTCGCCAATACTCGTGATGTCGATGAACTGTAGATTTCTTGCTGTGACCTGGGCCCAGATCATATCGGGGGCATCGCCTTCCACAAGGAATAAGCGGCCTTTCCTTTCTTTCAACGGGATTTTACGGATCTCCAGCTCGCGCTCGAGTTCGGCCTCCAGCTGATGAATGGCAAGATATCCGGTGAAATGATTCATAGAGACTCTATACACTAAAAGTGTGGCGTGTTAAAAGGCAACTCATGAAACAGACGAAAAAAAACCAGGAAATGAAGGTCTACGGCCGTCATGCCTGCCAGACTCTCTTCCAGAAACGTGCAGATGACATCATTCGGGCCTATGTGACCCAAGATGGAGTTTTTGAATTCAAAGGCATAGTTCGCCATTGTGTTGATAAAAAGCTCGCCTACCACGTTGTGACTCTCGAAGAACTCGAGGCGATCACGAAGTCGACCCATCACGAAGGTGTGGCCCTGATCGTGAAAACGAGAAAAGCTCCCGAGCTTAAAGAGATGCTGGGTGGTGCAGGCCGCAAGCTGATCCTGGCACTTGAGGAAGTTGAAAATCCCCATAACCTCGGTGCCATCATGAGAACGGCCGCGCACTTTGGTGTGAGTGGAATTCTCTATGAAGCAAAAGTCCCGGTGGCACTTAGTGCTTCTGCCATGAGAACAGCCGAAGGTGGAGCGGAAATAGTACCGGCCTTGCACCTCGACAAGTGGGCCCCGGTTTTTGAAGAAGCTAAAAAATTGGGCTACGAGTTCTTTGCAACTTCTAGTCATCAAGGGGAGTCCCTGTTCAAGACAAAATTTCCGGAGAAAGCGATCGTTTTCCTGGGGGCCGAACGTGAGGGCCTCTCAGCTCCCATGCTTAAGCGGATGAGTAAGCTCCTTTCGATTCCCGGCTCTGGTGAAGTTGAGAGCTTGAACGTTTCCAATGCTACGGCTTCGCTCTTAACCGAGTGGTACCGTCAAGGAATCTGATTTCCCTTCATCTTCTCACGAAAATACCGAAAATCATCCTATGTGGATGCTTCCTTTCATCCTGTTCTCTATGTTTTCCGCCTGGGCACAGGAGGATAGTCTCGTCTGTACTGTGATGCCCGTGACAGAACTTTCTGATCTTGCTTCTGAAATCACCAATATCACGAACAAAGTGCTCTACGACAGTCTTGCTGAAGAATGCCCAAAGCGGCCCCCGTATCCGGATCAATTCAGTGGGATCAACAATCTCCATGATCTGAAAATGGAAATTGAAATCAAGTTTCGGGCACTAGGGATTAATCCTCGCTGGGGTGATCATCTTGGAGCGGGGACCTGGGAGAGATTCAGAAATAATCCGGAAGATCGCGCAAGGCTGAAGCGACTTGCTAACATTACTTACTCGGCCCTTTCACAGTATCCGCGAAATTTTCTGCGCAACATGAATTTTCGGAGAGTGTACTTTGCTAAAAATCTCCAGGTCATCGGGCAGATGAGAAAGGCCATGCCTGCCCCTGAATCGAACGCATTGATCTATGCCGACAACAACGACCTTCAGTGTGAACCCGGAATGGAACTCAGAGTTCACCACGAGTTTTATCATTTCCTTGAAGGGAAAAAAAATGGAGACATGCATTTTAATGATCCGTCCTGGGCCGCGATGAATGATAGCAAGCACCAATACTCGAGCAATGCTGCTCAGACTTACAGCTGCGCAGGTGGATTTCATAATACAGGACACAGCCAACCTGGATTTGTGAGCCGATACGCGACGACGGCGATCGAGGAAGATAAGGCCGAAGTCTTTGCGTGGATGATGACGAAAGGTTACGGATCAAGAGTGCAAAACTGGACTTTGAATGATCCGATTCTTAAAAATAAAGTGGATTATCTTCAGCGTTTTTTTAACACTCAGGACAACCGCATGAATGCAGATTTTTTTCAGCGCTCCACCGCGGAATAAGATCTCGCCGTACAGAAAATTCCCGCAGGTAAAATCCGTGAATCTCTTTGATGTTTGACACCCAGTTCTCCAGGCCCAAACTCTTTCCAGCGCTTATCAAAAAGAATATTTCTCAAGGCCTCGGGCTGAACTCCATGGGTGTGACTTGAAAGGAAGAGGAAGCTATTTTCTTTTGTGAGAGTCGAGAGCATCAGCTCAATCAAAAGATGAATATGTTTTTCAAAATCCCAGACTTCTTTTTTTACACCGTGGCCCCAGCTCGGAGGATCGGCGAGAATTCCGTCGTAGATGAAGTTCTTCTTAAAGGAATGGCGTAAAAATTCCTGCGCATCTTCCTGCACCCAGCGGACACTCTTTCCATCCATCTTCGAAAGGGCGAGGGATTCTTTACCCCAATCAAGAACACCTTTTGAGCTGTCCACGTGAAAAACTTCTGCACCGGCAGCTGCCATCACGATACTCGCACATCCAGTGTAGCCAAAAAGGTTAACCACTTTGGGAGCACGACCGAGTTTTTCTTTAAGGATTTTCACTTCCTGGTAGAGCCACTCCCACACAGGTATCTGCTCGAAAAAAACACCGCAATGCCCGAACGAAGTAAACTTCAGACGAAACTGCAGAGTCTTATTTTCGATTTTAAAAGGGAGAGTGATGTCTTCTGGCGGAAGTTTTTTGTGTTCCCACTTTCCGCCGCCATCTTTAGTCCGCACGCAGACTGAATTGGCCTTCGCCCAATCAGTTTCTTTAAGAAGTGGCTTCCAGATGGCCTGAGGTGATGGACGATCGACAGTGATGCCGGAAATAATTTCGAGCTTCCGACCCAATCCTGAGTCGAGAAGCTCGTAATGAGGAAGATTCTGAGTGAGCATTAGGCCTTATTCGATCCCGAGTTGGTTGAGTGCCTCGAGTGATACTGGTTCCTGAATATCGTTGATCTCTGTGACGTAGAGAATCCCTTTAACTGCAAGTTCATTCGCGAATACCGGCTTGAGATTCATGGCAACCATAACGGAGTCGAGGATCTCGCGCTGGTCTTTATAAGTCACTCCGTTGTAAGTGTTTTCTCTCTGAGAGATACATCCACTTGTACGGTTGAACGGGAAGTACGGAGTCTTAGGATCCGGATTCAATTTTCCTGAACCGTGAATACGAAGGTAATTCCGGCCGATGTCACGAGACACCTGAGCTTCTTTCCACCAGTCTTTGCTTTTTGAACTTTCCGGAAGAAGAGAGAGCATGAGAACTTCATCTTTAGATTTAGGCACCCAGTTGAGGATCATGCGACGGTATTTTCCGAATGAAGTGACCTGATCTGCAGCTGGCATAACAGAATCAATTGTGAGGACTCCAGTGGGCGTGTTTCCGTTACGTGAGTAACTTGGAAGTCCTTGTTTTGAAGAGGCGAGTGCGGGATGAGTCCAGAGCTTACCGTTAGCTTCGCGAACGAGCTGGCCATGAACATCTTTCATCACCATGAGGCATGGATAGAGTCTGTTTTCGCGGCAGAACATGAAAATTTTCACTGAGTTTACGTATTCACCATTCATGTAGTCAGTGACATCGGGATTTTTGTAAACGAGATCAGAAAAGATGTCGTCAGAGAGAGTCTGCCTGAAATCATCATCATCAGATACGTCCGAGTACTGCGGATGGCGTTTTGCGAGTTCAATGATGTTTGAAGCACCCGCCTTGATGAGGATTTTTTCGTAAGCAGCAAGAGTATAGATGAGTTTGACATCAACTTCCCGGTCAAGAAGTAACGTTGTGAGTTCGTTGACCAGAGCTTCCGGGAGAGATGTTTGTGTTTCATACTTGAGGCGAAGAATTGAAACCCGAAGATCTTCCACAACGCCGAAGGTAATCGTGTTGATGTTTTCGAGAGCAACAAGTGCTTCCGGAGAATTTTCCAGAGCGAGAGTTTCCACAGCATCGACAAATATTTCCTGCTCTAGGTGAGTGAATCCAACCATGGCGTTCTTATGATGGTTCTTACTGAGAATGCTTTCCTGGTATTTTAAGTAGAGAGATTCTTCAATGACCGGATCGAGTGCGGCAAAGGCTGAGTTAATAAGACATAGGCCCAACAGAGCGATAATTTTTTTCATAAAATAAATCCTTTTATTCTTGCCCAAAGCGTAACAATTTCAACATGAAAGAGGCAATATCATGTAAGACAATAACAGATTTGCACGCTCATAACTGCGTCGCGCAAGAGCACACTTTGCCACTGTGAGCTCCCTAAAAAACATTAATCTTGTCTGTCGTCTATGGTAAATTTCATAAGTAGCCGAAACCTTGACGTTCAAAATCTCG
Organism: Bacteriovorax stolpii; assembly: GCA_945883845.1. Classification (GTDB taxonomy): domain Bacteria; phylum Bdellovibrionota; class Bacteriovoracia; order Bacteriovoracales; family Bacteriovoracaceae; genus Peredibacter. Next base: position 11,857 of record CAMCYI010000004.1, on the reverse strand, counting down.
ATCCCATCTTGGATAAGAGAATGTTTTTCGAATGGAGAATGCTTATGTTTAAACGATTTTTTCTTTTTGCGCTAACTAACATTTTAGTGATGGTCACTGTTTCGATTGTGATGTCTGTGCTGGGACTCAACTCATATATTACCGCCGCCGGAATGAACTACCAGGCCTTGATGGTCTTCTGCTTGATCTGGGGTTTTGCCGGTTCAGGAATTTCCCTCCTGTTGTCGAAGTTCATGGCGAAAAGAATGATGGGTGTGCAGATCGTGGATGATCGAGGCCAGTATGGCGATCTCGTCCGCAAAGTTCACATGCTCGCGCGTTCGGCCGGAATTGAGAAAATGCCGGAAGTGGGTGTGTATCAATCCCAGGAAGTGAATGCATTTGCCACAGGGCCTTCAAAAAATAATGCTCTTGTTGCTGTCTCGAGTGGTCTTCTTCAGCAGATGAATGCAGAAGAAGTTGAAGGTGTTCTCGCTCACGAAATCGCTCACGTCGCCAATGGTGACATGGTGACGATGGCCCTCGTTCAGGGTGTTGTGAACGCCTTTGTTATGTTCTTCGCGCGCATTGCTGCCTTTGCCCTATCGCAGGCCATGAAAGGTGACCAGGATGATGATCGTCCGGCCGCTGGGGGCTTTGCTTATCACATGACGGTGATGGTTTTTGAAATTGCTTTTTCTTTTCTCGGGATGTTTGTTGTCGCCTATGTTTCACGCATGCGGGAATTCCGGGCCGATGCCGGCGGGGCGAAATTTGCAGGTAAACAGAAAATGATCGCGGCCCTCCGAAAGCTCAAGGCCCGCATCGAGTACGTGGACGATTCACACGAGGCCCTGAATACGATGAAGATTTCCTCGAAAAAAGGGGTCATGAGCTTCCTCTCGACCCATCCATCTCTGGATGACCGTATCAACGCTCTGGAAAGGGCGATGATTTAACTTTTATCTTAAAACTGTCAGCTATTTGAGGGGCCCCTTTTTGGGGCCCATTGTTTAAGTAGAGGTAAATTCTACCGATCGGGGAGTTTCCCTCGTAAACGACGTAAAATAAGAGAGGAGGTCCTATGCTTTTTCTTCTCCTCTTTTCCGCCACGTTTGCGAGTGCCACGGACCTCTCAAGGTTCCAGTCCGATGCGCGGGCCTCACACCTCCAGAAATTCCTGATTCAAAAAAATTCTGTGATTTATGAGAAACGGTCGACTTTCTTTGATCAAAAAAAAGATCTGCGTGTCGGGACGATGAAGGCCGTCAACAGCAAACCGGAAGCAAGTCAGACAGAAGTCATCGCCGGAAAAATCCGCACGACGGACAGGTTCCTTCGCGAAAAAAAACTCACCTTCAACCAGCTCACTGGTGATCCGCTTCATCGGCCGCATTGGCTAGTGGATGAATTCCGGATCACAGATAATTCTGTTCTTGATAAAGATCTGCAAAGTGTTTTTAAGAATCTCCAGAAGAAAGAATGGAAACTCGAAAATGGCATTGAGGTCACCGATGATCTCAAGAAGATGCGCATTTACACAGACGGCAAACCGGGTCCGTATCAGACAGTGCCGACGAACAAGTGCCTGCCAATGGACGGTGCCACTGCCTGCATATTTGAGCCTTACGGAGTGATCTATGTTCGCTAGAAAATATCTCATTCTGGTTTTATTCATTTTATCCTCTCAGCTCATGGGCCAGGCCTTCAGGCCAAACTTGCTCTCGCCGGCCGACCGGGAACGTCTGATCCCCTCAGGCGTAGCGGTCATGGACGACACAGATTATTCAAACTCTGTTCAGAATTATCTTGTTTCCAACCAGCAGTTCCTGGTGAGCGACCCATCATTTGCAGCGGCCATCAGATCGGCTACACCGGAGCAACAGGCGGAATACAACCGGGCGCGGACTCAGGTGCTCGCAGAGGCGCGCGACCTCACTCAGAGACTTCGCGGGACGATCGAGATCACCCAGGAAAATATGCTTGATGTCTGTGAAGATAGACCGTCTGATCTCGTGGCCGCCCTCGTGGCCAGAACGGATGATCAAACTCAAGAAGAAGACTGCAGAAATATTCCGTTGCAAGTAGGTCAGTCGGCCAGATTTAATCACCGTTCAAGGCTTCAGGTTCCTGCGTATCAGGTGGTGAAAAGACTGGACGCTAATCGATATCAGGCCTCTCTGAATTTAAATGTAACTGACGCTGGTGACCCTGCGAACGGTCCGAGAACATTGGAAAAAATCAGAGGGTGCATGAATACCATCGCTCCGTATTTGAAAGGTCCGGATGGCAAGACGATGGAAATCAGAATTTTGACTCCGGCGCAAACAGCACTCCTACCTGAAGCAGAGCGCCCTATGCCGGCGAATATTTCCGTCGCACAAGAGGCCGGCAGGGGACACGCTTTTTCGTACCACAACGACTGGAAGTGCGACACGATCACTCACGAAATCCTTCACCTCTTTGGGCTCTGTGATGAGTATCACGAAAATGGTGGATTCGTGGCCGAGTGGTCTTGTCGTGTGGTTCCGGAAACGCCGTCGATTATGGGGAATCACTTTGATTTCTTTCCAACTGCTGTTGCGAGAACTGTGGTCTGCCCGTGCAGAAACGCTGAATGCTTAGCTGCCCTGACCCGTCTTCCCCGCTCATATACTGAACCTCGGATCAGGATGGAAAATCCCTGCATGCAGCTGGGCTCAGGAATGCCCCTTGAAGTCAGGTACGGATCTGCTTCAACAGAAACTCAAAGCGGGCCTGTGGGAAACAATCTTGTGATCGTGACCAGACCAATACGCAGTTCTCTCGTGACTGATGTCCAGTTTACGAAAATGATCTCCGGTTACTGTCAGAGGGAAGCTCCGGGATACGCCCGCTGCTCACAGTTCTCGCAAATATCCAGTCAGGATTCACGGTGCCGGAATATTCCACCTGAATGCTCGAACGAAAATTATTACAGAGGCACTGTACGTTGATAAAATTCATTGTCCTCTTTGCATTGTTACTTTTGAATTTCCCTCTCGCCCATGCCCAGATGGCATTGCCGCGTTTGCTGACAGATGTTGAAAGAGAGCAATACGCCCCCAACGGCAGGGGAATCTTAGACGACGCCGGACAAGCACAGTTCACGCAGGATTTTCTGCTCGCCAATGCGGATTATCTCGTCACTGAAGCAGAGTATTTAAGAGGGACACGTTCAAGTGATCGCGCGAACCTCTTGTTAGTGCGCGCGCCAGTTATTGCAGATGCCAAAGAATTGCTCGCCAGACTGCGTGGAACGATAACAATTACAGATGATCAGATGCTGACTGTTTGCGAGCAAAACCCTACTAATCTCCTTGCCGAGCTCATCAAGGTGGTTGATGAAAAGAGTGAGGAGGATGATTGCAGGAACATTCCTCTGCAACCCGGGCAATCCAAAAAATTCAACCATCGAAGTCGTCTGCAGATACCTGCGTACCATGTGATGAAACGGGTGAGTGACACTTCATACGAAGCCGTTCTTAACCTTAACGTCACTGATCCTGCCAACCCATCAAACGGGCCTGCGACACTTGAAAAAATCCGCGGGTGCATGGCCCTCGTTCAACCTTACCTTAAAGGGCCTGACGGAAAATCACTCACCATTACAGCACTTTCTTCTGAACAGGCAGCTGCCCTTCCAGAAGACCAAAGACCTCAGCAGGTTAATATTTCAATTGCTCCTGATACTGAGACAAGAGGAAATGCAACTTTCTATCGTAATAGCTGGGGCTGCGAAACGATCACTCATGAGATTTTGCATTTGCTCGGTCTTTGTGACGAGTACCATGAGAATGGGGTGTTTGTAGCCGAGTGGTCTTGCCGGATCGTTCCAGCTGGAGAGACGCAGATGGGAAATCATTTTGAGTTCTTTCCAAAGGTGATCCCACGGGTGACCCGCTGTTCTTGTGATAATGACATCTGCAGAAGAACGACGGAACTTAGACCAGATCTTTTAGAGGGGTACGCTCAGATGGGGAACCCTTGTTCAACATGCAACGGAAAGCTTCTTGATACGACGTTCAGACCGGGGGCCACTCCTGGAGTGACTTATGCCAATAACGTTGTGACGTATGTTTCAAAAACGACGATGAGAAATCTTCTGACAGACGTTCATTTTGCAAAAATCATTTCTGGGTATTGCGCGAGAGAGGCACCCGGCTATGCAGTTTGCTCTCAGTTCTCGCAAATTTCCAACGAGGATCCACGCTGCCGTCAAATTCCTCCGCAATGCTCTGATGCTGAATACTACCGGGGCACGGCCTACTGATCTAAAGGCGCAGCTTCGCACTTTCATACTCAGCAAGGATTCTTTTCACAAGGACCTCAACTGTAGGAATGTCGCGAATAAGTGCCGCGATCTGCCCGATCTCGAGTTCTCCGCGTTCCATGTTTCCGTCAAGCATTCCTTCTTTCGCGCGTCCATGGCCCAGGTGCTGGATGAGTTCTGCCGGAGTGGCACAGCGATCCTCCATCATTTTTATTTCGTCGAAGAATTTATTTTTCAGCAAGCGGACCGGCACGACATTTTTCATCATCAGCATGGTACTCGACGAAGTCGCAGCGATGACGGCCGCCTTGAAGTGGTCGTGTGCGCTTGATTCCTTTGTTGCTACAAACCGTGTTCCCATCTGAACACCTCCAGCACCAAGACAAAAGGCTGCGGCCATGGCCCTGCCATCAGCGATGCCACCGGCGGCGATGACAGGAATTTTTACGGCATCAACAACCTGAGGAATAAGAACGAGAGTTGTGATTTCATCTCTCCCGTTATGTCCACCGGCCTCGAATCCTTCTGCGATGACGGCATCACATCCTGCCGCTTCACACTTCAATGCGAGTTCTGGTGACGAGGTGACGTGGATCACAACACAACCCTGATCTTTCAGCCACTGCGTGTATGTTTTTGGGGACCCTGCAGACGTGATGAACGTTTTTATTCCCAGCTTGAGCGCTGTCTCGAGTTGTTCTTTTGTTTTTTCATAAAGAAGAGGAACGTTTACGGCGAGACGCTCGGGGTGAGATGTGAGGGATTTTGCTTTTTGAACATGAAGTTCAAGAAGATCAGGTTTCATGGAACCAGCACCAATCACTCCGAGAATGCCGGCGTTCGCACTTGCGGCCGCAAGTTTTCCACCGGAGACCCAGACCATGCCGGCCTGGATGATCGGATGGGGGATGTGAAGGAGTTTGCAGATTTTATTTTCCATATTGTTCCATGTTGGCGTCTGTAAGTGCAGGTGAGGGTGATCGCGCGAGATGCTCAGAGATGTCGAAATCAGTCTCACCAGTGAGAGATGCTCTGGTAGATGTTCTCTTGGGGCCAAACTTTTCACCCTTGTGAATTTTCCAGCCCGCAGCGATCATGCTTTTGCGGATGGAGCTTGATGCTGAATACGTCGACATCAGGACATCCTGAGCAGAATGTTTCTTCAGAAGTTCGAACCACTCCACTGTCCAAAGCGACGGATTTTTTTTCGGTGAAAATGCGTCCTGATAAATGGCATCCCATTGAAGTGAAGAGTATGGTGGTAGTATCTGACGGGCGTCACCGATTAAAACTTCGAGTGTTCCATTTTCATGTCTGGCCTTGAGCGACAGCTCCGTCCACTGAATGTTTTGCAGGAGAGTTTTATGTTCTTCGACAAACCAGCGGACAAGGCCTTCATCAATCTCCAGAGAAACAAAATGAAACTGATGTGGAGAGTTTTTCAATACTTCAAGAGTTGTGAGAAATCCCAGGCCGAGACCAAAACCAACTTCGAGAATGGTCATTTCTTTTGCCGAACTTTTTTCTGGAATTTTGCAGCCGTGAATGTAGTGGAGCAATGTTTCTGAACGAGCTCCCGAAGTCGAATGACATGCTTCCTGGAATCTTTCAGAGAAGAGTGTCTGGCTTCCGTCTTCTGTGGAGACCCAATGGTAATTCGGAGGAGATTTTTTTTGATTCATGTAACAGCATGAAACCTCAATGGGGGCATATTTTCAAGGCATTAGCTAAAAGGTAAGTCCTTGATCCCCATGAGGATTTCCTCAGGGAAAGTGTTTAAGTTATCCTAATCTAACGTTTTTGCGCGGCGCTTCCGATAGGTCTGTCTGGAGTATTTTAATGAAGTTTGTTCTCCCCATTCTGGCGGTAGTTTTAAACACGCATCTGGCGTTTGCCCAGCGGACTGGAGAGCAGCCCTGTGAGCAGGCCCGACTGGAAATTTCACGCCAAGGTGAAGAACTTGTCACGCAGATGACGAATCAATGCTGGCGCTCGGAACAGAGACAGGCCATGGCCGAGCGGGGAGATGTTAACTCATCTCAGCTCATGCAGGTCGATCGACAAATCTGCACATGTCTTCGCCGGGCCCCGATCACAACTCCGATCATGCGGATCCTTCCGCAGACTCCAACTCCGACAGTAGATACAAGATCAGCAGATATGGCGTTGACTGAAAAAAACAATAACATCACGACCTACAATAACCAGCTCGCCAACGAAAGAAACGGCATGCTTCTCCAGGCAACGCTTCTCATGTCAGACACTGATGGCGTGAATGAATTTATCAGTGCATTTAATTTTAATGAACTCGATTCTACGATTGCAAACCGTTCCCGTTCTCTGAACCAGTCCCTATCCCGTGGTCACCGGCCTGGAGAAGTTAACCAGGTGAATGTTACTCTTGCGAGATCCTACATGGAGGATCCTGTTCCTATGACTTCATGTATCTCTCCCAGGGAGATTCTTGGCTACACCAGACAGGTTCCCGAAAAAAATGAATTTTATATCAAAACCGCTTCCATGACTTTTGACCCTGACGACTGGAACTACTCGAAGCTCATGGAGAAGGTTGACACCTACCTGCAGCGCGACCCGATGGTCGGAGTCTCGCCCGCTCAGGAAAGTGACTTGCATGATGCTTTTCTGCGCATGAAGTTTCTCAATAACAATATTCTCTATAAAAATCTTTTTATGTCGGATTCAAATAGACCTGCTGTCACCCGTGCGAAGGCGGACCTCTTTGATGCTATTAAGCGCTCGGTAACTTTTCCTAATGATAAGTGTAATAACACGAATCCTCAGCTGAATCTCTGTGCAGAGGCATTTGCCGGAGAGAAAAGACATAAGGACTTAAGAAGGGAAGCGGCGAAGATTCTCGCTAACTCCGTAGTGATTGATGCTGCCCGGGCAACCGGACGTGAAGTGATTGATCATCTGATGGATACGGCCGAATCAACGATCAACAGAATGATCCCTTTCCAGGAATATTTTCTGCCTGAGGGCCTGAGTGAAAACTGCAGCGACAGAACTGGCGAAAATCTTGCCAATTGTCTTGCGCTCTTTGCTGAGTATTGCAGGAACATGGACAGAATGCTTCCGAGTTACTCGGGTAACGAATTTGAATCTGCGATCAATTCCCATGTTTATCCCCAGCTCGCCCGACCGATATCAAATGGTCCAGCCTTGAGTACTGAAGCTGATTATATCGAACAGGCCCTGTGCAATTCTCCGCGCTCGAATCCAGAAAGAACTCCTGCGACCATGGATGCGATGACCTTCAAAACGAACAATTGTTCTGCCGGCCCTGAGGCCCTCATGTGTCAGAACACTGAAGAGGGAAGAAAGACGATGCTGATCGCATACCTCCAGGCATATCCCGGGGAACCTAATTCCGGAAATCAGGAAATGAGCGCTGAGGTTCGGGTGTTTTTTAATTACATCTCTAATACAATTACAACTGAGCCAGACGCTGGTCAGCCAGAATCTGCTGTAGCAAAAACTGCTGTTGCCGATGTCGACGTGGGGCAGGTGAATTCTGCGGGATACGGAAGCCGATATTCTGGCTCATCAACGAAAGCAGCCGCTGAAGCGATGATGGCCGGGTCGAGCACAGGCACGGCCATGAGAAATTTCTCAAGCAGTGTTGCTGAATCTGCTGCGCGCATTTCAGATGAAGGTAAGAGGGCAGTCAGACCTGAGGCATCTCCTCGTTCAGTTACCTCTCCACAGGGGTCTGATCCTCTTTTAAATTTTAATCCACTTCTTTCTCCTTCTGCGGCCATTCCAGCGGTGGCGATTATTCCTGCGAGAGCAATTCTGGATGCAGCGACTACAGATCAGATCGCTGCCTTACGGGAAAGAGAAGAAGCAGCTGAGCGTGCTGCACAGGAAGCTGAAACTCGCCTTGCTGATGCACGTGCGAGAGCAAGAGCTCCTCAGACGCCGGCAACGGACTTAACTGATTTGCGTTCCCTCATTTCATCACTCACAAGAACTGTTGAAACAGAAAGAGCAGAGGCTTCTTCTCTAAGAGACAGGATCAGAGGGCTCGAAACCCCGGCGGCCGGTCGATCGGTGGCCAGTGTTGCTGACCAGGGCACCGGGCGTTTTCCAGGCCCAACAGTGCCTCAGGATTTTTCTCCGCGTGTGGCACCAATTGCTCCTCAGATCGTAGGATCCGGGACTTCTGCTTTCCCGGTTGGGAATACGCGCTCTGGATTAGACAGTGGTAATGGAGGAGGATTCGCAGGAATTGCCGGTAGTATAGGACGTGGAAGTGCAGCCGCAAGGTCTCCCGGAAGTTCACATGAAATGATGGTGAAGTATGACTTAGCACGAGTGAGTGCTAACGGTTCTCTCATTGTTGCCACTGATAGATCTTCTTCAGGTCCAGGTTCAGTTGATGCCGGTCTTGTCTCTGCAGCTGCACAGAATCCTTCGGTGGATCTTGGAGCTGTTTCACCGGAGACATATTCTGGTTTTGAAAATCGGGATCTCGGAATTCTCGGACAGTTTGCTGATCGTATCCGCAATATACCTGGTGACATCGTTCGCATCAGTGTCGCCGCAAGTGTTCCGGGCCGTCCGCGAATTGAAATGATCGTAGTGAAGAATAACGGAAGACTTCTGTTTCAACCGATCAGGACGCTGGCAGCTTTGAATGGCGCCATCGGTGGAGCGACGAGGTAGGTGCCTTCCGTTAAGTGGTACACCCTATAAGCTAAGTCGTTGAACTTCTGATGCAGTAAGAGATCCCGAGCATTTAGGTTAATCTTGTTCAAGACAATGAATCTCCAGACCGAAACGTTGATTGGAGTCTACCGTCATGAAGAAGTTTGCCTTTTTATTCATTCTCACAAGTTTTTCTGCGTTTTCGCAGACTCCGAGACTGTGCGATCTGCCGGCAGATGAGATGACTTCGCTCATCTCGCAGTTCACAACTGGTTGCATGAGAAACAATGCTGATCTCATGAGAGAACGTGACTCGGCTTTTAATAACGTCTCGATAACCGATTCTAATTCTTCATCAGCAAATATAGTTCTCTATCGTGACATGGAAGTGTGTAAGTGCCTTGAGGCAAATGAAATCACCGGCCCGATCATGAGAAGTTCATCTCCGACAGTGAATCCCACTCTCAATAGAGAAAGGGAGCGAATCCCCGAGCTCAGAGCTAATATCAGCAGAATTTCAGGAGAACTATCTCTTGCGAGAAATGGGATGCTTTTTCAGGCTTCCTTGTTCAGGCCTGGAGGCCAATCCTCTGATGAACTCGTGCGAAGCTATAACCTTCGGGACGGGCGTTTTGATGCTAACTTTCAGAGCGAACTCAGAGAAGCCAACAACCTTTTACGCAACTCTGGCACAGAGGATAGATTCAATGCTGACCTGGATACATCTTTTCTCCAGACTCCCCAGAATTTCAATTCATGTGCGACGACAAGAGATCTAATGAATTTTGCCCAGGTTCCTTCAGGTGGCCCGGGAGACTTTGTCTTCTACGAAAATATGCAGATCCTGGCACGCACAAATTCTCAGTTCAACGATGGAGACTGGAATTACAATTCACTGGTAACCCACGTCCGTGAATACCTCGCGAGAAAATATAGAGACCCTGATTCGATTTCCGAGGAAGAAAATAGAAGTGCAGCTTTGTACTTCTCGCGGATGAAGTTCCTCAACAACAATCCTCTTTATAAGAACCTTTTCATGTCGAGTGCTACTACGCCTGCGATTATGAATGCCAAAACCGCACTCTTTGAAAAGCTCAAGACGGCCTATAATCTGCCGGACACTGCGTGTTCTGCTGCCAATATGGATAACTGTCGCGAGGCTTTTGTCAGTCAGGCGAGACTCGAGCGCTTAACTCAGGAAAGTGCCGCCATCTTTGCAGATGAAATTGTCATGGGTGAAGTTCAGTCAGTAGGTGAGGGAGCTTTGCAAGGGCTGCTTGATGAAGCGAAACGTGCGCGAGAGCGCATCGCCAATCCATTTTACTTCACTCCTGCGGGTATGGAAACGAACTGCAGAGATCTCACACAGAATTTCGCAGCTTGTGTTGCTGACTATGCTCAGTACTGTAAGTCCATGGATCGTGAAATTCCGAGACTCAGGACTGATCAATCACTAATGTCTCCAGCATTCCGACGTAATGCGATTATAGGCGACCTTAACAATGTAGCGATGTCGAGTAACTCAGATGTCGAAACCAGTCGAAACTGGCTTTGTGAAAGGCCACGTTTTAACCGGACTAAAACTCCTGCCAGCATGGAATTCAGTCAATACCGCGAAAGCTACTGTTCAACTGCAACGCCGGAAAGACGTACTCTTGATTGCAATCCGCGAAACCCGAATCCACTCATGTTTAAGTTCATGACTGACTATCCGGGAGAGATGGGAAATACTGATGTGACGAGCATAGACGATCTCCACTCTCCAACAAGAGACTACTTCGAGTTTATCCGGGGCAGAGTTGTACGTGATGGTTTGCAGAGACAACCAATCGGAAGCCAAGTGGCCACTGGTCCAGCGTTCGATGACGGGGTAGACCCTGCTGCGAGTATTAGACAGCCAACGAATCTTGATCGAACGAATGCGATCAATCAAGTTAGATCTAACACCAACAATACAGCCAAGTCCGAAACAGAAAGAACAGGAGTCGTCGCTGAAGGTTCAACCGGCAGAACTGAAGTCGCAAAGAATGTGCGTCCGGCCCCTGAACCAGGGACATCTCGCGGAGGAGTTCAGCCGGGCAGTTACGCTACTTATGCTCCGACACTTTCTCCAGTCATGCTCGCACGCGTCCCTGTTCCACAAGGCACACCAGTTGAGCAACTAGCAACTTACCGTGAGCAGAAAGTGGCAACTGAAACAAGAATCCGCGAAATCGATACGCGCCGGCAAGTAACTGAAGCTCAGATCCCTGCAGCGTCTGGTTCTCAACTTTCGGAACTTCAGGCCATGATCCAGTCGCTGCAAACTCTCCGTCAAACGCAGCAGGAAAACGCAGACGAACTTCAGGCACGTATTGCATCTCTTGAAGCTGCGGCCAGAAATCCACAGAGATCAATTGCTGGTTCACCTGATCAGAGCGGAAGCGGAGATCGCTCTGTCGTCGATGCACCTGGTGGCCCGACACCTATGTTTCAATCGCAGGCACCTCTGCAATCCATGGGTGGCGGAGCTTCGACGTTTCCGGTCGGCGCAGGAAATGTAGGAGGATTTGGTAGTGCGAGTCTTGGCGACGTTGTTTCCGGAGCAGGGGCCGCCGGCAGAAGACCTGTGAGTTCAGTCATTCGTTATGATCAACTTCGTTCTTCATCAGATGGTTCAATTATTGTCGGGACTGATCGCAGAGTCGGCGGATCGGGGAGTGATTCTCTTGATCCACGCGTGATGACGGAAGCAGAAAGTAATCCTCAGCTTGATCTCGGGACAGTTTCTACTGAAGCCTATGCCGGGTTCGAATCAAGAGACTTGAATGTTTTGAGTTTGTTTGCTGACCGGATCAGAGGAACTCAAGGTGATGTTGTTCGCATTAGTGTGGCCTCACAGATTCCGGGTCGTCCGCGTATTGAGATGATTGTTGT